>DATFTC010000081.1:0-9030 GCA_035262305.1 Myxococcaceae bacterium | reverse complement strand
GGCTCCCCGAACGCTGGGCGTTCATATCGGAAGTGCCGAAGACGAGCGTGGGTAAGTTCGACAAGAAGCAGCTGCGGGCGCGATACGCCGAAGGAAAGCTCGAAGTGATCAGCCTAACGCCGCCCCCCAGCGCTCGTTGATTCCCCATACGCCCCGAATTTGCATCGAGTGTGAAATATAACTCGGAAACCGAGCTTAACTTCACACTCGTTTCAATTCGCCGGCGGGCTTTCCTTGCTCGGAATGAAACACCGACGCCGCGCCTCTTGACACATTAGGCAGTCGATGGGATTGCGGCGCGCATGCCTTCTTTCTCTTCGTTCGATACGCGCGGTTACCGCACCGTCTCTGCGCGGGAAGGCTACCGCATGTGGTCGTCAACATATGAAGAGACGATCAAGAAGAACATGGACCTGTGGCTGCTCGATCAAATCAGCACTGTGCGCTGGAGCGAAGTCGCTCGAGCGGCTGACCTGGGATGTGGAACAGGCCGCACAGGTGCGTGGCTGAAGTCTCGCGGAGTGCAGCAAGTGGACGGCGTCGATCTAACGCCCGAGATGCTCGAGCGCGCCAAAGCGCGGGGCGTGTACTGCCGCCTTGACGTGGCTGACGTGAGCGATTCGGGACTCGAATCGGGTGCGTATTCGCTGGCGATCACATCGCTCGTCGACGAGCACCTCAGCAATCTCCGACCTCTCTATTTAGAGTCTGCCCGGCTCACCAAAGTGGGTGGAGCGCACGTCCTCATCGGTTTTCACCCATTCTTCATTATGAAGTCGGGAATGCCGACGCATTTCGATGCGCCCGACGGAACGCCGCTCGCGATTGAAACCCATGTCCATCTCTTTTCTGAGCACGTGCAGGCAGCAATGTCCGCTGGGTGGTCGCTCGCGGAGATGCATGAGCAAGTGATCGACGATCGCTGGATTGCTGCAAAGCCCCAATGGGCGTCACTCAAGGATGTTCCAGTGAGCTTTGCCGCGGTGTGGCGACGAACTGGCTGACCTAATTTGCGTGCTCCAGTTTAAAACCGATCGACTGTAGCTGCTGAACTGGATTCCAGTCTCGCGGGCGCGCTTGAGCGCTCCGCCAAGGCATTCCAGCCGCAATCCATTCTTTGCGCCATAGACGATACACCTCGCCTCGTCTTTCCTCGCTTCCTCTGCATCCGTGTAGCCAAATTGAATTCCGCACGAAGGGCAGATCTCGTCGGACGGCGAAGCCTCTTTCCACGGAGGGAACCCAAGGGGATAACCACACACTGGACAGCGAAGTTCCTCCCGCGTCATTTAACGAGTTATCTGCTTTGTTCTCTTACGCCACCGATGTTTCGCGAGCTCACACCGCGAAAGCGCCTTCGGGGATTCGCATCGCGCTGGTCTCGTCTCTGGCGAGGATCTCGCACTTGGCGGGGACTAGTGAGGTGATGCGGTTAACGAAGAACTTCGCGCCCTCGATCTTGCCTTGGTAGAAAAGTTGGTCCTCTTCGCTCCCGGCGCTATTGAGCGCTTTCTTGGCCGTCAAGGCCATCCACAGGTGAAGCCAACCGCAGAGCGTATCGCCGAAGCAATTGAGCAGGTCGCACGCGGCGAGGAGCGGCACGGTAGGGCTCGTTTTCGCTATTCCCCCCAACGCCGAGGCCGTGGTCGCGAGCGCGTGCACTGCTTCCTCAACTCTCTGGGCCTCCTGCCGCAATTCGGCGGTGTCTAAAGCTTGTCCGATGACAGCGTTCGTCTCGTTCAAGAGCAGCGTAAGCAGCTTGCCCCCGCTCATTCCTAATTTCCTGCTCACGAGGTCCAGTGCCTGGATGCCGTTGGTCCCCTCGTAGATGCTGTTGATCCGCTGATCCCGCTGCATCTGCTCGACTGGATAGTCGCGGCAATACCCGTAGCCGCCGTAGGTCTGCACGGCCAGGTGATTCACAACCATTCCCATATCGGTGCAGTAGGCCTTGACGATGGGCGTGAGGATTTCGATCAACCCCTGATACTTCATCTTCTCATCTTCAGTGGTCGCGGCCTTTCCCTTGTCCATCGTGTAAAAGCAATACAGTGAAAGCAGACGGATTCCCTCGACGACGGACTTCTGAACCATTAGCATTCGCCGGACGTCGGGGTGCTGGATGATTGCCACCTGCTTGCCGGGGGCGCGCGCGCCCATGCTTGATCCCTGCAGTCTATCTTTTGCATAGGCCAGAGCGTGCAAGTACGCCGAGCCGGCGAGGCCGGTGCCCATCAGCCCGATGTTCTGCCGCTCCTCGTTCATCAAATGAAACATGATTTTCATCCCGTCACGCTCGCGGCCCATCAGATATCCGACGCACTTGCCGTTCTCGCCGAAGTTGAGCGTGCAGGTCGGGCTGCCGTGAATGCCCATCTTGTGCTCGACGTTTCCAGTCACAACGTCGTTCGACTCGCCAACGCTGCCGTCTGGATTCACGCGATTTTTTGGGATGACGAAGATGGAAATGCCCTGGGTGCCGGGCGGATCGCCCTCGATTCTCGCCAGGACGACGTGAACAATGTTCTCGCACAGATCGTGGTCGCCATAGGTGATGAAGCACTTGGTGCCCGAGATGGAGTAACTCCCGTCCGCGTTTCTCTTCGCGGTCGCCTTCAAGGCGCCGACATCGGAACCGGCGACGGGCTCGGTGAGGCACATCGTTCCCGACCAGGTGCCGTCGAACATCTTTTTGAGAAACGCGGCCTTCAGCTCGTCGGAGCAGAACTTCTCTATCAGCCGGGCGGCGCCGACGGTCAGCATGGGGACCAAGGTGAAAGCCTGATTGCACGCGAAGAAGAACTCATTGCAGGCGGCGGCGACGACGCTGGGCAGGCCCTGGCCACCGAGCTCCGGGCTGTCGGAGATGCTCAGCCAGCCGCCCTCGGCGAAGTGTTTCCAGAGCGTCTTGTACGCCTCGGGAGCGCGGACGACATTGTCGTTGAACACCGCCTCGATCGGCTTGCCTCGCGCCTCGTCGGGATAGTGCGGCGCGAGCTCGCCCTCCCCGAACGTGGCGGCGCCGTCGACCACCATATCGACCATCTCGGGGTCAATGCCCTCGAAGGGAGCCTTGCCGAGCATTTCCTCATCGATTTTCAAAACCTCGTGCAGCAGGAACTTGCTGTCCCGAGGGTTGACCCACTGGCTGGCCATCGTTGCCTCCCAACCCGGCGCCTCGCCGGTTTCGCTGCTACCGCCGTTGAGGAGCGAAAGGGTAGGGCAACGAGCAACCGCTGGCAACGTGAAGTGCGCACGATGTTGCCTGCTTTCTGTGTCAGGAAGTCACATCGCGCAGGGAGGCCATGCCTCAAGCAACGATCGCGCGAACCGCGGCGACGGCTTGGTCGACCTCCGCGGGCGTGTTGAACAGAGAGGCCGAGAGCCTGGCCAGTGGACGCGCATAGGGACTCGTGCTCGATGCGACCTTGCGCGCCAGTAACTTCCGGACCGTCTCATCGGGAATCTGTCCAGGAAGCTCAAAGCAGCAGATGGCGGCCGACAGCTCCGGATTTCGCGGCGTGTGGAGCACCAGGCCGGGAATCTTGCTCAGCCCAGCCTTCAGCTGGCCATTGAGCTCTTCCAGGCGCCGAGCGACGTGTGCGCGGCCCATGGCCCGATGCATTCGAAACGCGGCGACCATAGCCCAGTGATGCTCGAACGCTTGAAACCCGCCGGGAGTCATCCGGGCTGCACCGTTGGGCGTGCGCTCAGCTCGGTCCTCGGTCCAGGCTTGGAAAGTCTCACGATCCAGCATGCTCGGGATGAGCGGGCGCAATCCCTCCCAGCGTCCCGGACGCGCCCAGACCAAACCCGTTCCCCGCGGGGCGAAAATCCACTTGTGCGTTCCCGCGGCGAAATAATCGACTCCCAGCTCGGAGACTGACTCGTCGACCGCTCCGAAGCCATGCACGCCGTCGAGCGCAAAAAGGCTTACGACGCTCTCGAGCGCGCGCGCACTGGCCAGGGTTGCACTTCGGCGTAAGATTGAAGAGTCTTACATCATGCAGAAGGTCACTCGCAGTCTTCGGTTAAGCTCGAAAGGCCAGATCGTCATACCGGCAGATGTCCGTCGCGAGCTCCGACTGAAGACCGGAAGCACTCTGCGCCTTCGGACCACCGCGGCTCAAGAAATCGTGCTCAGTGTCAAGCAAGAGGATGTCGACGTAGAGTCCGCGCGGCGAAGCTTTCAAGCTTGGTGTAAAACCACTGGCCGAGACCCGGTAGAAGAGCTGCACGTTCGGCGTCGCAAAGAACGAGCGGAGGAGGCCCGAAAGCGTGAAATTGGGGGTCCTTGACGCCGGCGTTGCGATCAGATGGCTTTTGCGCAGACATGGATCGCTTTCCAAGTTGGAGGCGCTTTTCGCTTCGTGCCGATCGCGGCAGCGGAGGTTGGTCATTTCGCTCGTCAACCTTGTGGAAGTCTTCAAGCACACAGCGGAGGCCGCCCGAAGCGTTGGTCACGACCCTTTAGTTTTGCTCCGAGCTCAGGGAGTTGAAGTCCACGTACCTGACGAGGTCATTGCCCGCCGCGTCGCAAGGCTTCCGACATCCCTGCCTGACGGCTTCGCCGCTGCTACGGCTCAAGAATTGGGAGCCCGATTGCATACGACCGACGCGGAATTGGTTGCACAGCTCAAGGGAACCCGCCTTTCAATCACTCGATATTGAGAGTTCAATCCCTTCTGCTTCCATCGCGCTCGAGGTCGCTCCCCAGCATTCGCATCTACAGGTGTACCCCTAGGGCTGCTTTCAAAACAGACGATATGTTTTGAAACTCCGCTTTAGGACAAACAGAATTTGCCCCTGCTCGCAGCAGCGCCTGATTGCCTTCGTGGTGCGACGAAACTCCGACTACAACACCGCCAAACCCAGAGCCGCGCAGCCACTCAACCAGCTCGCTTCCTTTGCCATCATCGAGGTCGTAGTCAACGAGGATGGCATCGAATGTCGATTCCCTCAGCCGCGAGAGTGCCTCCGATACTTTGGATAGGATCACGACCTCGTGTTCCGTCAAGAACTGAGTAGCGACAATTTCGGCAAAAGTTTGATGATTCTCTACCAGCAGGATTCTCACACGCGGAATCTAATGTAATGTCACGAGCGTACAAGGCCCGGGCGGATGCGTTAGTGCTCCGCACTGGGTACGCTGAACTTCCACTTTGCGCAACAAGAGTTTCACTTCGGAGACTCCGCTTCCCACGGACACTTGGTCGTATCCCGGCGTCTCGCCCACGTAGTTGTCGGGAAGCCTCGATATGCCGGGAGCGCCGCAAGGTTGCGAGCTTCCCTTTGAGGTCGCAGAGTAGTTAAGTTCCCGGGGAGGCTCCACAATGCCGCAGGAATCCCTCGATCGGCCCGTTCGCGTTGAAGTCATCACTTACGTCCCAACGCAGTACAGCCATTGACAGCACTGCGAGGTGACCTGGCAGGTCATCGGGCTTCGGCAAAAAGTGCAGCGGGAGATGATCCAGACCGGCCTTCCCGAGGGTCTCAGCACCGAGTTCCACGCTTTGTCCGAGTGGGCACAAACGCTTTCCTCGAAGTTCGATAACCAGGTCGCGGTGCGGCTCATCGATGCTGCGTCGATCGAGGGCTTTTTCAAGTCCCTGCTGAGAAGGTTCCGACGGTACCCGGCCTTCAGCGTGGAAGGCCAACGCTACACTGGAAACGATTTCACCCAGGTGGACGCCCTGATTGCGAAAAGCTTGAGTGCGCGGGCTTCCCAATGACGAGTTGAGGTTCGCAAAAAAGATTTCAGCGAAGGTCCGAGAGCACGGCGGTGAGCACGCGTTTCGCTTCCGACCGCGGATAGTCTGACACGAGCATATAGTCGATTCCATCCGCGGCCTGGCGACAGACCGTGAAGCCGCGCACTCCCTCCTTGCAGTCTCCCTCGCGGCCTCGGGCGGCAGTGCCCATGGCGAAGAGCGAGATGCGCCGGCCCTCGCGCTCATATGAGGCGAGCGGGAATTGGCGGCCACCGACGTTGCAGAGCCGACCGCCGAGAAGCCGCGCCGCAGGCGGGCGCGGGATTCGCAACTTGTAGTCGAGCTTCCCGTCAAACCAGCGCTCGACGACGTTCGGGTCGTTGCTCACGACATCGAAGGGTTCCTCGCCCGTCACGGTGGTCCCGAGATGGTCGCCAACCAGCTCGGTGACCACATCCTTGCCGCCCAGCACCGGCACGAGCAGGGCGACCAGCGCAGCAGCAGCTGCAACACCCAATGCGACTCGGAAAGCCGACGCGCGTCGGCGCTTTTGCACCGTTGCCATCAGGCGCGCCTTAAGCTCCTTGGAATCGAATGGAGCCGCCGACGCGTTCCGCACTGCGCTCCCCAACAAGAGCAGCTCGGTCCGGCGGGCTCGGCACTTGTCGCAGCCGTCAAGGTGCGATCTCACCGCTTCCCTCTCGAGCTCGGCCAGCTCTCCGTCCAACTCGGCACTCAAGGATTCGAAGCTCGGGCAACTCATCTCCGTCCTCCTCGGCTGGCGCCGCGATCGGCCGCGAAGGTGTGTAGCGAGACGAGCAACTGCGCACGGGCGCGCGCGAGGCGCGAGCGCACGGTGCCGACAGGGCATTCGACGATCTCGGCGATCTCCTCGTATGAGAACTCGTCCAGCTCGCGAAGCAGCAGGCAGGTCCGCCACTCTTCGGGGAGCGCCGCCAGCGCGTCAGCTACCTCCTCGCTGAGCGCGCCGCGAAACATTTCCTCTTCCAAATTTCCGACCGGCGGATCCATCAGCGTCTCGTCCCCCTCGATCAACTGCAAGTGGCGTTGAGTTTTGCGGCGATTCTCCAAGAAGACTCGGCGAACGATCATCAGAAGCCATGGAAGTGCGCGGCTGGTGTCGCGCAGCTGTGCGCGGCGAGCCAGGGCGCGGAGAAATCCCTCCTGAACCAAGTCCTCGGCGACGTCGGCATCACCGCACAAGTGATACGCGAATCGCTTCAATCGATTCGCAGCCGACGTCGCCAAGGTGAGCAACTCTTTCTCCGTCACTCCCAGCCCTCCATCCCATGAGGCTTCGGCGATCATGCCGCGCTTCCTTGCCGCCGGGTCGCGCTTTAGTCGAGCGCCTCACTGATCGTCTTGGAGTCTTTACCTTTCACTAGAGTGATGTAAGCGATCGGCCGATTATCCTTGAGCGCCGAGGTCACGCTGATTGCGCGGTACCCGTCGTTCGTTGACGCTGCCTTTGCCAGCGCTCCTTGCAGCGAGTTTTTGGCCTGGGCCATCGCTTCGCCCTGTGCCACCGCGGCCGCGAGATCGTCACCGCTGGTGATTTGCTCGGCCTTTGAAATCTTCCCAGTCTTATGGTCGACGATCACCTCGTGGTAGCTCGCGTCCTTCGCGATGTAGACTGAGAGCTGGAGCTGGCCGTTTTCGACCTCGAACTTCGCCGATATCGGCTTCCCCTCTGCCATGCTGGCAGCCATTCCTTGCTCCAATGAGATCTCGGCGCCCTTCAGTTGCTCTATCAGCGCCGTCGGTGCCGAGTCGAGGGGAAGACTGGACTTCGATTCGAAAGCGACCTTGGCCATGGTTTGCTCGCGAATCCTAAACCCATCGTCAACATTGCGCTGCTCGTAGAGCGGGGTCAGCTGACATTGCCCGGTTGCCTTCAGATAAGTTCGCCAGAGAAACTTGGCGTCCTCTGCGCAAACCGTGCTTTCGGTCCCGGTGCCATACAGCACCTGCTTGCGCGTTGGATCGTAGGTAAGGCCTTCGAGCTTCCTCGAGATCACTTGCACGCTCGGCATCTCATCGCCTGGCTCCGTCGACTCCAGTTGCACGTCGACCCAGGCCCGACCCAACTCGCGGTTCACCGCGAAGTCTGCCGAGACTTCCTTTTGCCAACGGTCGAGCGGCGCCTCGAAGACAATGACCTGCTTGGCATTCGCGACTCCGCCCGAAGACAAAACCAGTGCACAAATTGCTAAGTTGCTTCTGAACGATTTCATGAGCTCCTCCGTTGTGAGTCGATCAGGAGATGCCACGGCGGAGCACAAAAGTTCCCGGAGCTCGATCGTTCAATGCTTCGCTTGTTTGCCTCGATGCACGCGAGGGGCTCGTTCCACCGTTCGGCGCGTTAAGTAGAGTTCAACTCGCGGGGAGATACCCCAACCTGAGAGCGATTCCATCACCAAAGGCTACTTTTACTACGGAATCGATCAGTTCATGCTCGATCACGAGCAAGAAATCGGCGACTTGCTTCGTTTGCATGGCTTGCTGATAGAATAGCTCCCGATCGGGAGGTAGAGATGCGCTGGCCAACTGCGACGATTTTCGTCGCGATCTCAGTCGCTACCTTGTTCGGGATGGCGTTGTTGCCCCTGACCGGTTGTGGACATACTTGTTACCCCATCGGCTATCTTTGCCCTGGTGCGACGATTCGTGTTCAGCCTGCTCCAGGTCAGGGAACTGGCACCTACCTTGTGCATATCGAATCTGCGGACGCCACACAGGATTTCACGTGCTCGTCGACCAGCGTTTCGCAAAGCTTCAGCTGCTCAGAGCCAGGGCAAAATGGTCGTATAGTCCCAAGCCCGGATGAGTGGACAGTGACATTTCGCACTCAATCAACTTCTACGAGGGTGGTTCTGCAACGCAACGGCTCAACCATCATCGATGAATCGTTGACTTTGACATACGAGAATGTAACACCAGGTTGCGGCACATGCCCTGTCGCAACGAGGACTCTAAACGTTGCTTGGTGAGTGGTGCTGCGCCTGAATATGCTCCCTACCGCATCGCTTCGATCGGCGCGAGTCTCGAGGCGCGAAGCGCGGGGTACAGACCGAAAATCACCGCCAACACCAAAGCGGCGATCCACGCCATCGTCAATCCCCATGGATTGACGACCAAGCCGTATGGGAATATAGGCGACAGCGCTCTGCAGACGACGGTTCCAGCCACCGTGCCGGCCAGCGCTCCCAATGCCGCGAGCACCAACGCTTCCAGCAGAAATTGCATCAATACCTCTCCGTCGGAAGCGCCGATCGCTTTGCGCAGACCAATCTCGTAG
>DATFTC010000080.1:0-2945 GCA_035262305.1 Myxococcaceae bacterium | reverse complement strand
GCATACGCGATCGCCTCCGTGACGTTTCTCGAAAGTTTTCTGCCGATGGCGAATCATCGGATCGAGATGGCGATTGCGATTATCGCTTTTTTCACCGTGCTCAATTGCTTCTCGGTTCACTTCGGCGGAGGGGTGCAAGCCGTGATGACCGCAGTGAAGATTATAATGATCTTCGGGCTGGCGGCGTCGATATTTGCGTTCGGAGCGGGCACGAGTTGGCATCATCTCAGCGATGCTGCCTCATCAGCGGGATGGAAGGGCTGGTCCGGCTTTGGGTCGGCCGTTCTCGCGGCACTTTGGGCTTTCGACGGCTGGAACAATCTGCCGATGGCGGCGGGCGAAATTCGCGACCCCGATCGCGTGATTCCGCAATCACTCGTATGGGGACTCATAGCCGTGCTGTTTTTGTACGCGGGCGCCAATCTCGCTTATTTTTACGCTTTGCCATTTGAGGAAGTCGTAAATTCGCACTCCACGCTTTATCCTGACGCATTGCCGGTCGCGACAAAGGCCGCCTTGCGAAGTTTCGGCGGCGCCGCGGTTGCGATACTTTCCCTCGCCTTCGTCTTTTCTGCGTTGGGGGCGATGAACGGAACGATCTTGACCGGCGCTCGCGTTCCATGCGCGATGGCCCGGGACGGCTTGATGTGGTCGTGGCTCGGTGAGGCGAACGCGCGCACGCACTCACCTGTCGGGAGCACGGTGGTTCAAGGCTTGTGGGCATGCGTGCTCGCCGCCTCGGGCACCTTCGATCAACTCACGGATTGTATCGTGTTCGCGTCGTGGATCTTCTACGCGCTCAACACATTCAGTTTATTCTATCTCCGTCGCAAACTTCCGGCGCCTGCCTATCGGACTCCCGCGTTCCCTTGGCCGCCCGTCATCTTCATCGCCTGCGCGCTCCTGCTGATCGTCAACACGCTTTGGACAACGCCGAATGAAAGTTTGGCCGGATTAGGCCTCATCGCGGCGGGAATCCCGGTTTATTTCCTATTCCGTAATTGCCGTCCTCCGACTGGAGGAAATTGACAGTGATCCTTCACCGACCATGCCCTGGAGCTGCACCGAACGCCGTGCCGCCTTCCTTGCTCGCCCGTGCGGACGAGGTGATTGAATGATGGTGCGATTTTTTTGAGGATTTGTTGCACTTGCTCACGGCAGGTTTTGGGGCAGGGCCCCGTTCAGTAGTCGAGATAGAGACCAAACCCGCGTTGCACGCATCGGATAGCCCACTCGAAGAACTCCTGCAGCCAGCTGTCGCGGGCGTGATGCCTGAATTCATCAAGGGTCAAGCGATAATAGTCCTCGTAGTACTGGAGCTTCTCATTCCCCCGAACATTCGAATCCCAAGCGCGCGTCAGTTCGATGAGCGTCTTGACTCCCTCGAACGCGGCCGCGTACTGAGCCTCGAATTCATCCTGCCTTAGCGATGGCCTCTCGGACGGCTCGATGCGAACCCTTGACACGGTCGGCTCGGGGAGCCGAACGATCCTTTCGCGCACCTCTACAAGGGTAGGTTTCGTTGTCCAACTCCCCGTGCGACAATGCGATGCGATCGCAGCGGCCCGCAGAGACGACCAGTGGTGTCTCATGAAATCGCTGGTGACGTACAGGTGAAGCTCGCGGACGTACTCCTCGTGTCCTCCGTTTGCCACCTGTCCCGCCCAGTCTTTCCACTCCGGGAGCTGTGCCTCAAGCTGATCCGGAAGGAACGTCCGGTGGGCGCGCAAGCGCCACAGCGGCGGGAATATGGCGTTGTGCGTGATCGGATAGACCCTCCAACAAGTGGAAAGATCGGGTACGTCCATCCGCCCATCATTCCACTCGGGGAATTCAAGGAGGTGGCGCAGGGCCTCCGATGCGGCCTGATAGGTCTCCAAATGAAGCCGGTGGCATAGATCAAAGGGAACCCGGTCTATCCAGGAATTGAAATTCCATGTCCAGATGGATTGAAACGCAATAGCTTGTTGCTCAATCAACCTGCCGAGCTCAGGATGATTGGCGGCCTGTTTCACTTGCACTCGGAACCAGTCGATGCCCATGACGAGCCCCGATGATCTCTGCCATTGCGGCCTGGCGCTGGGCTCAGCGACCGCGACCCGAGCGGAGCTTGACCCCGCGGAAGGAGGATCGTCAACGTTTGCCGCGAGTCTTACCGTCGAACGCACCATCGCAGCGACGGACGGTCCACTGCTACCGTCCAGCGGTGGCAGCCATGTGGCTGAACTTCAGTTGTTGGCCCGCCTCTGCCGACTTGCACGTTGCACAAGTGGGCCGGCTAGCTCGGGTACTTCGGACGTACCGCTCATGTTATCGGCACAGCCGTTGGTGACCCAGAGCAGCCGAGGTTGGGCAGTGCCTAATCCTAATCGAAGAGCCAACCTCGCTCTGGTAGCTGCGCCATGAGCGCGGTCAATGAAAGACGCTTGGTAGACAGCGTCCGACCAAATCCTAAGCGGTGAGATCGAGCAGGGCCCAAAAGGCTTTGGCCCTGCCGAAAGTTGGATTGGCAGCCCTCTCAATGAGAAGCGACAGGTCGGATCAATCACAGGCCGGGCCCGCGATCAGCGAGACAACACCGTCCAGACCGCCCATCGCAGCGCAAACGCAAAATCACGCCAAAATGGTACAATCAGCTTGCGGTCAACCACGAAGTCGCTTCGCGACAAACACGAAGAGGGGTCCGATGAACAGACGCGATTTCATCAGAGCGAGCACAGCGGGACTTGCAGCCGCCACGATTCCTGCCGCCAACAGCGGGACGGCAGCGGATAATATCGTACGTGAGGCACAGCTCGGAGGCCTGCGCTCGGCGAATCCTTCAGATCTCCAGGGCCTGGTGGGCGACGGCCGACAGCGCCGAATTCTTCTGCGCGGCGGTGTCGTGCTGAGCCTCGACCCGAGGGTGGGCGACTTCGAAAAGGCCGACGTCCTGATCGACGGGA
>DATFTC010000079.1:0-10579 GCA_035262305.1 Myxococcaceae bacterium | reverse complement strand
ACGAGCAGAACTGCATTGCGCGTGGAGCTCATCGGCTGCTCCGAGATTCCCTGGAAGGTAGAGCAGGGCGCCCTTCGCTTCACTCACGGGCGACCCGAGCGACGACCAGCGACGCTCGGGCCGACCCGGCCCCACCCCTTTACTCAGTCAGCTCGTCATCGTCCGAGGGAAATTTCATCGTGACGAACTCGTCGTCGTCCGACGGGTACTTCAAGGTGACGAAGTGTTCACCGCCCCGCACGCGCTTCAGCTTTTGACCCTCCAGGTAACGCGCAAAGAACGGGACTTCCTTTTTCTGGCGGTCTTTCATGCTTCACCCTCGTTGGGCTGCGCCCCCGCGGCGGCATTTTGCGCGCCGGCGATCGGCTGTCAATTCATTTCAAGTGGGAGATCTTCGCGCATTTCGCGCAATCGACCGCGGATGCAGGGCGCGGGGTTCCTATTCGCCGCTTCTGCTCGATTGTTACCATTCGCGACCGAATGCTTTCGAGTCAGCACGGGAGGGTTCTCGCTGCGTTCGCATGCCTGGCCGCTTCGGCGGCGCTTGCCGGCTCCGGACCGCGCATCGTGGTCGATCCGGGGCATGGGGGCTTTCAAGAGGGTGCGCTCAGCGCGGATGGAGTGGCGGAGAAAGCGCTCAGCCTTCAGATCGCGTGCCAACTCAAAGAGGCGCTGCAAAAGGAGCTGGATGCAAACGTTTCCCTCACCCGGGAAGCGGACAACTTGATGCCGCTGTCGGAGCGCGTCGCCTTCACCAATCGGCAGAAGCCGGACCTCTTCATCTCCCTTCACGCGAACTCGATGGCCACCAAGCGGCAGCGGGACCGGATCGAAGGCGTGGAAACCTTTTTCCTCTCGGCCGGCGCCTCGGGCGAAGAAGCCGGAAAGACCGCCGCTCGAGAGAATGCCGAGTTGTCTCGCAGCGGAAGCTCGAATGGAAGCGATCCCCTTTCTTTCATCTTGGCCGACTTGGTGAGGTCGGAGGCGCACGCAGACTCATCTCGGCTCGCCTATGCAGTGCACCAGAAGCTGGTCGCCGTCACCGGTGCGGTCAACCGCGGAGTCCAGCAGGCGCCGTTTTACGTGCTGATGGGCGTCGAAGCCCCGGCGATCCTGGTTGAGATGGGATTCATTTCCCACCCGGTCGAGGGAAAGCGACTTCAAGATCCCGCCTATCAGCAGCGCATCGCGTCAGCGATAGCTCAAGGGGTGAAGGTCTTCGTCGATCAAACGCGCAACGTCACCCGCGGCGCCACGCTGACCGACCAGGGCGGCCGCTGAACGTAGCACCGGATCCGCTCCTTCTCTGATAGACAGGCGCTTTGCCTTGAGGAGAATCCATGCGGTCTTTCGGACGCGGCGCACTTGATTTGCGGCCGGTGACGATTGCGCCCGGCGTTTCGGTGCACGCCGAAGGTTCGGCGCAGGTGGAGTTCGGCAACACCAAAGTCTTCGTGACCTGCTCGGTGGAGGAAAAACAACCGCCGCACTTGATGGGCACGCCCGGAGGCTGGATCACCGCCGAGTACGGGATGCTGCCCCGCTCGACCAATACGCGCTCCGCCCGCGAAGCTGCGCGCGGCAAGCAGAGTGGACGCACGCTGGAGATTCAGCGGCTGATCGGCCGGTCGATGCGAGCGGCCGTCGATTGCTCAGTGCTCGGGCAGAGAACCCTCACCCTCGACTGCGACGTGCTGCAAGCCGACGGCGGGACGCGCACTGCGGCGATCACCGGCAGTTATGTCGCGCTGGTGATGGCCCTCAAAGCGCTGAGTGGCAAGCGCGTTTTGCCGATGCCCGCGGTTACGCCGGTGGCGGCCGTCTCGGTCGGCGTCGTCAATGGCGAGTTGATGGTTGATCTCGATTACTCGGAAGACTCCACCGCCGAGGTGGACATGAACCTGGTGGCGACCGGGCAAGGCAAGCTGGTCGAGGTTCAAGGGACCGCGGAGCACAAGCCGTTCAGCCGGCTGCAGCTCGACGGCATGCTCGACGCGGGGATGCAAGCCATCGCGCGTTTGATCGAGATACAGAGGCAGGTGCTGGCGAAGTGAAGCTGCTGTTCGCGACGCGAAATCCAGGCAAGTTGCGCGAGCTGCGCGATTTGGTCGGGTCACGGTTCGACGTTCAATCGTTGGCCGACCATCCCAATCTTCCGGAGATCGACGAGAAGGGCGAGACTTTCGAAGAGAATGCGCGGCTCAAGGCGCTCGCCTGCGCGAGGTCGACCGGAATTGCGACGCTGGCCGATGACTCGGGGTTGTGCGTCGACGCTCTCAAGGGACGGCCCGGCGTTCGATCGGCGAGGTACGCGCTCGGAACAGATGCGGCGCGGATTGAGAAGCTGCTCGGGGAGATGCGTGAAGTCGCCGATGAGAACCGGGGCGCAGCCTTTCGATGTGCGTTGTGCCTGGCGCTTCCGGAAGGGTGGAGCGTTACTGAATCGGGCGAATGCCGCGGACGGATCGCGAGGCGCGCGCAGGGCTCCAACGGATTCGGTTACGACCCGGTCTTCTTCATTCCCGAGCTGGGGCGCACGATGGCGGAGCTTACTCCCGAGGAGAAGGCGCGCATCTCCCATCGGGCTCAGGCGTGGGCTCGCATGCGGCCGCACTTCGCATTGCTATATTTTTCTGCCGATGCCTGCCGGTAGCCGTTCATTCACCAAGGCGATATAGCCGGCTGCCCACGGAGAAAACACATGCGTAAGCTTCGCACTACCTCGATCTTTGCCGTCGCAGCAGCGTTTGCCTGCGCCGGACCGCAGAGCGCCGAGACGGTCTCGCCCAACGCTCCATCGCCCGTTCAACAACTGATGGCGGGTTCCGGCTCCGGTGCAGCTGCGCCCGCGTCAAAGAGAATTTATCCGCCGGCGCGTGAGCAGGAGGTGTCGGACCAGATTTTCGGTCAAGAGGTGCGCGATCCCTACCGCTGGCTCGAAGACGTCAAGGCCCCTGAAGTGCAAGCATGGATGGAGGCCGAGGATAATCTCGCTCGCGACGAGCTGGCAAAGTTGCCCGGGCACGATGCCCTTGCCGCCCGGCTGCGCGAGTTGCTCTACATTGAGACGGTCACGGCTCCCGAGCATCGGGGAAACCGCTTCTTCTATACCCGACGACAAGCGGCTCAGGAAAAGGCCGTCGTCTACTTCCGCGAAGGCGAGCACGGGAAGGAGCAGCTTTTGATCGATCCGAATGCGCTCAGCCCCGACGGCAGCATCGCATTCCACGACTACACGGCGACGCTGGACGGCAAATCCGTTGCCTACTCTTTGCACAAGAACAATGCCGACTATGGAACGATGCACGTGATGAATGTCGCATCGCGGAAAGTGAGCACCATCGACACCATCGAAGATGTTCGCGGGGAGGGCTCCTGGACGGCGAAGGGGGACGGCTTCTATTACACTCACTTCCCCACGCGAGAGGGTCTATCGCCGGCCGATCGCTTCGGCGAGGCGGTCGTACGGTTCCACAAGCTCGGGACCGATCCGCGCAAGGACCCGGTGGTGCGCGAGAAAACCGGAGATCCGAAGCGGAACATGTTCGTTCGCGTGTCCCGCGACGGCCACTGGCTCCTTCTTCTCATCTCTAGGGGCACGAACGCGAACGACCTCTATTATCAAGACCTGCGCAAGCGCGAGCGTATCTGGCGGCCACTCGCGATTTCAGACGGGCAAAATCAGTATCGCGTCACCGCTTGGAAGGACCGCTTCTACGTATCCACCAATGACGGGGCGCCCAACTGGCACGTCTACCGAGTAGACCCGAGTCATCCGGAGCGGGCGCGCTGGAAGGAGATCGTTCCGGAAGACAAGGAAGCCGTGATTGAGAACGGGAGCGTCATCGGCAACAAGCTCTTGCTTGTCTATTTGCGAAACGTAAGGAATGAGATGGAGATTCGAACGCTCGATGGCGCGCCGGTTCGAAAGGTGCCGCTGCCGGGGATCGGCGCTACCAGCGCTATCGTCGGCGATCCCGAGCATGACGACGCGTACTTCACGTTCTCGTCATTCACGAGGCCGGAGAACATCTACAAGACTTCGATCAAAACTGGCGCGACGTCGGTGTGGTTTTCCGTCAAGGTGCCCATCGATCCAACGCCGTACGAGACCGAGCAAGTGTGGTTCAAATCCAAGGACGGAACGCGGGTGCCGATGTTTGTCGTGCATCGAAAAGACATGCGCAAGGATGGCTCGACGCCTTTCCTGCTTACTGGTTATGGCGGATTCAATATCGCGATGCTCCCGTCATTCCGCGCGAGCCTGTACGCATGGTTTGAGGCCGGAGGTGGCTACGCGCTCGCCAATATGAGGGGCGGCGGAGAATTCGGCGAGGCATGGCATCGGGCGGGAATGAAGGCGAACAAGCAGAATGTCTTCGACGATTTCATTGGCGCCGCGGAGCACCTCGTCAAATCTGGTTACACCAAGCCTGAACGGCTCGCCATTCGCGGCGGCTCGAACGGCGGTTTGCTGATGGGAGCCGCTGTGACGCAGAGGCCCGATTTGTTCCGGGCAGTGGTTTGCCAGGTGCCGCTTCTCGACATGGTTCGATATCACCGTTTCGGTTTGGGCAAGCTTTGGATTCCCGAGTATGGCTCGCCCGACGACGAGGGTGATTTCAAAGTGCTCTTTGCCTATTCCCCTTATCACCACGTCTCTCGCGGAACCGCGTACCCGGCGCTGTTAATGGTATCGGCCGATTCCGATGATCGCGTCGATCCGGTCCACGCCCGCAAGATGACCGCGGAGCTGCAAGCGGCGACGTCGAGCGACTCGCCGATCTGGCTTCGCATCGACCACAACGCGAGCCACGGCGGCGCCGATTTGGTGAAGCAGCAGGTGGAACAGCTCAGCGATATCTACGCATTCGTGATGCACGAGCTCGGGATGACGCCGCCGAGCAAGCGCGTCAGCGCGGCAAACTAAAAGCGCTGGGGCCGGTACGATCGTCTGCAACAATCGCAGGTTCGGTTGCGGGCCGCGCTTCACGCGCGTTCAAACCGGCGCCTCGCAAGCACGTTCACCCTGGAAGATGTCTGATTTGGAACTGCAGCCGAGACATCAGCTAGGGAATCTTTTCTCTGTCAACTGGAAGTGCTCTCGAGTATCCTTCCCGACAGCGCGGTTGAATAGGGAAACGGGGCGTAGCGCAGCCTGGTAGCGCACCTGCTTTGGGAGCAGGGTGTCGGAGGTTCGAATCCTCTCGCCCCGATTTGAATGCGAGAGACGGGTTAACGCCGTTGCTGTGCGCGTACGCCCAGATGCTGCTAAAGAAAACGGCGGGCCCAGGCCGATCGAGATCTAAAATGCAGGTCGAGGCTGTTCAATCGTTCGCGGGGTTCCTACGAGCCTGGCGCGTCAGGTCTGCCGGGCGGCACCACTTTTTGTTCAGGGGCGTCTCCTCGTTGCCCACGTGAACTGGTTCGCTCCGAATCGATAGGTACGGCGCCGAACACTGTGCCAAGCTCGCTGTTGCCAAGAAGGCGCGTTCTCGTCTTAGTGCGAGCTGGGCGCCGTCTCGACGCGGAGTTCCGAGCCCGTTTGTCGCCAGGTGAGGCGGTGCCCCAGCTAAACGCATCGCGAAAGCCGGTTGGGCCTTTCGCACATTAGGGGGACTGCCATGAAAAGGATAACGTTAGGTGCGCTCGTACTGGCTTTGACCGTAGTGTTTCCTCTCTCCGTCGGCGCGCGGGAGGGTCGAGGACACAGAGCTTCCGTCCGTCTCGCCGGCGTAATCTCCGTCCCGAACAATCCGATCATCAGCTCGGATATCAGCTGGGTCGATCCGCGGACGGAGAGGGTTTACATCACAGACAGATCTAATTTTGGCATCGACATCATCGACGCCGAGAACAATGTCTACGTTGGCCGCGTGACCGGCATGGCTGGCCCGCTGCCGAGCGGCGGGGGTACGGCCACCACCAACGGTCCTGGACCCAACGGCGTCTTGGTGACACCTGACGGGATTCTTTGGGCGGGGGACGGGAACAGCACCACGACAGTGGCGGACGTCAATCCGAGCTCGCCAAACTATTTAAGTATTATCGGACAAATCAATACTTCGATTCCCGCCTGCGACAACGGCGACGCCCACTACTGCGGTCGCTGTGACGAGATCGGATACGATCCCGTGCATCGCATCATTCTCATTGCGAACAACGCGCCGCTTGACCTCGCTGCGCCGCACATGCCGATCGATCCGTTTGCGACGTTCATTTCCGCGGATCCCCCGTACTCTGTCCTGGGCTACATCTCGTTTCCCGGCGCTGGGGGGCTGGAACAGCCGCTCTGGGATCCCGGACTCGACGGTGGTCGCTTCTTGCTTACCGTGCCGGGAAGCGTGGTCGGCGGCAAGGTTGTGGTTCCGGCGACGATAGCGGTGATCGACCCCGTCAGCTTAGCGGTGGAGACGACGTACGCGCTCGATTGCCAAGCCCTGGTCGGGACGACCAGCGGCAGCCTTAACGGCATCGTACTCGGGCGCTCGCAGCATATTCTGATTTCGGCGTGCGGAGCTGCGCCGGTACCCAACTTTCCGATCATCATGAACGCGGTGACAGGCGAGGTGTTGAGCATCATTACGGAGGTCGGCGGGGGTGATCAGCTTTGGTACAACCCAGGCGCCAATCAGTTTTATGTGACTGGGCTCGATAACACGGGCACAACTGGTTTGCAGTCCCTGGGCGTGATCGACGCGCGAACCAATGCGTGGCTCCAGAACGTGACCGATGTCAGAGGAAAAAATCCGTCTGCTTTACCGGAGAACAATCACATATTCACGGTCGTTCAAATCACACAGGCAATCGTCGACGATCCGTCGACCGATGACAGTACGTGCGCCCAGTTTGGCTTTAGAGGTACTGGATGCGTAGCTCTCTTCGTGCCCGAGCACGACGACTAGAGCCAGCCAACCCTTTGACACCAGAGGACGAGTCGATCTCTGAGACCAACCAGCTTTACGCTGAACTTGATTTCGTCGCCCCCCAATCGGATTGAGCGAACCGCGCGCTGTGACTACTGATGTGTTGGCGCGTGGAGGGAGGTGATCGACTCGACTCCGGAACGCAGATGAAGGTCCCGCTGCGGAAGTGGGATCTCGATGTCTGCCTTTCGGAATGCGCTGTCGATCGCGAAGCGAAGATCGGACGCTATGCTCCGCTCCACGCGCGGATTCTCCGCCCAGACAAGCAGGGAGAACTGGAGCGCAGAATCGCCGAAGTCGTCGAATCGAACCTCAGGGCCGGGCTCGCGAAGGACCCTGGGGTTCTCTTCCGCGACGCGGATGAGCACGTCCCTTACGCGCGCCGTGTCGGAGCCGTAGGCCACGCCGACCTTGACCGCCAATCGTATCTTCGCCGCTGGCCGCGAATGGTTTATGACTTGGGATGAGATCAGCTGGCTGTTCGGGACGATGATCATCACCTCATCGCGGGTAACGACCCAGGTGGCGCGCAGGCCGATGTTCTCGACTCTGCCCAGAGCGTCGCCCGCGCGGATGAAGTCACCGGGCCGCACCGGCTGTTCCACCAATAGAATCAGTCCGGAGATGAAGTTCTGGGCAATATTCTGCAGACCAAGACCAATGCCCACCAGAAGCACAGCGGACGCAGCGATGACAGCGCTGATGTTCAAGCCAGTGGAGTTGATCCCGACGAGAATGGCAAGCAGGCCCCCCGTATAGCGCGTGAGCTTTCCCGCAGCGAACTGGGCTGCAACCGATACCCCACGCGCAATCAAAACTCGCTCCACCATTCGGCCGGCCAATGCAGCAATGAAAAACCCCACCGCAACGACCGCGCCGCCGACCAGGATCGAGGCGAGGGTGATGGTTCCGCCGGAAAGGGTGACCAATGGGTAATGAAGAATACTTTCGATTCGGCTCATGACTCTCCCCTCCTCTAGTTTGTGCTAACGGCGCTGCAACTTGCGATTTCCTATTCCCCGAAGAGTCGTTGCTAATACGAGCAAGAATGTCACGTTGGGGATTTTTCATCGTCAGGCCTGCATTGAACCCAAGGCACGTTAGCCTTGGCACCATGCACAACTCAAACGTGGACGCGAAGACAGAGACGCCGGCATCGCCGCCGAACAAGCAGCTCGCTTCGAACGACGATTCGGGATTTCAGGCGGGTCCCGCTCTGCAAGAGCCGGGCGACGCCACTTTCGCGACGGTGGACGGGACAAAGATCCGCTACGTCGATCAGGGCGCTGGTCCGGCGGTGGTCTTGCTGCACGGGTTTGCCTCCTCGCTTGAGGTCTGGAGCCAACTCGTTCCGCAGTTGGCGCGGGAGCACCGCGCAGTAGCGTTGGACCTCAAGGGCTTCGGCCTCAGCGATCGCGGCGGAGGCGATTACTCGCCTCGCGCCCAGGCGAAGCTTGTTTGGTCGCTGCTGGATCATCTCCAGATCGATCGAGCTGCGGTGGTGGGGCACTCCTGGGGCGCCGCGGTCGCATTGGCGATGGCGCTCGCGGCTCCGGCTCGGACCACTCGCATCGCGGTGTACGACGGCTGGGTGTACGAAGAGCAGCTTTCCTGGCTCTTCCGCTGGGCGCGCGCCGACTGGATCGGTGAGTCGCTGCTCGGCTTCTACGACGAGCGCTGCGTTCGGGCGCAGCTGCACTCGCATTCCACGATCCCAGCTACGTCACTCCGGAGCGCGTGAAGACCGTCGCTTCGAGAATGGCGTCGCACGCCGCGAGGATAGCCGCGCTCGCCACCATGCGCGCGATGCGCTTTGCCCAGCAACAAACTCTTTACTCGACCATACGAGTGCCAGCGCTCGTTCTCTGGGGGCTGCAGGACGCGATCGCCAGCCCAACGTTCGGCGAGCGTCTCGCCATGGACCTCGGGGCCGAATTGGTGATCTTTCCCCGCTGCGGCCATTTTCCGATGATCGAGGCCGCCGAGGCTTCGAACGCAGCGCTGCAGCGGTTCCTGCGACGGCCGAAGCGGGCATGGTGGAGCCCGCTGGTGCGAGCCGGTCGGCGCGCATGGGTGCTTCATCGCCGTTTCCTCGAGCGTCGAAACCCGCTGCGAAAGACAGCCTCGGGCGCGCGGGCGGATCGCGTATCGCACGGCGGTTAATAAGTCGTCCCATTTGGGACTCGCCCTCAATGGCGATGCAACACGTGCTGCATCAGTACGAGTCTGCGCTCCAGATCGACGGCGCGACGTGACCTCGGAGAACCCTCGCTCCAGCCGGTACTCCGGGCGATCGCAGGTAGAATGAAGGTTCTATTCTACCGCTTGGGTCCGGGAGTACCTCCGCGTCGCCGACACCGAAGAGCGCAAACGCGAGTAAAGGCAATCACTCGAGCGCGTGCGGTTGATACATTCAGTGTCATCGGTCGCCAGCTAGGCACCGCTCAAACCCTCACCGGTGCGGCGTGCCGTCCTTGCGCGTGAAGACCGCCTTTCCGTCGGGAGTCTTGCGGTAGGCAAGATCCACGTCGGGGTACTCGACGGCGTCTTCGGGATCGCGGTTGCTGATCTCAAGATATCGGGCGGGTCGATCGCTTCGGTTCACCAACTGGTGTCCGTCCGTCGATCCCGCTGGGAATCCGGCGCACGTGCCTGCGGTCAGCAGCTGTTCGCTCTCGTCTGTTCGCAGCACCACCTCGCCTTCGAGGACGAATACCAGCTCGTCCTCGCGCGTGTGGAAGTGACGCATCGACGATTCCTTGCCCGGCGGCAGCGTCGTCATGTTGACGCCGATTCTCGTCAGTCCGAGCGCGTCTCCGAGGGCGCGCTTCTCCCGCGGTAGCACTCGGGAGCGGAAGGGTTCCGGATAGCCCGAGCTCGTGCGCGGCTTCAGCGTGGCAGGGTCAACTGCGGGGACTTTGAGCGGCATGGGGGTCTTTATTAGCACTATCTCCGAGGCGGGGCAGGGGACTGCATGACCTTTCACAGGGCGCAAGAAGTGGCCGACGTTCGCTTGTGGCTCGTTCTGGACAATTGGGAACAGGGAACCTATCAAGCAGATGACGCGCCAGACAAATCGTTGTGGCGGGAGGCAAACTCATGGATAAACCATGCATCACAGACCGCAGGATTTTCTTGAAAGCGACGGCCGCGGTTACGGCCAGTGCCGCCGGCATAGTCCCTTTCTCGGGTTTCGCATCCCCTGCACGCGACCCAGGCGTGAATATCCTGGGACCAAAGCCGGGATATTCGCCACAAATCGGGACCATGGTTTCGATGCTGACGTGGATGCAGCGTGCCGTGGTAGGCCCGGTGCAGGGGATGACGCAAAATGATCTTGATCAGCTGCTCGACGCCAACGCGAATTCCATTGGCGCACTGCTGCTTCATTTGGCCGCGACCGAAACCTATTACCAGATGCATACGTTCCAAGGGATGAAATGGGGCAGTTGGCCAGAGCCGGTAAAGCAGAAATGGGATCCCGCGATGGGGCTCGGGGACGAGGGCCGTAAGAAAATCAAAGGCCACCCGCTCGACTTCTATTTAGACGCCTTGAACGAGGCGCGGGAAAAAACGCTCGCCGAGCTCCGGAAGCGGGACGATGCATGGTTGATGGCCGTCGACGAAGGCTGGGTATGGGGTCCGACCAACAA
>DATFTC010000078.1:0-17214 GCA_035262305.1 Myxococcaceae bacterium | reverse complement strand
TTACTTTCACTGGTTGAACGGAGGCACCCCGGTTTAGATCGAGGGTTGGCCGAACGCGCGTTCGTGTCACAGGGATGGGCGTTCGCCGTTGCCCGCCCGAGCGGCGGAGAAGAGGGAGGCGAAGGGTCATGTCGCGTCTAGTTGGTTTCTTGGTTGCGGGAGCGCTGGGCCTCGCTGGCTGCAGCTTGTTTCAGAAGGGATCGGACTCCGTCACGGCGGAACAGCTGGCTCGGATTCCGGCCGACCAGTTGGGGCCGGTTAACGAGGCCCGGACCGAGCTGCAGAAAGCTGCGGACGAGGTCGCGCGCAGAGATGGGACGTTGCAAAGCTCACAGAATGAGGTGGAGGTCGCCAAGCAGGAGCTGAACGTGGCCAACGCTCAGCTTGACCAGACGAAGGCCCTACTCAACCAGGCCAACTTCGACCGTAACTCCGAAGAAGGTCTAAAAGCGGCGCGCGCGCAGACGGTGAATCAGGCCAAGCAAGAAGAGGCTCAGGCGCACGTCAGCGCAGCGAATGCGGCGGTCGATTTGGGGAAGGCTCAGAAGCAAGAGGCCGAAGCCCTGCGAAACTTGGCGCAGGCGAAGCTGGATCTGACAGCAGGTGAGGCGCTGAAAGCCTCGGGAGATCCGAGTGGAAAGGACGTGAACATAGATTCCATGCGATCAAAGGTGGCAGACCGCTCGAAGCTGGTGGAACAAGCCAGGAACGATGTCGCCAAGCTTCAGACCCAGGCCGAGCGCGAGCGCGCCGCGTGGCAGGTCGCAAATCAGCATCTCAACGAGGTGCGCGGGATAGGTGGCGCGCCACATTAAAGCCTCGCCGAACTCCCGGCCACGAGGAAGTTTCTAGGGTTCGGGGTCAGCTCCCGAGGAATAGAGTGCTGAAACAAACGGGCGCACGACGTGCTCCCCTGGATTGCCGCCTCCGCCATTTTCGGGTCGGTTTTCCTCGCGCCGGATCGCCGCCGTCATCGCTGCCATGGGCCCGCGCTTGTGACTAAAGTCGATCGGAGGCTGGCCGACACCGCGCTCGCCCCAAAATTCTTCGAGTAGCTTTTGACGTTCGCGCGTCTTTCGTTCCGAGATGGCCTCGAAGTCGGCTCTGCTGCGAATGATGTGCGGCGTCAAGAACAGAAGCAAGTTCGTCTTGAACTTCTTCTTCGTCGTGGAGCGAAACAGGTACCCCAAGAGGGGAATGTCTCCGAGGATGGGAGTCTTGGAGACCGACTCGAGTACTCGGTCTTCCATGATGCCACCCAGGACGATTGTTCGGTGATCCTGACCGACAATGGTTGTTTTGGTGCCGCGGGTCGAAGTCGTCGGCCCCAGCACCTTATCCGTCGAGACAATCTCCTCCGTTTGCTCGTCAATGTCGAGGCGTACTTCGTCTCCTTCGCCCACATGCGGCTTGACGATCAACTTAAGCTCAACGTTCTCCCGGGTAATGGGCGCGTAGAGCTGGGAGAGGTTGTTAACGGATGTGTTGACCCCCGAGGCCTGTGCTTGCTGCAGCGCCGCAGGTGCATAGCCGGTTTGAAATGGAACTTTTTGGCCGACATGGATCTCCGCCTCCTTGTTGTCCATTACGAGCAAGTGGGGAGTGGAAATGACATTCACGTCGGAGCTTTGTTGCAACGCGTGGAGAATGATACCGAACTGAGGAATGTTGACACCGAGCTGGCTGGACAAGTCCCTTAGGATAGGACCTTGCACACCCGCCAGCGCGCCATTGGCGGAGAGGAGATTGGAAAGGGAAAGCGAATTGGGCTGTCCCGGGTAGCTCGTGCCGAGCAGGATGGGCACCGAGCCTTGAGACGTATTGACCGTCGCCACGTCGTGGAAGCTGACGCCGAAATCGCTGTCGCGCTCGACGTCGACCTCGAGAATTGCCGCCTCGATGAAAACTTGCCTGCGCGGAGCGTCGAGCTGCTCGATGATTCGCACGACGCTTCGATAGTCGGCGGGATTTGCGACCACCACCAATCCATTCGTCGCTTCTGAGGCGGACACCTTGACTTCTCCGGTAAACATCGCCGCCGCCATCTGGCCGCCGGGAAGCGGGGCCGGAGGCTGAGCAGCGGGGGCAGACGGGGGGACATTTGGCGGCGCCGGCTGTTTCGGTCGAGCGCCCTGAAGCAGCGGCTCCAGGGCCGTGACGACTTCCTTCGCCTCCGCGTTCTTGAGCAGATAGACGCTGACCTGTCCCTCTCCGGGCAGCGGCACGTCGAGGTCGGCGAGCAGCTGCAGGATGCGATCGACGGTCCCAGGATTGCTCAAAACAATGAGCTTGTTCGTTCGTTCGTCGGCCACCACGAAAGGGCTCGGGCCGGGAGGCTTCGCCCCAGCGCCGCGAGACTTGTCGAGGATGCGCTGAATCTTGTCGGCGACGTCTTGAACGGAGGCGAACTTGACCTGAATCACGCGAAGCTGGTCGGCCGGCGCCACGTCGAGTTGCGCCACGATTTTCTCGATTCTCTGAAGGTTTGAACCAACCTCGGTGACGATAAGTGTGTCGGGTGGAAAGGGCACCATCTCGGCGCCGGGGGAAATGAGCTGCGCAAGGGCGGCGCGCATCGGTTCGAGCTCGGCGTTTCGGAATTGAAACAGACGGGTCACCATTTCCTCGTTCGTTTGATGGACCACGTTCGGGTCGACGACCGTTTCGACGGCGGATTTGTTCGCCCGCGATTTTTCGATAATCCGGACGAACTCGCCGCTTTTCAGGACGGTCAGGCCATTCGCGTCCAGAGCTGCCAAAAAGGCAGAGTAGAGGCGCTCAGCGTCAATTTTACCTTTGCCTTCGTCGGGTCCGATGATGGAAATTTTTCCTTTGACTGTGTCGGGGACGATAAAGGTTCGGCAAGTGACATCGGCCATCGTTTGAATCATCTTTTCGATGTCGACGCGTTCGAACAGCACGTTGAAACGTCTGTCTTTCCGCGCCTCGCAGGCGGGCACAGGCTCAATGGCGCGCGAGTGCTCCTTCTTGGCCTCTTCGGCGGCGGCGGGGCCCCAGAGGAACGCACAGGCCAAGACGAGGATGCTTTGCGTCCCGGCTTCGACTGACAGCATGCGGACGTGAAGAAGCAAGCGTGGTGCCACGTGCTAGGCAGTTAACTTGCAGGTCTTGGCGGTAGACTAACTGGTCGCGAAGGTGAAGCTGCGGGTTGCGGTTGAGCGCATTGTCACATGCCGTCACGGCGCCCCTGTTGAGTGTGACAATTTGTCTTGGTCAATTTTCGGGCCCCGCCGGCGGTGGCCAGGGACGGGCGATCAGCTGGGGCGTCTTGCGGACCTTGGGCGCGGCGACGTCGCCGAGCCTGTCTGCGCGGAGGCGCACCAACATTGGGTACAAGTAGAAGCAAACGCTCCCTGCGATCAAAGATGGAAGACCGCTTGAAGCAGGTGGAGCACGCCAGGAATGATGTCACCAAGCTCCAGACCCAGGCCGAGGTCGATCACATCGCGTGGCAAGATGCAAATCAGCGTTTGAACGAAATGCGCGGAAAGGGCGGGTCCGCGCCGCATTAAACGTGGAATCCGCAACGCTGTCTAAACCATACTTGTCGCGCCGGGAGCGCGCACAAGCGTTTCCGATCCAAGCAGGGCTAGTGCGACGAACGAAGTCGCGCCGACGCTATTTTCACCATGTTGCGTGCGCATTCGGAGGCTCGTCAGCATGGCCAACCGAGCGATCGAGTCGAGCTCCTATGGTCATCCAGTCCGATGCGGCGATCGGCAGAACCGCTCCATGAGCGAATATCGACTTTGCCAGGCGAATATCGCAGCACCTCAACGATGAGTTCGAATTTGTTCAACCCGATCTGGATTGGCTGCCATGCGCGCGTGCTGTTCCAATTCGGGAAGCGACTCGAACAGACGTGAAGCGAAGCAAGCAGAGCCGGAGGAGAGTCTCGAGCGATCGATCGGAACTCGGTTCACGACAAACCCAATCTCCAGCGGCCTTTGAAGACTGTGGTGTCTTCCCTGGCGGTCGGGTTGTGGCGCGTTGAGATAGAAGCGCGGTGGAGACGAAGTGATTTTGAACGGAGCTACGAGGTCACTCGTGGTTATGCCCGCGTAAGTCCAGCAGATTCCGCTGCTAGCTGAACGTTCGGCGCCCGCGAAGAGCCGCTCGGATTCAGCTCCCCCAAACGCACCGTGAGCCAGTTTGCTCGCGACTTACGCCTTTACAGGTGAAGGGCTTTTTGAGCCGCCGCGGGCGGACGAGGAGGACATCGCGATGAGGAGTACTCGAAGATGGCTGTTGGCAACCGCGTTACTGATCGCCGTCGCCTGCGGAGTTGAGATCGGCGTTCAACGCCTCATTGGCGGGGACGCGCCCGTTCTCACTGAGCACCGCCCGCTCCAAGCGGGTGGCGCAAGCAAGGAGCTGGGCGAAGACTGTGCCCAGCATGGCGAGACGGAATGCCGGTCTCGCTTCTGTCTGCACGTAAGCCCGGAGCGCAACGCCGGGTATTTCTGCAGCCGCTCGTGCGCAACTTCCCAGGATTGCCCGCTGGATTGGAGCTGCGCGCAAATCTACCCCTCCGCGCAGGCGAGCGCGTGCGTGCCGCCGCCGAATTGGGCCTCGAAGCTCGCCGCGGTTCGACCGCAGTCATCGAGGAGCATTCGGCCATGAACAAAGTCTTCAAGCACCCCTGGGCCATGAAACGAAACATCGAGCGGCGAATTCGTCTCATCCTTCTCATACTTGTCTTTGGCGCCTCGCTGAAGGTCAGAGCCGACTACTTTATCTGCCAGTCCGGTCCGGACGGCGGCGTGCCAACGGTCTTGAAGTGCGCCTGCACCGGGACGCTGCATTGCTATGGGCCGGAGGACCGCCAAGACCCTGAGACGCAGCTCGGGGCTCCAGAGGGCGCGCCGACCGGGGACTACGAATGCTGTCACACCGGCTCGAGTTGTCAGGGCCTGGAGACGAACAAAGTCATCCTGGAAGATGCTCCCGGCTGTGAGGATCCGCGCTTCTCATGCGTGATCGGTCAACCGTGTTCCAATGGACCCGGCATCTGCCACGGAATCTGCAAGGGCAACGACGTCAGTATCACCGAACAGGGCGATGGCCGCCTCATCGTTAGCGGACAGGGAAGCTTCTGCGACGCGCCAATGCCCGGACAGTACCAGGAAGTTTGCAATGGGCTCGACGACGACTGTAACGGCAAAGTCGATGATGTCGCCGAAGGCACCTGCGGCGACAACGACGTACCCGACGAGGAGGATCAGTGCAAGAGCCTCCACGGCGACCCGGTGCATATCGGTGGCGGCGCGAGCTATCAGCGCGTCCCGGACGTCGAAGTTCACGGCTCTATCAACACGTATGCGCTGACGCGCAGCTACATCTCTCGCGAGGACTCATGGTATCTGGGCAGTGGCACGCAAGGCAGCTTCCTTCCCAAGCCCTTCGGCGCATCGACGAGTACTTCACGGACATCGGCAGCCAACTTTTGGTGGACCAGGGCTCCAACACCGTCATAACCCCGGTGGGCTTCTACACCGTCGATGATTACGTCTGGTTGAACGGCCGGCCCGTGGTTCTCATCCGAGGCAAGTTCGCAGCCGACTGGTCGAGACTGCCCGACTCGAGCGGCGACTGCACTCGCAACGGCGAGCCGGCCGCGTGCGGCATCTACTTCCCCGTGACCGACCACATCGGCAAGCCCGTGGTGATGCTGGACTCGTCGCGCAAGGTGGCAGGCGCTGCGGACTACGACCCATTCGGCCGATTCAACCGCGTAACGTACAACGTCGACACGCCGCACCCGTACGCGAACTCGAGCGACCTGACCATCGGAGACTTCCGCCAGGCGCTCGGCGGCCCAGGCGTCATAGTCAAGCTGCGCGTCCTGTTCGACATCGTCGATACTGAGCAGGACCACGCCACAATCAAAGACTACGCGTACCTCACAGACGGAGACACGAGCACTTCGCTTACCGGCGCCATCGGCGGTTACCACCGCGGTTCGGTGTGGAGCCCGTGGGTGCAGCCATCCAATGGACGCATCGCTGTCAAATTCTCGTCCGATGCCACAAATTGTTGCCCCGATGGTTCGGGCGGAATCGACTGCGGCTGCGGCCAAGCGCCAACTTTCCCCTACAAAGGCGTGACGACCGAGTCTTACGAGTATCAGCGTTACCAAACCGGCGCCTCGCCCTTCTGGACGCCGCTGCGCTTCCAGGGCCAGTACTTCGATGCTGAGGCTGACTGGTTTGAGAATTGGAACCGCTATTACGAACCCAGCATTGGGAGATACCTGCAGTCTGAGCCCATGCTTCAGGACTCAATGACGGTCGTGGATAGAGCGATGCGGGCCGGCAGCATCCCCGCCTATGCTTACGCGCTGCACAACCCGCTTTCCTACAGTGACTCAACTGGGCTAGCTCCGAACAAGCAATGGAGCTGCGAAGACCTAAAGGAATACATTGACAACATGACAAAAGAAATAAATAAGCGTTGGGAAGAGCTAAAGGAAGACAAACTGAAGCTTCCGATCTGCAATCCGGGTGCTCCCTTGAGGGACGATAAACTCGGCCACCTTGCAATAATTCTCAAGTACCACTTTCAGCGCAATGGGGCCATGATAATTTACGACGCAAAGGGGTGCGGGGGTGGACCACCACGTTCACCTATGCCGTCTCCTTTCCCATTCCCGGATGACTCGCCGTTCCCAGGATCAACCCCTTTGCCGTTCGCATTTCCAATGCCTGTTCCCATGCCGGTTCCGATTCCCATCCCTTAATGTGTTAAAGGCTGGCTTTTTGCTATGGCTAACGATCGTATGAATGAGCTGTTGTGGAGAGCCGTTGAAGCAGGCGCGTTGAAGGACATAATCGCGGCGGTCGGACAAGGGGCTGATGTCAATGCTCGCGATGAAGGTGGTGAGACCGCGCTCACCAGGTCCACGGGCGCTAGTCACACTCCCGAAGTTGCGCTGGCGTGTGTCCAATCCCTACTAAAATTGGGCGCTCGGGTATCGGAAGAGAGACCCGACGGCGGCTTGGGTACCTCCGTTCACCGCGCTGCTGCGCATGGTCACACCCAAGCTTTGAAAGAACTCTTTGGAGCGGATGGAAAGACTGCGTTGGAATTGTTCGACGACATGGGTCGAACACCCCTCATCTGCGCTGTCCAGGAAGGACATCTGGAGGAGGCTTCCCTGATCCTCGATGCAGGGGCCAACGTTGATTCTCACGATGAGAAAACATTTAGCAACACCGCTCTGGCGACGGCGGTGCAGGAGCGCAATGTCAGGATAGTGGAATTATTGCTCAAACACGGTGCTGACCCCACGATTAAAGGATGGATGCAACTCTCTGCCTTGGACCGGGCTCGCGATTGGAACGCGGATGACGCGGACCCTGAATTGCGTCGGATATTCGATCTGCTCAACAACGCAGCAAGGCTCGGCAAGCGCCAGAAATGGCTCCACACAGAGTGATCGGCCCTCGTTTCAACAGCGATGACGACTGTCGCTTCACCGCAGTGACTATCTAAACGAGCGAATGTTTCACGGACCTAGCGCGACGCGCCTTTTGGCCCGAGCGATTTTCCGTTGACGATGAGATCGACCGGGTGGACGGCGCCGCTGTCATCCACCGTTGCGATCAGGTAGGTGTCTGGATTCGCCTGAATCCACCTCGCCTCGTTCGCCAAGCGCTCGTCGACGTAGAACCGATCGACGCCGAAGTCCCAGTGCGCCCATTCGTCTAGGGTCGCCCGCAGAAACGGGGAACAAGAGCTCGCGCTGCCCGTTCTGACGCCCTTGACGTGATAGAGGCCCTCTTTCGGCTCGATGCAGAACGCCTGAGGGACTCTTGCTCCGTGGGGCTCGAGAAAAGTCGCGGCCTCTCGCACCGCCACGAGCTGGAATCGGACATAGTGTCCCGATAAAAGGTCGCGCGGATCGTACCCTTCGATTGGAAGGTGGATGCGGCCGCCGCGTCGCGCGATTTCCTCGCGCACGACCCATGCGCCAAAAAACACAAGGTCGACGACGGCCAATGCCAGTAGCACGCGCTTTGCCAGGGTCGGGCTCATCTAGGCGCCCCCGCTTCGCGCGGCGACGGGCAGAGTCCGCCTCAGGCGCCACCAAGCATACGCAACACCCAAGCACACGAAGCCGGTGACGATGAGACCAATACCCTTGGTCATCAAATTCTTGGCCAGCTCCAGGTAAAACACAAACACCCGCGCAGCGAGGGCCAGCGTCGCAAGGTTGGTTCCCAGCTTGCTCCCGCTCTCCGCAGCAGCCATGGCCACGGCGATACAAAGAGCCGCGAACAAGCCGAATCCGATGAATTGTCGCAACAGAAGCGCGCCTTGATCAGCGCGGCCTACCAGCGCCCCGCACAGAAGCAGCGTCAACAGGGCGATGGCCGCCAACCGAGCTCGCATCGCGGGAGGTCGAGTCCACCAGAGTCGTGCGCCGAACGCAGCCGCGGCGGCAAGGAAGATTCCCTCGGGCCACTGAGAGAGCGGGTGTGGCCGGCTCGCCATCCATCGAGAGCCCGTCGTGTCCCAACACACGCTCGCGGCGATCGACGTCGCCGCCAGAAGCCCGATTCCCCAGCGCTTGGCCGCTGCCGAAGCTCCGAGGTGGGCGCCGCGGATCGCGGACGCACTGAGAAGCAGCACGAGTCCGAACGCCGCGTAAATGAAGGCGACGCGCAGATCGCCATCGAAGAGATTGTTAAACCAGTCGTACTCAGACATGAACAATCCCAACGCCAGCGTGAGAAAACCGGTGAAAACATCGGTGAGCAGTCCTTGTTTAGCGACGACCGCCGCAGGTAGCGCAAACGCCGCGCACAGGGCGACCGCCCGCCAGGGATGGCCGCTCAGATGATAGATTTGCGCGATGAGGCCGATGGTGGCCGGCACCATCCCGCTGTGAAACAGCAGGAAAAGGTCGCGTGGCCAAAGGTTCTCCAGGCGGGACGTCCGCCATGCGCCGCCGAGCGACCCCAGCAAGAGCGCACCGCACGCAGCGAGCTTGACCTTCTCTGGGATGTCGTCCCAATTCGCGGCGATCACGGAAATGATCCCGACCGCGATCGCCAGCCCGCCGACCGAGGCGATGCTCCACACCACCCACCGCGCGCCGGACGCCTGTGACTGCTCGTGCACAGCAATCGCGGCGGCTTGGTCCTCCGTCAGTAGGCCGGCCTTCTTCCAGGCCGCCAGTTTCCGCTCGATGCCGACGGAGCACCTCCTTCGCGCCGGAGGGAGAGGATGCCACTTTTGGAGCCCGCGCAGAAGAAATCCTCCGGCCCGAGAAGAGGGATCGCGGATTGCCTCGCTCCCGCTTACAGACAACCGTCCCGTCGACTTCGCACGGTTGAATTGACGTAGTCAGATGCAACAATTCCGGGTTGTGCCGGAATCTTGCCGAGGCGTCGTTCCATCGACGGCTCCCGAGGCACCATACGGCGCTGTCGCTGTCGATAGGCGGGAGCACGCGTCGACTGTGCCGCCCTACGCCTGTCCTGAGCTCGGTCGACGCACTTGGGGTGAACACCCCGCGCTGTGCTCCGAAAATTAGCCAAAAGGGGGGTCTTTTGGCGCCTTAGTCAAAGGGGGGTGCGAATGCGCGACGGAAGCGGCAACGTTTCACTTGACGAAAGGTCTTCGGTTCGCTCCTATCGCGGCGTCGCCCGGCTGGGTAGAGGCACGTTGCCCGTCGCCGAGGAGGGATGTGAATGCTTGTTCCCGAGTTGATCGCCGGCAGCGACACGTTTCCCAAGCTGGTCCAAGCCAACGCTGAACGCCTGCCCAAAAAAGTTGCCATCCGTGAAAAGGACTACGGCATCTGGCAGGCATACACCTGGCGTGACTACCTCGCTCAGTCCAAGCTCATCGCACTGGGCCTGGCATCCCTCGGTTTTCAGCGCGGGGATAAGACGGCCATCATTGGCGACAACCGCCCGCGCCTGTATTGGTCAATGCTGGCGACCCAGGCTCTCGGCGGCGTGCCGGTGCCGCTCTACCAGGATTCGATCGAAAAGGAGATGCAGTTCATCGTCGACCACGCTGAGGCGAGGTTCGCCATCGCCGAAGATCAGGAGCAAGTCGACAAGCTCCTTCATTTAAAAAAACATTGTCCTCGCCTCGAAATCATCATCTACGACGACTCTCGCGGCTTGCGCCACTACAACGAGCCCTTCCTGCTCAGCCTCGAGCGGTTGCAGGAAATGGGCAGGCAGTTCGGCGCCGAGCACCCGAGTTATTTCGAGGATGAGATCGCCAAGGGGCGAGCCGATGATACCGCCATCATTTGCTACACCTCGGGCACTACCGGCAACCCGAAGGGAGTGATGCTCTCCCACGCGAGCTTGATCGCCACCGCATCGAGTGCAGCCAAGTCCGAGGGCCTTCGCCAAACCGATGAGTCGATGGCCTATCTGCCGATGGCTTGGCTTGGGGACCACATTTTCTCTTACGCCCAATCCATTCTGGTGGGCTTCGCGGTGAATTGCCCGGAAAGCACGGCCACCGTGCTCGCTGACGTGCAAGAGATCGCTCCGAGCTACTTTTTCGCTCCACCGCGCATCTGGGAAAACATCCTCACCAATGTGTTGATCCGCATCGACAATTCCGCGCGGGTCAAGCGCAAGCTGATTCATTTCTTCCTTGAGCTCGCTCAAGGAATCGAGCGGCGCCGGCTCACCGGTCGACCCATACCGCTCGGGCTTCGCGTTCTCTATGCGCTCGGGCGCTTCATCGTCTACGAGCCGCTCAAAGACAACTTGGGCATGCGAAACACTCGGCTTGCCTATACCGGGGGCGAGGCGATCGGACCCGAGGTGTTTCTCTTCTTCCGCGGACTGGGGGTGAACATAAAACACCTCTATGGAATGACCGAGACGAGCGTATTCATCGCCATCCAGAAGGATCGGGACGTCAAGCTCGACACGGTCGGAACGCCGATTCCCGGCGTGGAGCTTCGCGTCTCATCCGAAGGAGAGATCCTCCTTCGCGGTCCTGGCATGTTTCAAAGGTACTTCAAGAACCCGGAAGCGACTCTGCAGGCAGTGGAGGATGGTTGGTTCCACACCGGCGACGCCGGATTTGTCGATCCCAGCGGCCACCTTCGAATCATCGACCGAGCGAAGGACGTCAGCCGTCTGGCGGACGGGACGATGTTCGCCCCGAAATACATTGAAAACAAGCTCAAGTTTTCGCCGTACATCAAGGAAGCGGTGTGCATCGGCCAGGGCCAGCCGTACGTGAGCGCGCTGATCAACATCGACCTGGCGGCGGTGGGCAACTGGGCCGAGCGGCGGCGAATTCCTTATACGAGCTACGCCGACCTTGCGCAGCGGCCCGAGGTTTACGATTTGATCTACCCGGAAATCGTTCGCGTCAACCGAAGCCTCGAGGAAGAGGAGCGCCTTCGCGGAGCACAGCTGCGCAAATACCTCGTGCTGCACAAGGAGTTGGACGCCGACGACCAGGAGGTCACTCGCACACGGAAAGTTCGGCGCCGATTCATCGCGGAAAAATATGCTCCGCTCATCCAAGCTCTCTACTCGGGGATGGACCACGCCGAGGTACAAGCGCAAGTCACCTACGAAGACGGGCGGACCGGAACCATCCGCGCCGATTTGGCGATCCGCGAGGTGCAAACTAAACAAGCGCCGGGAGGAGGACCGTGACCTTCTGGCAGGTCTTCGTTGCGCCCTTCGTGGACATGGCCACCAACCCTCGATTCTTCGTCGAGGTGGTGCTGGGCGGCATTTTCGCCGGCGTGATGTATTCGCTTGTGGCGCTGGGCTTCGTTCTGATTTTCAAGGCCTCGGGCGTGTTCAATTTTGCCCAGGGCGCAATGGTGTTGTTCGCCGCCCTTACGCTCGTCGGTTTCATGGAGAGGAAGGTCCCGGGGCTCATTGCGTTCGCGCTGACGGTGGCGGTGATGGCCGTCCTGGCATTTGCAATCGAGCGAATCGTTCTTCGGCCACTGGTCAATCAGGAGCACATCGTCCTTTTCATGGCCACCATCGGGCTAAGCTATTTTCTCGACGGCTTCGGCGAAATGCTTTGGGGCTCCGACGTCAAGCGACTTGATCTCGGCATCCCGGACTCCTCCTTTCTGGTGTCTGGCGTTCTGGTGAACAAGCTGGAGCTGAGCGCGGCGGTCAGCGCGGGCGCGCTCGTTGGCGTCCTGGCGATTCTCTTCCAGCGAACGCGGATCGGCCGGGCGCTGCGCGCGGTGGCCGATGATCACCAGGCTGCGTTGTCACTCGGTATCTCGCTCAGAAGCATCTGGGTCATCGTCTGGACGGTCGCCGGCCTCGTTGCCATCGTGGCCGGCATCATGTGGGGGACGAAGAGCGGCGTGCAATTCAGCCTCTCATTGATCGCACTCAAGGCTCTCCCCGTTCTCATCCTCGGCGGTTTCACCTCGGTGCCCGGCGCAATCGTCGGGGGTTTGATTATCGGTGTCGGTGAAAAAGTTGCCGAGGTCTACTGGGGTCCCCTCGTCGGAGGTGCGATCGAAAACTGGTTTGCTTACGCCTTGGCGCTTCCATTCGTGCTGTTCCGGCCGCAAGGCCTGTTCGGCGAGAAGATCATCGAGAGGGTATAGGCGATGCTCTATCGCGTAGCTGGACAGTTCAAAACGACCTACGCGGGCGATCAGGCGATCTTCCCCATCGCCCAGGATCGTTGGTTGGTATCCCTAGCGCTCGCGGCGGCGTTCGCAGGCGTGCCGCTGGTGGCGAACGAGTATTGGCTCCAGGCGATCCTCATTCCATTCTTGATTTATTCGCTCGCGGCCATTGGGCTCAACATCCTCACCGGGTACGCCGGCCAGCTGTCGCTCGGGACGGGCGCTTTCATGGCGGTGGGAGCCTACTCCGCGTTCAAAATCACAACCGCCGCTCCGCAGTTGAACATCATCTTTGTATTTATCCTTTCAGGGATCGTGACGGCTGGCGTCGGCCTCGTCTTCGGGCTCCCGAGCCTTCGCATCAAGGGATTCTATTTGGCCGTCGCGACGCTGGCGGCACAATTCTTCTTGACTTGGCTTTTCAACAAGATGCCCTGGTTTGTGAACTACGCGTCCTCCGGCACCATCACCGCGCCTCCGCGCACCATCCTCGGCGTGATGGTCACCGGACCCGGAGCAACGGCGCAGGTCCGATACTTGGTGGCCCTCGCTTTGGTCGTCGCTTTGGCCGTGGCCGCGAAGAATTTGGTCCGCGGGCGCGTCGGGCGCTCGTGGATGGCGATCCGAGACAGGGACATCGCCGCCGAGATCATCGGCATTCGGCCGCTGAGGACCAAGATGCTCGCGTTTGGAATCAGCTCATTTTATTGCGGCATCGCTGGCGCCGAGTTGATTTTTCTTTACCTGGGCAGCGCCGAGACTTTGGCCTTCGATATCAGCCTCTCATTTTTGGTGTTGTTCATGGTTATCATCGGCGGCCTCGGCAGCATTCTGGGATCCTTCTTGGGCGCCGCCTTCATTGTGATGATGCCCATCCTTCTCACCAATGTGCCGCGACTCATCGGCCTTCCGCTTCGAGTAGATTTGCAGAAGCACATCGAGCTGATGGTCTTCGGCGGGCTGATCATTTTCTTTCTCATCGTCGAGCCGCACGGGCTCGCGCGCCTGTGGCAAATCACGAAACAAAAACTGCGCTTGTGGCCGTTTCCATACTGAGCGGAAAACGCTCTCTAAAAAGAAGGAGGAAGGCAGATGAAACACAAATGGTCATTACCTCTCATCGCGGCAGTTGCAATGGTGGCTGCGCCGCTGAGCGTTTTTGCGGAGGGCAATGGTAAAACGCTGTTCATTCCGGTGTTGGTTTATCGGACCGGGGCGTTTGCCCCGAGCGGCATTCCCATCGCCAACGGCTTCGCCGACTATTTCGCGATGCTGAACGCGCGGGACGGCGGCCTCAATGGCTTCAAGATCGTCTCGGAGGAATGCGAGACGGAGTACAAGACGGACCTCGGCGTCGAGTGCTACGAGAAGCTGAAGAAAAAGGCCCCGGTGGTGCTCAATCCGTTTAGCACGGGTATCACCTATCAGCTAATCCCCAAAGCTCCGGTGGACAAGATGGTAATCCACTCGATGGGCTATGGGATGACCGCCGCCGCCGACGGGAATTGGTTCCCGTGGGTGTTCAACTTCCCGATGACGTACTGGAGCCAGGCCTCGGCGATGGTGAAATACATCGGCCAGCAAGAGGGCGGCCTGGAGAAGCTCAAGGGAAAGAAGATTGCACACGTGTATCACAACAGCCCTTACGGCAAGGAAGCCAACCCGACGCTGGAGACGCTGGCCAAGCAATACGGCTTCGAGCTGATCGAGCTGGCCGTCGATACCCCGGGCCAGGAGCAAAAGGCAACCTGGCTCCAGATCCGACGAGCCAATCCTGCTTGGGTCTACGTGTCGGGTTGGGGCGTGATGAATCAGGTGGCGATCAAGGAGGCTGCGGCGGTCGGCTATCCGATGAATCACCTGATCGGCAACTGGTGGACGGGAAGCGAAGCAGACGTGATCCCCGCGGGAGAAGCCGCGAAGGGATATCGATCCACGGCTCTGACCGTGCCGGGCTCGGGCTTCCCCGTGCACGCGGACATCTTCAAGTACGTCTACGAGAAGGGCAAGGGGGCCGGACCGCGAGAGAAGGTCGGCGAGGCGCTGTACAACCGCGCCCTCGTCAACGCGATGTTCGACTTGGAGGCGATCCGCACCGCGATGGCCAAGTTCGGCAATCGGCAGCTGACCAGCGAGGAGATCCGCTGGGGCTTCGAGCACCTGAACATCACGGCGAAACGCTTGGAAGAGCTGGGCATGAAGAACTTCACCCGGCCGATCTCGGTGAGCTGCGCAAACCATGAAGGGAACGGGCAGCTGATGATTCAGGAGTGGGACGGCAAGCATTGGAAGATCGTCTCCGACTGGATCGAGCCGATGCGCGACGTCGTCCGTCCCAAGCTGGAACAGGCGGCCGAGGAAGAGGGCAAGAAGCTGGGATACACGAAGCAGGCTTGCGACAAGTCTGCTTAGAGGTCGGCGTTGACCGGCGCGCAAGCTCTGCTCTCGGTGAACAACATCGAGGTCATCTACGATCACGTGATTCAAGTGCTGAAGGGCGTGTCGTTACAGGTTCCCGCGGGGGGCATCGTGGCCCTCCTCGGGGCCAACGGCGCCGGAAAGAGCACCACGCTCAAGGCGATCGGCGGTCTGCTCAGAACGGAGCGGGGAGACGTGACCCGAGGCTCGATCGATTGGCTCGGCGAGCCCATTCATCACAAGGATGCGTCGCAAATCGTTCGACAGGGAATCGTCCAGGTCATCGAGGGCAGGCACGTCTTCGAGCACCTCACCGTCGAGGAAAATCTTCTCACCGGAGCGCACACGCGCGGGACGAATCGAGACGTGCGGCGCGATCTGGATTTGGTCTACAGTTATTTTCCTGCCCTCGGAGCCCGCCGAGACGTCGGGGCAGGTTACATCTCGGGCGGGGAGCAGCAGATGCTTGCGATTGGCCGCGCGCTGATGGTTCGACCTCGGCTGATGCTGCTCGACGAGCCGTCGATGGGACTGGCCCCGCTGCTGGTCGCCGAGATCTTCGAGATCATCGAACGGCTCAACCGTGAAGAGAAGGTATCGGTGCTTCTCGCCGAGCAGAATGCCGCGATCGCCCTTCGGCTCGCGCGCCATGCCTACGTGATGGAGAATGGGCGGATTGTGCTCGATGGCGATGCAGAAGCGATCAGCGGCAATGAGGATGTGAAGGAATTCTATCTGGGGTTGACGGCGGTGGGGCGGCGCAAGAGCTACCGCGACGTCAAGCATTACCGGCGCCGGAAGCGCTGGTTGTCATGAAGGCCGAGAGCGCGGAAAAACTCGCCGATAGGTTTAAGTTTATCGAGTCGCTCGAGCTGGTCGACGTCGATCTCTCCAACGCTATTTTCACTAGCAACGCGCACGTCGATGAGTTTTACGATTCGGTGGACCGCGCGCTCGAGGCTACTGGCCGGCGCTGGTATTTCCTCATCAACTACACGGGTTGCAACATCGCGCTTGATGTCTGGGATTACTTCGCTCTCCGAGGAAAAAATGCGAACAACACGCACGGTTTGGGCACCGTCCGGTACGGCACCAGCCCGGCGGTTCGCGAAACGATACGAAGCCGAGCCATGCTCGCGCAGTTTCGAGCCAACATCTTCGATACGCGCGAGGAAGCGCTGGTTGCCCTGGGAGAGCTGCGGAAGCGTCGCGAGGTAACCGGCGCGCTACCAGCTGAGTCGCTGCTGGCGGTTCAGGATCTGCAGATCAATTTCGGCGGAGTTCAAGCCGTCAACGGGGTCAGCTTCGATGTTCACAACGGAGAAATCTTCTCGATTATCGGTCCCAACGGCGCCGGCAAGACATCGGTGGTGAACGCGATCAGCGGCTTCTGCCGCCCCGCGCGGGGCCGGATCCTCTTCCGAGGAAAGGATCGCACCGAGCTCAAGTCCTACGAGGTCGCCGAGCTGGGCATCGCTCGCACGTTCCAGAATGTTGCGCTGTTCAAGGGTATGAGCGTCCTGGATAACATCATGACCGGGCGCCAGCTCAAGATGAAAACCAACTTTCTCCTCGAGGCTTTGTATTGGGGCCCGGCGGTGAAAGAAGACGTCGAGCATCGGGCGTTCGTGGAAAAAATCATCGCCTTCCTTCAGATCGAGGCGATCCGCAAGATGCCGACGAGCCGCCTGCCCTACGGCCAGCAGAAGCGCGTCGAGCTGGCGCGCGCCCTGGCCGCCGAGCCGAAGCTGCTGTTGCTGGACGAGCCGATGGCGGGCATGAACGTCGAAGAGAAAGAGGACATGGCCCGTTTCATTCTAGACATCAACGACGAGTGGGGAACGACGATCATCCTCATCGAGCACGACATGGGCGTGGTGATGGACATCTCGAGCCACGTGATGGTGCTGGACCACGGCGCGAAAATCTCGGAGGGACGGCCGGTCGACGTGCGCGGCGACCCCGCGGTGATTCGGGCTTACCTGGGGGAGAGACAGTAACGCCCTACGCAACGTCCAATGGTCAACGCGATCGTCGCGCTTCTTTTTTCCTGAGCAATCTTTCCTGTAACAAAGAATGACCCAAGGGCGTAAGCTTGTTGTCCGGTTATGATTCGCCGCGACGTGTGCATACTGCGCTGGATTTGGCTCATTGCTTCCATGGTGTGC
>DATFTC010000077.1:0-2906 GCA_035262305.1 Myxococcaceae bacterium | reverse complement strand
AGGCGACTCGAGTAGGCCCTTGAGCCAGCTGTGCACTTCCGGCGTGTGCCGGTGCGGGGCGAGCATGTTTTCGTCCTTGTTGCCGAGCAAGAACTCAATGCCGCGGTACTGAAAGGACTGGAGCCCACTCGCATGCTCGAGCACTCCCCGGAACTGTAGATACTCGGTGGGGGTGAGCGTCTCAAGCACGCTCCATTGTTCGAAGAGCATCCGCTGGATTTGGCCGATCCGCGACAGAATCTTGAACGTCGGTTCGAGCTGATCAGCGCGGACGTTGCGCAGCACCGCTTCCAGCTCGTGAATCATCAATTTCATCCACAACTCCGACGTTTGATGCTGGATGACGAACAGCATCTCGTCGTGGTGAGGGGGCCGCGAGCGAGGGTTTTGCGCAGTGAGCAGACGCTCGAGGCACAGATAATCCGAATAACTGCTCGATCCAGATAGGTCGACGTGTATCGACTTCTCAAATTCGCGTCTGTTCATCGTCGCGATCCAAGCCATGGGTCCGCGGCGGGCGCAAGCCTTACTGCGCGCGGCGATGATTCTTTGGCGCCTTGACGGTAGGCGGCGGCCGCGTAGTCGCCCACCGCTCTCGCCGCGGATGAGGGGCGCGCTACTTCCTCGCTCGAGCGGCGCGTAGCGCCTTGGCAGCAGCCCGACCGCGCGGCAGCACAATATCGGCTACGCTGTTGGGAGGGGCATAATCGGTCCATGCCGAGGGGCGGCGATTGGTCCGGATCAGCATCCGCAACTTTTGATAATGCGCTGCGCAGTACCCCTTGGTGCGGCTCGCGTTCTTGCAGCCCTTAATGGCGCAGCCGCGATCATTCGCCGTTCCCGGCCGACGGCCGCGGCGAGATTTGACCCGGCCGCTCCCTGGAGGCCGTCCACGCCGACGCCGCACCACCGGCGCACTCGAGCTACTGGTGCCGCCCATAAAGAAGCCGGCGAGCGGCGATAGTTTTTCGGCGAGAACCCTGAGGCCTACCAAATCCGAAGCTCCTTCTTGCATCCGAGCGACCACGTTTCGCAGCGGTCGGAGTTGAGCTGCGATTTCGCGCCGAATCATTCGACGAAACGCTTGATCTACTGACATTTTTCCAGGGCTCCTTTAACAGGATCAGCGTCCTGCCAACGGCGCTTTTAGCCTCACTCGCAAGCTTTGTCTATTAGTATAGACAGACACTGCTGCTCATCGCCGAAGCGGGCGTTGGGCGATCATTTGAAAAGGTCTGCCAACGCTATTTTTCACCTCGCTGTGGTTAGCCCTTGCGATTTTCTAGGCGGAGCGGAATTTTTGAACATTGTCGGACACTTATGGCGGGCCTGGCTTTCCGCGCCGCCGCGAAGCTGCGATGGCGCCCCCTTGAGCTAACTTTGCGGACAGTGATACCCGATACAGGAGCCGTGTCTTGATTACAGACCGAGGTGGCAGCTCGGGCCGCGTCAAGCTCATACGAGCAGATGTGGATTTCGAGCGACAGCTGTATCTCGATGCACTCCGAGGCTTGACCAGTAGACCGAAAGAGCTCTCACCGAAATGGTTTTATGACGAGCGTGGCTCAGCATTGTTTGAGGCGATCACGCGACTGCCGGAGTACTACCTCACTTCCTGTGAGCGAGAGATCCTGCTGCAGCGAAGCGGTGAAATCGCCGAGCTCGTTCCGGCTGAAATGCTCATTGAGCTGGGATCTGGCACTTCAGAGAAGACTCGGCTCTTGCTTCGGGCGTTGAGCGATACCAGCCGGTTGAGACATTTTGTCGCCTTTGATGTCGATGAAGCGACCTTGCACTCATCTGCGCAGCTGGTCGCCTCGCTATATCCCCAATTGCTCATCACCGCGGTGGCCGGGGACTTCGAACGCGATCTGGGCCTGCTGCCACCGACTGACGGGCGTCAGCTGATTGCATTCCTGGGGAGCACGATTGGCAATCTCAAACCGCCTCAGCGCGCTCGTTTTTTTTCCGAGCTCGCCTCGCGGATGTCCGCCGCGGACGCGCTTTTGCTCGGCAGCGATCTGGTGAAAGACGTGGGACGGCTCGAGGCCGCCTATAATGATTCGCAAGGCGTCACCGCGGAGTTCAATCGGAACATTCTCCTTTTCCTCAACCGCAGGCTGGGCGCCAACTTCGTCCCCTCGAAATTCGAGCATCGCGCGCAGTTTGATCAGCGCGCCGAGTGGATCGAGATGCTGCTTCGCTCCACGGGTTCCCAGCGCGTTCAATTGCCCAAGCTCAAGCTCGAGATCCAGTTCGAGGCAGGAGAGGAAATGCGCACTGAAATCAGCGCGAAGTTTCGCCGGGAGCTACTCCAACGGGAGTTGCAGGACGCCGGCTTGCGCCTTGTCCGCTGGTGGACCGACGCGCGCGGCGACTATGCCTTGTCGCTTTCTGTGCGCGAGCCGGCGCGCGGAAGCGGCTAGACCCCGTCTACTTTTTCGGGAGTTCCACCGCCACCGGCGGCGCTGGGTGAGCTGCGGGCTTGCCCAGATTTTCCATCTTGCAGGAGCCCTCGAAGATGACGCCCCGATCCATCGCCAGGGAAGGCGTCTCGAGGTTTCCTTTAATCCGCCCCGGCTGGTGAATCTCAATCATTTGCGACGCCCGGATGTTTCCCTCGACGGCGCCATTGACAACGACCGTTCCGGCGCTGATCTCGGCCGCAACCTTCGCCCCGTCGCCAATCACCAGCGTGTCCTTGGTGAAAATCTGGCCGGTGAACTTGCCGTCGATCCGGACCTGGCCTTCGAACGTCAGTTTGCCTTCGAATTCACTTCCCTTCCCGAGAAGGGCATTCAGCTCACCGCTCCGCGAAACCACGTTGTCATCCTCCCGGTTCAGCAACGGCATGTTCGGTTTCTCTTCCTTCTTGCCAAGAATGGCCATTGACCGCCCTTACCTTC
>DATFTC010000076.1:0-16682 GCA_035262305.1 Myxococcaceae bacterium | reverse complement strand
AATATGGCAAATTCGTTGCCCGTTGATCCAACGACGGCCGATTCAGCGGGTCGCCTCATTCAGGATCACCCAGATTCGAACAACCTCTGCATCATACCTACGATGACCAAGGCAGAAGTGATTGGAGCGGGCTACGACGGTGCGTACGAATGGAGCGACGTGAAGTTCGTAGTCGAGGCAAATGTCCCGGGCACTCAGATGAGCGCCACCCTCAAGCGCACCGAAGGCGGCTGCACCGCCGAGTACAGAGTCGTGGCGATGCAGCCCAACGTGGATTGTTTCCAGATCGACAGCGATGGCCTTCCAGTTTTGGATTCGATGGGCAACCAAATTCCAGACGTCAGTCGCTGCTCGCCGCAAAGCAACGTCAATCCGGATTTCGCGGTGACCTGCGACCCGGACCTCCTCAAGTGCGTGCTGGCATCGGACCCCCCATCGCTGCTGAACCGGGGGCAGTAGCGCTGTCGCAGCGAGTTGCGGACCGCGCGCGGCCGATGAAGCGCCAGCAGTAGGAGCAACCCGGACTCCATACCCTATTTCGCCCGCTTTCCCGTCGCTTCTCGCGCGGGATGCCGCGGGCTAGGATCGAGTGCGGTGTCCGGGTGGGTTCGTTTTGACACGCCGCCGCCCGCTCTGAAGCGTTTCAAGGAACAGCAGCTGCGCGGGCGCATTTGTCCGCGGCGGGTGGATTCGAATCGATGTTCGACGCGGTCCTCAACCGATCAAACGCATCGCGGCGGCGCTTCGGCCTGGGCGCGATCTTCTCCATCACGCTGCACGCGGGTGTGATCGCCCTCCTCGTCTGGGCATCGACCAGCGAGCACTCGGCAACGGCTCACAGGGATTTGTCGGTGAAGTTCATGAAGCTGTCGAACGTGGCGCCGCCCCCTCCTCCCCCACCTCCGCCACAGGTTTCGGCGTCGATTCCAAAAACTCACCGCGTGGAGCAGCGGCTCGTGCGCAAGCGCGATGTCCTCGTCCAGCCCAAAGAGATCCCGAAGGAGAAGCCCCAGGAGGCGGACCCGGAGCCCGAACGCAAGGATGCCAAGGACGAGGAGCCGGGGGCCGAGCCAGGCGGCGTACCCGGTGGCGTCGCCGGGGGAACCTCCGGCGGAGTCGTCGGCGGCGTGCTCGGCGGCGTACCAGGCGGCCAATTGGGTGGGCAATTGGGCAGCTCGGTCTTGCCATTCGGCGAGGGAATGACCAGACCAGAGCAAACTGCCGGTGATCCTCCAAAGTACACGCGAGAGGCGCTCGCCGCCCAAGTTCAGGGGACGATGCTTGTCAAGTGCGTTATTACTACGGCCGGAAAATTGGAGAACTGCAGGATCATCAAGGCAGTGCCTCACATGAACAAGGCGGTGCTCGACGCGCTTTCGACTTGGAGGTACAAGCCTGTGCACTTTCAGGGGCGACCCGTCGCGGTCGACTACCTGATCCAAATCAAGCTGGTGATCCCGCATTGAAATTGATTAAAAGGCGGGTTTCCCCAAACGCGCGGATGGAGGCGCGAGAGCAACTATGCAATTCACAATAATGGATCTTTGGCATCACATGGGCCTTTTTGCACGAGGGATTGTCTTCGTGCTCGCTATCATGTCATTCGCTTCTCTGGTGGTGGCGATCGAGCGATGGGTGGTGTTTGGTCGATCGAGGAGCGAATCGAGGAACTTCGCCCAAAAGATGGCGGGAGTGCTCGCCAAGGGCGACCTTCAGGCAGCGGCGTCGACGAACGTCGGCAAGAAGGTCGGCCACCTGGGCAGGGTGATCGGCGCCGGCCTGACCGCCTACCGACTGAGCAATCCGAACAACCGCGACGCGGCCGTCGAATCCATCGCCAGAGCGCTCGAGCGCCAAGGTCAGCGCGAGGTGCAGAGCTTCAAGCGCGGCCTGGGCATGTTGGCGACCGTCGGCTCGACGGCGCCGTTCGTCGGCCTGCTCGGAACCGTGATGGGCATTGTGAACTCTTTCCAGAGCATGGCGATCACCGGATCAGGCGGCTTGGGGACCGTCTCCGCCGGTATTGCCGAGGCGCTGGTCACCACCGCATTTGGTCTGCTGGTCGCGATTCCGGCGGTGATGTTCTACAACTTCCTCCAGGGCTGGGTCGACGCGCGGGCGGTGGACATTGCCGAGTCCGCGAACGAGTTCTTGGACGTCGTGAACAAGCAGCTCGGCGCTCACACGCCGCACACCTAAGACATCATGGCAATGGCGGTTGGCCCGAATGCGGGCATCAAGAGCGATATCAACGTCACGCCGCTGGTCGACGTCGTGCTGGTGCTGCTGATCATCTTCATGGTGGTCACGCCGATGCTCCAGCGAGGTAAGGACGTCCGGCTCCCGAGGGCGCACCAGGTCGAAAAAGACCAGGATCGCCCAGATCCGATCATCGTGTCGGTGACCCCCGACAAGCGGGTGTACATCGAGCACGATCCCTACGATGACCGGTCGTTCCAGGAGAGACTATCAGACGAGCTTACCCAGAAGCCTGGGCGACCGATTCTCCTCAAAGGCGACCAATCGCTGGCCTACGGAGAAGTGCGGCGGGTGATGAATCTGGCCAGAAAAGCCGGCGCGAAGGGCATCTCGCTCGGCGTCGAGGAGCTGAAGGACAAGTGACCGACCGATGATGGATTTTCACAGCAAGAGGAAGAAATTCCTCGTTAATCCGGTTGGCCGGCCGAACTCCGACATCAATGTGACGCCGCTGGTCGACGTGGTCCTCGTCCTGCTCATCATCTTCATGGTGTTGACGCCGCTTCTGGAGAAGGACATCGACGTGCGAGTGCCCAACACCGAGCAGGTCGAAACGATGCAAGAGGTGCCGCCGGAGCAAGTGGTGGTTGGGCTCGACGAGAAGGGCGAGCTGACCATCAACGCCGAGAAGATAGAGTGGCCCGAATACGTGAATCGCCTGAAGCGAATCATGGCGGCCAAGCCGCCGGGCGACAAGCTCGTCTTCTTCATGGCGAAAGACGACGCGAACTACGCAAAGCTGGTGACCGCCCTCGACGGCGCGAAGGCGGCGGGCGCCGAAACGCTCGGAATGATGACGGAGATCCCACAGGGGGCGGTGCCCGCGCAGGGCCCCACGGCTCCCGGGGCGCCAGCCGCGCCCGGAACGCCGCCGGCTCCAACCGGTGTCCCCGGAACGATCGCGCCAGGCGGCCGCTGACGCTGCAATTTGCTCCCCTCGCGGGAGTGCCGTCGAGTCGATCCAGCTCGTCCAACCCTGCCACGGACGTGGACGGCCGTCTCGCGAACTGCTCGCGCCAAGCCCAGTCCCCGGCCGGCTGACACTGCAACGACCAACGGCTCAGGATGCGGTACGGGCGTTGCTTTGCTTTGCCGAAACAGAGCAAAGGCGGAGGGATGCTGGCGACGGTCAGGTCCGGCGCGTTGATGGGTGTCGATGCGGTCGTGGTGGAGGTCGAAGTCGATATGGCCCTCGGCCTGCCCTACTTCAACCTCGTCGGCCTCCCCGAAGGAGCGGTCAAGGAAAGCAAGGTTCGGGTCATCTCCGCCCTGAAGAACTCCGGCTTCGAGCTGCCGCAGAAGCGGATCACCGTCAACCTCGCCCCGGCGGACATCCGCAAGGAGGGGGCCGCGTTCGAGCTGCCGATTGCGCTCGGCGTGCTGGCGGCGGCTGGACTGATGAGCGAACGGTCTCTAGGCAACCACCTGTTCGGCGGCGAGCTTTCGCTGGATGGCGCGATCAAGCCAATCCGGGGCGTCCTGCCGCTGGCCGTCGCCGCGCGCGATGGAGGTTTTCGGGGCCTGATGGTGCCCGCGGCGAATGCACCGGAAGCCGCTTTGGTGGACCGGATCGAGGTGATCCCGGTCGACCATCTGCGAGCTGCGGTCGATCATCTCACCGGACTGGCGCCGCTGCCCCGATACGATCCGGCTCATCCATCGAGACGAGTTGAGGACGGCGCCGGGCAGCTCGATATGTCCGAGGTCCGAGGACAGAGCGAGATCAAGAACGCTCTCGAGCTGGCCGCGGCCGGCGGCCACAACGTTTTAATGTGCGGCCCGCCGGGGTCCGGAAAGACGATGCTCGCGCGCCGCCTGTCGAGCATTCTGCCCCAGATGACTTTCCAAGAGGCGCTGGAGGTCACCAAGATCCACTCCGTGCTCGGGCTGTTGCACGAAGGCCAACCGCTGATGCGCGAGCGACCGTTTCGGTCGCCGCATCACACCATTTCCGACGCGGGCCTGGTTGGCGGGGGACCCAACACCCGCCCCGGCGAGCTGTCGATGGCGCATCATGGAGTGCTGTTCCTCGATGAGCTGCCTGAATTTCGAAAGCACGTGCTCGAGGTTTTGCGCCAGCCTCTGGAAGAAGGGGTGATTCATCTCGCCAGGGCCAACCAGAATGTGACCTATCCCTGCCGCGTGATGCTCGTCGCTGCGATGAATCCCTGCCCGTGCGGCTACTTCAACGTGTACGGTCGAATCTGCACCTGCGCGGAGTTCCGGGTCGCCGATTACCACGCCAGGGTGAGCGGACCCCTGCTCGACCGGATCGACATCTCGCTGCAGACCAAGCCGCTCGGATATCGAAAGATCGCTTCGCTCCACGAAGATGAGCTCCCGTCGGCGCATTATCGCCGGCGCGTCGAAGCGGCCCGAGAGCGGCAGCGGCACAGGTTCCGCGCCGACAGCGGCATCTACTGCAACGCCCAGATGACGCCGGCGTTGATGCGCCAACACTGCGCGATGAGCCCCAAGTCGGAGAAGATGCTCGAGATGGCGGTCAAGCAGCACGGGCTTTCCGCACGGGCGCACGATCGCATCCTCAAGCTGGCGAGGACGCGCGCCGACCTCGAAGAGCACGATTGCATCGAGGACGACGATATGGCGCTGGCAATCGATTGCCGCATGATCGACCGAAAGAGCTGGCTCGCGGGAATGAGCGCGGCGAGACGCCGAGACGCGTACTTCGAGAAGCTGCTGCAGGCTGCACAACGAGCGTCGACTGCAGAGCGCGAAGACGCCTCCTAGTTTTCCGGTCTGGTCCGGCGCGCGGGATGAGCGCGCCGATTTCGAGACCGGATCCTGCCGAGGCCAGCGGGGACGGAGCGATGCGGCACGGCGATTGCTCTCGCAGCGGGAGCGCGCAGGGTGGGCCGGCGCTTCGAGGCACTTCACACGAAAGGCAGGGTGAGATGGGCAGGCTGACGGAGAAACTGAAGGCGGTGGCGGCGGCGGTGGCGGCGATCGAGAAGCAGTTCGGCAAGGGCGCGGTGATGCAGCTGGGCGGCGACGCCGCGGAGCAAAAGGTGGCGGTCATTCCCACCGGCTCGGTGGGCTTGGATCGCGCATTCGGCATTGGCGGATATCCCCGCGGGCGCGTGGTGGAAGTATTCGGGAATGAGTCCTCGGGCAAGACGACGCTGGCCCTGCACGCAATCGCCCAGGTGCAGGCCCAGGGTGGGGTTGCCGCGTTCGTCGATGCCGAGCACGCGCTCGATGTCAGCTACGCCCGAAGACTGGGCGTGAGAATCGAAGAGCTGCTGGTCTCACAACCGGATACGGGCGAGCAGGCACTGGAGATTACCGAGCAGCTGGTCCGTTCAGGAGCGGTCGATCTGATCGTGGTCGACTCGGTTGCGGCGCTGGTGCCCCGTTCCGAGATCGAAGGCGAGATGGGCGATGCGCACATGGGAGTTCAGGCGAGACTGATGAGCCAGGCCTTGCGGAAGCTCACCGGTGCGGTGAGTCGTTCCGGGACCTGCATCATCTTCATCAACCAGATTCGAATGAAGATCGGCGTGGTTTTCGGAAATCCGGAAACGACGACCGGCGGAAATGCACTCAAGTTCTACTCGTCGGCGCGATTGGAGATCCGGCGCGCGGGAAACATCAAGGATGGCGAAACGGTGATCGGCACGCGCGCGAAGGTAAAAGTGGTGAAGAACAAGCTCGCGCCTCCATTTCAAGAAGCCGAGTTCGACATTCTCTACGGGACCGGGATCAGCCGCGCTGGCGAGGTACTCGACCTGGCCGTTCACTTAGGCCTGGTTGAGAAGTCGGGCAGCCACTTCAGCCTTCGAGGCGAGCGGATCGGCCAGGGCCGGGAGCGCGCTGTCGAGTGGCTGCGAGAGCGGCCGCCGGTGATGGAAGAGCTCGCAGCTCAAGCGCTCGCCGCGGGCAAGCCGCCCGAGAAGGTGCAGCTCGCGCCGGAAGAGGCTGCTGCGTGACGATTGGCAGGGCGTGCCTGGGGGCGCCGGTCGCAATCGCAGCGCTGCTCGGCGCTGAGCCGGGATGCGCACAGCGAAACGCGTGGCAACAGGACGAGAGTCGACGCATCGAGGAAATCGTGCGCGCAGAAAAGTTCTCCGAAGACAAACCCAACGCCAAAGGTACGACGCTGTTGGCACCGCCCTCTACTGCTCCCCCACTGCCGACGAGCACCTATGCCATCCAGAACACGCCGCCGAAGAGTCGGGGCAAAACGCACCGGGGCGCCGCGGCCGACACAGCGGATATCGCCTCGTCGAAGAGTGGATTGCAGCGCCCGAGCCACTCCAAGGCTCGCCCGAAGCGCGAGCACGAGCTCATTTCAAATCCAACGGCACCGGCGAGCTCCTCGCGTTGACCTTTAGCACCAGGCGGCCTTCGACCTCTTCCAGCAAGCTGCCGAGAGCAAACTGCGCCTCGCGCGAAAACTTTGCCGTCGCCGCATCGCGCTTGACTCGGCAGGTAAGCACCCCATCCGGGTCGAGCCGCAAGGTGCTAGGGTCAAGAAGCTCGGCCGTGCGGTCGCTCAAGCGCATCGACAGCCGATCTTCTGGGGCCAAATCGATGACCAGCACGCGATAAGCAGCGCCCTCGACATCGACAAAGCACCAGTCATTGCCAAACTGCAGCCGAAACTTCCCGTCCTCGGCCGGAGAGATTCCGCGGTTGAAGGCCTCGATAATCCGGGGATGCTCGATCAACTCGCCGTCGTGCCACCAGCGACCTTGGGCATCGAGCCGAATGCCGCTGTCTTCGCGCGTATGGTGATGCTTCTGGGGCGGTTGCACCCGATGAACGTGTAGCGCGGGCGAGCAGTCGTCAAGCCAACCTCCATCGCGGCGCAAATCGGAGTTGGCTTGAAGGTTAAAGCGGCCGCGATTACGAAGGCGCATTCAACAGAGCCGGAGGTAATCCATGCAGTTTGCTCCACCGCTGGGTGTCGAGGACGGAAATGTTCTAGTGCTCGTGGGGACGACGAAGGGAGCGTTTCTGTTGACTTCGAAGGCTGGGCGCTCTCGCTGGCAGATGTCCGGCCCGCATTTTCCGGGGCATGCGGTCTACGCGCTTGCGTTCGACTCGCGCCACGGGCGGCGGCGCCTTTGGGCGGCGGTGCAGAGCATGCACTTCGGAGCGGTGCTGCGCTCGAGCGACGACTTCGGACGCACCTGGACCCAGCCGCAAGAGGCGAATGTGAAATTTCCCAGCGACGCTGGAGTAGCGCTCAAGCAGATCTGGCAGATCGCGCTCGCTCCATCCGATCGACCAGACACGCTTTACTGCGGCGTTGAGCCTGCTGCCCTGTTCGAATCGAACGACGGCGGCGAGACGTGGTCGCTGGTCCGCGGCCTTTTCGATCACCCGCATCGCGGCCGCTGGGAGCCAGGGGGAGGTGGACTGTGCCTGCATACCATCGTGCCCGACCCTTCTGATTCCCGCCGGATGCTCGTCGCAATTTCCACCGGAGGCGTTTACCGCACTGAAGATGGTGGCCGCTCGTGGCAACCGCGCAATCAGGGAATTCGCGCCGAGTTCTTGCCGGAAAAGTACCCGGAGTTCGGTCAGTGCGTGCACAAGATCGTGCGCCACCCGACGCGCCCAAAGCGACTCTTTCTGCAAAACCACTTTGGTCTGTACCGAAGCGACGACGGCGGCGATTCCTGGAGCGACATCGCCCGAGGCGTTCCATCCGACTTCGGCTTTGCAATAGCCATCCACCCTCACGATCCGGATACCGTGTACGCGCTGCCCCTCGAGTCGGACGAATTCCGGTGCGTCCCGGAGGCCAAGCTGCGCGTCTACCGCACTCGAAATGCGGGTGGCGCATGGGAGCCGCTTACCCGCGGGCTTCCGCAGAAGAATGCGTTCGAGGCGGTGCTGCGCGACGGAATGGCCGCGGATTCGCTCCAGCCCGCCGGAATCTACTTCGGCACCCGCAGTGGGAAGCTGTATGGATCTCGGAACGAAGGCGGTTCCTGGCAGCTGATCGCGGACACCCTACCTCCCGTGGTCTGCGTGAAGACGGGGATCGCGGGCGACGCCGAGGGCGGCAACGTCAAGGCTCCGAAGAAGCGGGCGAAGAAACCGCGGGTCGGGACGCGGTCACCCGCGCGCGCGAGGGCGTGATGTCGGTCGTGTTTCGCATTCCAGGATACCTGCGCACCTTCACCGAGGGGCAGAAACAGGTTGCGCTGGATGCCCAGTTCCGGTTGTTGCGCGACGCGCTCGATTCCCTGGCGAAAAAATACCCCGGGGTGCGCGACCGGGTGCTCACCGAGACCGGCGAGGTCCGCCCGCATGTGAACATCTTCGTCGGCACCGAGAGCGTCCGCTACACCGGCGGCCTGGATACGCCGATCCGGGAGGGAGAGGAGATTTCCATCGTGCCGGCGGTGAGCGGCGGCAGCGGTCACCAATTGCGAACGATTTCGGTGTAGCCCCGGAAGGCGACCGCACCCCAGAAATTGACCAGCACCCCGAGCAGTGCCGCGGCAGCCGCCCAACGATTGCGAAGCGACCAACCGCCGACCGCAAACAGAAGCAGCAGGTAAGGCGTGTAGTCGAGGCTGAAGCGAAACCCGAACTGGATGTAGCCGGTGTTCTGATAGAACAAGCCCGGCAGCGCGCAAGCGGCGACGGTCAGCCACAGCGGCCAGTGCAGCCTCGGCTGCTTCTTGGGAATGAGAAGGAAGACAAGCAGCGGGAAGGTGAGCAGCAACGTCAGGCCGTGCGGATCGTAGGTCAAACGCAGCGGATGCAGGCTCAGCTGCGGCAGCTTGAGAAACGCGGCATCCAGGTTTCGCGCCAGGTAGCGGATGTTGAAGAGGCCGTACTGGTCGATGTCGACGTTGACGCGGTTGTTGTAGAGGAATCGATGGCCGAACTCGCCGAGCTCGCCGAATCGCAGCTGGTTGTAGATCGCCGCCGCAATTGCGAGCGGAGCGGCCCCGGCAGCGAACAGCGCGAGCTTGCGCACCGGCGTCTTGAGGTCTCGCGCAAGCCCGAGAAGCTGGCGCCAGCGATCTTCCGGCCCGGGGCAGAGACACTCGAGGAGAAAAAAGACGGCTGCAAAAGCCAGCGGGGTTCGGGTCAGCACCGCCATCGAGTAAAAAAGACCGGCGAGGAAGGGGCGCCGAGCACCCAGCGCGTGGTGGGCATAGAGGCAGGTGAGCGCGACGCCCATCACCTCCGCCGTGAACCAGACCTCGCCCCGAATCGTGCAGTAGAAGAAGACGGTCCCGAACGCCAACACGAGGGCGATCCGCGCATTCTCGCCCTGATCGCGGTCGCTCTCGCGCCGTTCCGCGAGCAATCGAAGCAGCGCGTAGAACAGAGCGATCGCCAGCGCTCCAATCGCCACGGTGAACGAGGTGTCGTTGAACTGATATCCGTGCAGCGCGACGAAAGGAAGCATCGCGAGAGCGGGAAAGGCTGGGAAGCTCACGTACCATCGGTCGGTGGGCAGAGGAGAGCCCTGGCAGCGAACCTTCCGGCCGGCGACCTCGCGGACGCAAGCCCAGTCCTCGAGGTTCGGCAGCACTTGTGGATCGAGGTCCAATCGTCCCTCCAGCCACGCTTTGGCCTGATAGACGAAGTGGGGCGCGGCGCTCTGGCGAAGGAACCGCTGCGAGCTGAAGGCGGCGAACAGCGCGAAGCAGGCGACGAAGAGCAAAAGCTCGATCCGCCGCGAGACCGCCCAGTCCCGCAGCCGCGCGGACAACACCGCCGACTCTGAAGGTCCGCCGGCGACCGATGTCGATCGATTCGGTTGCTGGCTCGATGGACTCACGACTTGAAATCCACGCCGAGCAGGTGGCGGCGCAGCATGTCCAGCGCATGTGCGGCGGCGAACAGCCGAATGCGCTCGCGATCTCCAAGCAGCGCTTGATGGTGCGACTGCGTCCCCTGCGGGGTGGCCAAGGCGAAGCAGACGGTGCCGATTGGCTTCTCCGGCGTTCCCCCGGACGGGCCGGCGATTCCGGTGATTCCCAGGCCATAGGTCGCGGAACACTCCCGCCGAGCACCCTCGGCCAATTCAATCGCGACCTCCTTGGAAACAGCGCCGTAGGTCTCCAAGCTTTCTCGGCGCACGCCGGCCCATCGCTCCTTCATCGCGTTCGCGTAGACCACCGCAGAACCGATGAAGTAGTTGCTGGCGCCCGCCGGCGCGCTCAGAAGCTCTGCGGTCATGCCTCCGGTACAGCTCTCTGCGATGCCCACGGTTGCATTCCGCTCGCGAAGAAGCGACCCGACCACCGCGGCGAACGAGTCTTGGTCCGCGCCGAAGACGTAGGGAGCGAGCAGCTCGCGGCAGTCTCGTTCCGCGGCGGCCAGCGCTTCATCGGCCTCCTGCTGGCTGCGGCCTTCGGCGAGCAGCTTGAGGTGATTCTCCGGAGCGTGGGTTCGAAATCCGAAGATCACCTGGTTGTGAATCTTGGCGAGCGGGGCGACTCGGGCATCGAGATGCGACTCCGCCAAGCCGATCGTCTTGAGCAAGCGCGCGGCGCGAAACACGCGGGCCCGATCGCGCTCAAGCATCTTGGCGATCCTCGGCAGCACCTCCCTGTCCACCAGCGCTTTGTACTCGCGCGGGACGCCCGGCACGAAGAAGAGCGTGCAGCCTTCGATCCGCTGGATGAACATCGGCGCCGTTCCCACGGGGTTTCGAACCAGCTCCGCGCCTTCGGGAACCAGCGCCTGCTTTGCATTGTTGGGCGTGAATACAAAGTTCCGCTTCGCGAATCGCGCCTTGAGCTCCGCCAACACCTCCGCGTTTTCGATCAGCCGAACCCCCGCAGCTTCGGCGGCGCACTCCGCGGTGAGGTCATCCGCGGTCGGCCCCAGCCCGCCCGAAACCAGCACCGCGTCCGCTCGGGTGCGCACCGAGGTGAGAGCCTCGATGATGTGCTCGCGAACGTCGCCCACGGTTTGTGAGCGAGCCACCTTCTCGCCCATGTCGTACAACTTGCCCATGAAATAGGGGCTGTTGGTATCGGTGGTCAGCCCGCTGAGGAGCTCGTCTCCGGTGCAGAGGACTTCAATTCTCACGATCGCCGGATACTAGCGGGAACCGGGGAAGCCCGCACGCTGCGGCGCCGTCGCTAGAGAAAGTCCTCTTCGTCGACATCCCCCGCCTCGTCGACATCTTCTTCGTCGTCCGAGAGAACCGCGCCGGAGGTCGAAGGTGTGGAGGCAGCGATCTTTCTCGACACCAGGTGATTGCGCAAAAGAACGCCCGATTCGATCAACCCCAGCGCAAGATAAGTGGCGAAGTAGGCAGCGAGCACATAAGCGGGATGGAACTGCGTGGCGACGACGACTCCCCCAATGCAGATGAGCGTGAAAATCGCCGCGGATTTCGGCGAGACTTTGACGTCCTTCAATGTGCGGTATCGAACGGTGGAGACCATCAGCAGCGAAAGAACGGCAACGACCACTGCGATGGGAACGTGGGCTTTACTTCCCAGCGCGCCTCCCTTGGCGCCGTGGTGCGCCACCACCATCGAAACGATGGTTCCTGCCGCAAGCGGGGTCGGCAGGCCTACGAAGAAACGGGACGCGCCCCTGCCGGTCGCGCGCTGCGCGAGCACGTTGAATCGAGCAAGTCGGAGGGCGGCGCACGAGGCGAACGCAAAAGCGATAAACAATCCGATGAAGCCGAGTGGAGCGAGCGCCCACTTGTACGCGAGCATCGCCGGCGCTACCCCGAAGGAGATGACGTCGGCAAGGCTGTCCAACTCGATTCCAAATTGCGTCTGTGTTTTGGTCAGTCGGGCGACGCGGCCATCGAATCCATCGAAGAAGATGGCGAAGAAAATGGCGAGCGCGGCCTGATAGAGCTGGGATGGAGAGGCCTCGCCCGCGCACAGCGTGATCGCGTAGAAACCGCAGAAGATCGAGCTCAGCGTGAACAGGTTGGGAAGGACGAACATCAGCTTGCGTAGCTTCATCGCTCTTTCGCCGGCTCCGAAAACTCACCATAACAAGCTTTTGTTGCGCGCGAGGATCTGAATGAAGGGCTGGGCCAACGCCGGAGCCTTGCTGGGAATTTTCGCCGGCGCGGCGGCTCTGTTGGCCCTCTGGGTACTTTTCGTTCGGCGGCACTACCGGGTCCGGGGCGAACCACCGGCGCTGCTCAAGGCAACCTGCCTGGACGGCTGGGAGCTTGGCGTCCACTACCGCGCTGCGGCACGCCGCCGATTCAGCGAGCCGGTGCTGCTGTGCCATGGCCTCGCCGCCAATCACTTCAATTTCGACTTCGAACCGCCGTTCTCGCTTGCCCATGCGCTGGCAGCGCGAGGATTCGACTGCTTCTCGATCGACTGCCGGGGAACGGCTGCGTCGCGCTGCTCCCCGAAGCGTTGCTGCTCGGCGACGTACACCGTGGACGACCACATCCGGCTGGACGCGCCGGCGCTTCTAGATATTGCGCTCGCGAAGACCGGGGCGAAGCAGGCCTTCTGGGTGGGACATTCCCTGGGCGGCCTGATTGGCCTGGCGGTGGCGCAAGGCGAGCGCGCCTCGCTGTTGCGTGGCCTGGTCGCCATCGGCGCTCCGGTTTTCTTCAATTACGATCGGCTGCTCAAGCGAGCGGTCCGCGTGGGGCTGGTTGCCGCTTGGCCCTATCGCTTGCGCGACGAGTGGATCAGCGAAGCCTTGGCCCCCTTCCTCGGACACATCGTGCTGCCGTTGTCCGACGCGATCGCTTACCCGCGGCATATCCCCGCCGCGGTGCAAAGAAAGTTGTACGCGCAATTGATTACGTCCGTCGGACGACGCGTGCTCCTTCAGTTCGATGAGTGGATCGAGCACAACGCCTTTCGGTCCGTCGATCGGACCGTCGACTACCGCGAGGGCATCAAGCAGCTCACGCTGCCGATGCTGATGATCGCCGGCAGCTGCGATCGACTTGCACCCCCGATCGCCGTGCAATGGGCGTCGGAGTTATCCCAGGCTTCCGACAAGACACTTCGGATCTTCGGGCGAGAGCACGGGGACACCGAGCAGTACGGCCACGGGGACCTCATTTTTGGCGAGCGCGCTCCCGAGGAAGTCTTCCCGTTTATCGGCGATTGGCTCGCCGCGCGCGCGACTTCATGCGGGCAGAGCGAACCTGGATGAAGTCACTGCCGCCATTCGACGCAGCTGCTCAACTTCGCATCGATCGCCCCTCCGTGCGGACGCGATACTCGAAGCTTTCCGCCCCGGTCGCATTCCGCCCAGGCGGCGCCCTGCGCGTTGCCCTCCGAGCGAAGCACGTCGACGTCGACTTGAGCCACGTCAGGAACGGCGATGGCTGGAGCCTCGCATCTTCGGATCGTCCATGAGCTTCCGGTGACTCGGGCCAGGCTCTCCGCAATCACGCCGCCCCAATGGCATCCGTCAACCGCGAAGTCGCGAAGCTCCAGCGAGCTTTCCTCGGCTGCAATCAGCCCCGCCCCCGCGCTGCGCAGCACGGACACCGATTGGATGTAGCCTTGGGTGCCGCGGGCATGGATTCCGTCGCCGGCGCTGCCGCCGTTGTCCGCGACGTCGGTGATTGCGCCGTCGTCGACCGAAACTCGGCTCTGGCGCGCGAACAAGCCGTAAGCTTCGGGGTGCGCCAGTCGGAAGCGCCGCAGGCCAACCGTCGAAGCGATGAGCTGAACCGCTCCGAAGCTTCCGCTGTCGACGACGGTGATTTCCTCCAGCTGCGCCGTCGCGCGCGTCATCGCAATCGCGGCTCGTTCGGCGCGAACCGACGAGAAGCGAAGCACGCGAATCGCCGCATTTGCACCGCCTTGAAGCGCGTACTCGTGGCCATGAACATCGACATCGACCAGTTCCAGTGTTCCTCGCGCCGAGTAGATCGCCGGACCGCGGCCGCCGGAAAACTTCGTTCGATGAATCGCGGCCGAGCCCGCCACCTGATGGACTCCGGTGACTGGACCATCGAAGAAGCAGTCGGATATCTCGACTCGGCTGGGCGCGTTCAGCTCGATCGCGCGTCCGAATGGGCCTTGGAAGGTACATCTCCAGAACAGCGCGCGGGCATTGGGCTCGACCTTCACGCCGCGGGCTTCCGAGACGGATGCAGAAAAAGTGGTTCGTTCTGCCCACAGAGATCCTGACGTTGCGTGGACCGCGAGACCGCGCTGTCCGCTGAAGGCGACCCCGCTCAAGCTCACGTCCGCGGCATTTTCGATCCCCACGCTGCCGCCCTGAACGATCACGTTCGACAGCCGCAGCGGCCCCCGAGGGGTGATCACGACTTCAGAGCCCTCCGCGAAAAGCACCGCTGCTCCACTCCCCTCGAGTTGAGCGGATGGACCAAAGATGAAAGGTCCCTGGTAAAGGCCGGCGGCGAGATGGATGTGCGCTGCAGACGCATTCGCGCGCCTCAGCGCCGCATCGAGGCTTTTGAAAGGTCGTTGGGCAGTTCCGTCGCCATCGGACGCGGAAGAGGCGTCGACCCACAACTCGGTTGCAGCCGGCGAGACAAATCCGTCCTTTGACACCGGCGGCTCAGCCGCCGTAAGCCAAGAACCGACAGCCGTCGCCAAAAACCAGCTGATCACTCTGCGAGCTTAGTGGCTTTGTCTTTCGCTGTCGCGAGCTCAACCTGCGAACCTTTCGACCATCTGAGCGGGCGAAAGCCCGCTGATGCGGGAGAGCTCTTCGATCGCATCCGCAGCTCGAATGAAAAACAGGTCTTCGCCGTAGAAGACGGAGAGGAAAACTCCCTTGCAGCTCGGAAGCTTAAAGCCGGCGGACTCCAGGAAATAGACCAGGCGCGGCATCAAGGTGCCGATCAGGTAATCCGCTGATCGCGAAGCAGGAAGCACCACTTCATAACTCCTCGCCGGTCGCTCAGAGGCCTCCTGGAGGCGCATCTGGGCAACCGCCGGGGTCGCTTCAACCGCTTTGACGCGGTGGATGGCTCGCCGGAGCAGACCTTCAAGGCTGGGTTCGGCTGGATCCATCAGGTTGCGCTCACCACCCGCTGGACTCGCGTGAGCGCCTCGTCGACGTCAGGGCGCGCGACATCGAGGTGGCATACAAACCGGACAGTGTCAGGCGTGCGCCCTTCAGCATTCACCTGGACGCCGACGGATGCGAGCCGCGCTACCGATTCGTCACCGGGGAACGGGAGCTCGGCGAATACCATGTTCGTTTCGACCATCGCCGGATCGACTTTGATTCCGCGAATGCCGTGGAGACCTTCCGCCAAACGCCGAGCATTGGCATGATCTTCGGCCAGGCGCTCGATGTTGTTCGAGAGGGCGTAAAGGGCGGCGGCCGCCAAGATTCCGCCCTGGCGCATCCCGCCGCCGAGCCGACGGCGCAGGCGACGCGCCTCGCGGATGAAGTCGACGCTCCCGCACAGTGCGGAGCCGACGGGTGCACCGAGTCCCTTGGAAAAGCACACCGACGCGCTGTCGGCGATGCCGGCGTATTCGCTGGCAGGCACTCCGGTTGCCACCTGCGCGTTGAACAGGCGCGCGCCGTCCAGGTGGACGCTCAGCTGCCCCTTTCGCGCGGCGTGAACAACCTGCCGAAACTGATCGATGGGCCATACCGTGCCGCCGCCTTGGTTGTGAGTGTTCTCGAGGCACAGCAGGCGCGATCGCGGAAAGTGATCTCCCGCCGGGCGAATGCGTGCGTTGATTTGCTCGACGCTGAGGATGCCGCGATCCGATGCGATCGGTTGCGACTGCACGCCCCAGAGCGCGGCGATCCCTCCCGTTTCGAAGTTGATGCAGTGGCTACCGCTCTCTGCGATCAACTCGTCCCCCGAACGGCAGTGCACGCCAATGGCGATCTGGTTCGCCTGCGTTCCAGAGGGGACGAAGAGCGCTGCCGGCAGCCCCAGAAGATCCGCAGTGTGCTCCTCGAGCTCGCGAACGGTCGGATCCTCGCCGTAAACATCGTCGCCGACCTCCGCTTCCGCCATCGCCCGCCTCATCGGCGCACTGGGACGGGTGATGGTATCCGAGCGCAGATCAATCACTCGCATGATCTGGACGTATCAATTCGGGCCGCCGTGTTCCATCCCATTCGGCGCTGTTTCGTGGGATAAGCGATGGTGGTGAGAGAATCGAAGCAGGAAAAGCGGCGCCGGGCGTCGGCGGTCATCAATCGCCTCGATGCACACATGCCGAACGCGAAGATCGAGCTCGGTTACCGGACCCCGCTCGAGCTTTTGATCTCCGTCATTCTCTCTGCGCAGTGTACCGACAAGCGCGTCAACATGGTCACACCCGCGCTGTTCGCTCGATACCCCACTGCTCAAGCCTACGCCAAAGCTTCTCCCGACGAGCTCGAGTCGATGATCAAGACGTGCGGACTTTACCGAAGCAAGGCAAAGAACATCATCGCGGCGGCGCAGGCCCTGGTTCAGGATCACGGAGGGCTTGTGCCCGTGTCGCGTGCACAACTCGAGGCGTTGCCCGGAG
>DATFTC010000075.1:0-3352 GCA_035262305.1 Myxococcaceae bacterium | reverse complement strand
GCGCTGCTTTGCTGTTCGCTGGATGCAGTTCGAGCGACCGGATGGGTGATGCCGCGCAACGATCGTCGGATGGCTCGGCAGCGGAACGGAAGAATGCCCCTCAGAAACGCGCGCGGGGCTCGAGCAACGGCGGCTCCTCTTTCACTCTGTTTGAAACCGGCCAGGTGCGGCCCCTGACGCTCTCCCCGGATGGAAACCTCTTATTCGCGGCCAATACCCCGGACAACCGCCTGGAAATCTTCTCCATCAGCGATTCGGCGAGGCGCCGGAACGGCGCGCGCGGGCATCGCCAACTGGGTACCGGCGGACTGACGCCAAAGGCCTCGGTTGCGGTCGGCCTTGAGCCGATAGCGATTGCCGCGCGATCTCAAACCGAGGTTTGGGTGGTCAACCACCTTTCGGACAGCGTGAGCATCGTCGATATCAGCGACTTATCGACCGCGCGCGTCGTTCGCACGCTGCTCGTCGGCGATGAGCCGCGAGATATCGTTTTTGGTGGACCGGATCGCGCTCGCGCCTTCATTGCCACCGCGCATCGCGGCCAGCGGCTGAACGACCTTGGAATTGATCCGCAGCTGACCACGCCTGGCGTGGGCCGGGCGGACGTCTGGGTATTCGATGCGAACGACCTGGGGGATCCCGCCGGCGGCACGCCGATGACAATTGTCACCCTTTTTTCCGATACCCCGCGCGCCCTCGCGGTAACTCCGGACGGCAACACCGTCTACGCGGCCGCGTTCAATTCCGGCAATCGAACGACGACGATCGGGGCGGGCGCCATCGACGCGCGCGGCCTGCCTCTGCCGCACGACAATTTCGAGCACATTGCGGCGCCGAGCGCGGGCCTCGTCGTCAAGTTCCGTCAAAGTCCAATCGACGGCGAGATGCACTGGCTCGACCAGCGCGACGTGGTCTGGGACGACAAGCTGCGGTTCAACCTGCCCGACCAGGATGTTTTCGCGATTGACGCCAGCGCGAATCCCCCGGTTCAAAAATCCGACCCGGATGGTTACTTCACCGGAGTTGGAACGGTTCTCTTCAACATGGCTGTAAATCCAGTCAGCGGGAGGGTGTACGTCTCCAACACGGACGCCCGCAACGACACGCGATTCGAGGGGCCAGGCGTTTACGCCTTCGAGCAGTCGGGCCTGCATTCGGTGCGCGGTCACCTCGCGGAGAGCCGCGTCAGCATTCTCGACCAGGGACAGCAAGTCTCGTCGCGGCATCTGAACAAACACATCGATTACGACCACTGCTGCGATCCGACTCCCAATGAAGAGAGCGTCAAAAGCCTCGCGTTCCCCAACAGCATGGCGGTGTCGAGCGACGGTCGGACTCTGTACGTCGCTGCATTCGGCTCGAGCAAGGTCGGCATCTTCGATACCGCTGAGCTGGAGAGCGACGCCTTCGTCCCCGACACCAGCAATCAAATCGCCGTCTCGGGCGGAGGCCCCAGCGGGCTTGCCCTGGACGACGCGCGCGGGCGGCTCTACGTCCTGACCCGATTTGATAACTCGATCTCGGTGATCGACACCGGTAGCCGAGCGGAGATGTTTCATCTTGGAATGTACAATCCGGAGCCCGAGAGCATCACCAATGGGCGCCGGTTTCTTTACGACGCATCGCTGACGTCCAGCCACGGCGACTCGGCTTGCGCCAGCTGCCACATCTCGGGCGACTTCGACGGCTTGGCGTGGGACCTCGGAGATCCCGACGGAATGCAGGTGCCCAACCCCAATCCCTTCGCGGTCGGGTCGGCGCAACCGTTTCACCCGATGAAGGGGCCGATGACCACCCAGAGCTTGCGGGGAATGGATAACCATGGCCCGATGCACTGGAGAGGCGATCGCACCGGTGGGTACGACGTGGAAAGCGTTCAGCCAAACAGCGGCGCCTTCGACGAGGACGCCGCATTCAAGAAGTTCAATGTTGCGTTTGCCGGTCTGCTCGGGCGCAGCGACCCTTTGACCGACGAACAGATGCAGGCGTTCACCGACTTCGTACTGCAAATCATGTATCCGCCGAATCCGATCCGCCAGCTCGACAACTCCCTTACCCCAGAGCAGCAGATCGGTCGCGACTTCTACTTTGGCCCGATCTCCGACAACGTGAAGAGTTGCAACGGATGCCACGTGCTGGACCCAGACGGAAACCGAGGCGAGCCGGGCGTTGTCAGGCCGGGATTCTTCGGCACCGACGGGCAATCATCCGAAGAAAGCGAGCCACAGAAATTCAAGATTCCTCATCTGCGCAACGTCTACCAAAAGATCGGAATGTTCGGCATGGCGCCGGAGCCGACTGTTTTCCCCGAGCAAGGCCCGCCTCTCGGCCAGGACATCCCATTCATGGGAGACCAGGTTCGCGGTTTTGGCGTGTTGCATGACGGAAGCGTCGACTCCGTCTTTCGCTTCCACGGGGCGCTCGTTTTCATTCAGACCCCGCTCAACCCCGGCGGTATTCCGTTCGGGGAGCCGGGCTATGCCTTGCGGCGCGCTGTGGAGTCCTTCGTCCTGGCATTCGACAGCAACCTGGCGCCGATCGTCGGGCAGCAGGTGACGCTCGGCCCGGCCAACTTCGAAAGCGAAGCGGCTATTGCCCGCGTCGACCTTTTCGAGTCGCGCGCGACGATTGGAGAGTGCGATCTGGTCGCCAAGGGCTACGTGCAGGGGGAGCGGGCTGCATTCCTGTACGCTGGCGACGGAACCTTCACCCGAAGTCAAACAGGCGATACGGTCAGCGACGCCGCTCTGCGCGCATCGGCGCAGGACAGCGGGGGCGAGCTCACGTTTACCTGTGTTCCCCCGGGGAACGGCAGCCGCATCGCCGACGAGCTCTAAGCCGAGCAGCACAGCCGCGTGCGAGGTGAGCGGCCCTCTCCGCGACGTGACGCGGTCGCAGCGCTGACCGCGTCACCATTGGCCCAGTCCGCGAATGTCAGTCCTTTGTCCGAAACTCCACGCAGGGGGCGAACTGGCCGCTTGACGCCGAGACCTGAGGCTAATTATTATAGGCGAGCTAGAGCTTAAGCCTATTAAAGTTAGGTCAATGACCATCGATTACATAGATTCCCAGCTTCTGGAGCTGCTCCAGCGAAACGGTCGGGTGGCGCAGATCGAGCTAGCCGCCGAGGTGGGGTTGTCCCAGCCCGCGGTGGCCGAGCGGATGCGCAAGCTCGAGCAGGAGGGCTTGATTTCCGGGTACGCAGCCCAAGTGGACGCCCACAAGCTTGGGAAGGACATCACCGCTTTCATCGGGGTGAGCATCGAGCATCCGCGCTACTTCGACAGCTTCACGAAGAAGATTCTCGGCCTCTCCGATGTCCTCGAATGCCACCGCGTGGCGGGCGACTACT
>DATFTC010000074.1:0-3031 GCA_035262305.1 Myxococcaceae bacterium | reverse complement strand
GAGGCAGCAAAAATCCCAGGTGGTGTGTGCAACGCGAACCCGGATCCCTGTTGCAACAACCAAGCTCCGGTGGCCTGTCGGCAGCTGACCGAATGCCGCGACGGCGGTGGAACCTTCGTGGACTACGACAGTGGAACCTGCCACCTCCCGGACGGAGGGACCTTCGTCGTCGATGGCGGAAGTTAAGCTCCACTGGCTGAGCCACAAGACGTCTTCCTGGCTTCAGGCCAAGGCACATCGGCGAAGGCCGTTTCCGCCTCTTCCGCTCGCGCAGCTCGAGCGGTTCGCTAAGGAGCACGTCGAGTTTGCTGCACGAGCGTGGCCGATGAAGGCCGCAGAGGAGCTGCGCTCGGCCGCCATTTTCTCGGAGCTTCAGCGCCTATCGATTTTATGCGACCTACCGATTGATGTATCGATGGTCTTAGCGAGTGCGGCGCAAGACGAGCTGCTGCATGCGGAGCTTTGCCTTCAAGTGGCTGGCCGTCTGGGAGCCGCCGGTGGGGTCGCGGACTTGGATACTGTCTGGCAACGATTCGCTTCTCATCCAGAGGGTCGGGAACGTTTTCTCGCGCTCCTTCTTGTCGAAGTCGCAATCGGGGAAACGATTTCCTGCGCTCTCTTCCGAGCCGCTGCGAGGAACAGTGGAGAGCCGCTGACACGCGCAGCGTTTTCCTTGATCCTTCATGACGAAGCCGTGCACTCGCGAATAGGGTGGGAAGTCCTTGCGGCCATCCGCCCGGAGCTGTCAACGGATGAGTGCCTGCTGCTGAGCGAAGAGCTGCGACAGCAGTTCGCCCTATTAGAGCAATCTGCCGCCGTGCCATCGTTGTTGCGCCTTGAGTCGGGTACTTCATTTCCGTCGGCACTAACCGAGTTGGGAATCCTGTCGCCAGAATCCCGCGTTAATGCGTTCTACGATTCGCTGGAGAAGCGAATCCTGCCTAAGTTGGACTCGCTTGCGCTTTGGGGAACAGCGGCGTGGGAACATCGATACAAGCCCCAGGTCTTGCCGTAGAACCGGCGCGCGTTCGCGATAACATGCCTAGCAGGCCGTGGTGAAACTTAGACGGCTTCCTGCTCCTTCGTGCGATAGGCCTCAACGACCATGAATTGGCTCCAGGCTTTCCCATCATCAGACTTCTCACCTTGCCACGTGAAGTGCGTCTTGGAAATGTTCGTGTAAGTGGCACGAGTATAAGCGTGGGCGGCCACCGGCTCTTTGAAGGCGTAGATGATGGATTGGCCGTCAAACCTGACTCCACCGAGATCCTCCGGCCCAAGGTCCACCCACGTTCCAGCCAGTGCGTTTAGCCACTTAATGTTCCAAATCTGCTTGGCGGCGTCATACGCGCGGAAATTCATCCCGAGCACGATCAGATCTCCGGATGTGCCGGTCATCCTGTATTCGTCTGCGATTGCATAGCCGTCGAGGATGAAGCGACCGAGCCACGTTGCACGAAACGCCTGCCATTCTCCATTCGCCGACTTCACTTTGGCTTCGCACCGCCATCTGCCAATGAGAAAAGCAAATTGAGAGAGAGCTGCCGGCGCATTGGGGTTGGGTTTGCCAAATTCCTGATCGACCTGGTCCAACGGGCGTCCTCCGATGCGGGAGATGCTGGCACCTCGCCGTATTAGTGCGATCCGCGGTCAGGCTGGATACATTCCGCCGTTGATGTGGAAGGTCTGCCCGGTGATGAAGCCGTTTGAGACCACGGTGAACACCACCTCCGCGACTTCCTCGGCCGTGCCCCAGCGCTTGACGGGAACGATCTCCTCCGGCTTTGCGCGCGAATTGGTGCTCAGCATCTCGGTGTAAATCAGGGCGGGCGCGACTGCGTTGGAGGTGATGCCTTCGCCGGCCAATCGCAAGGCATACGAATGCATCAGGCCGAGGAGCCCCGCCTTCGACGCCGCGTAGTGCGGACCGATCAGCCCACCGGTGTAAGCGGCGATCGACGAAAGAAATACCAGACGCCCTCGGCGCCGAGCTCTCATTCCGGGAATCACTGCCGAGGATACGAGAAACGCCGAGCGCAGGTTGTTCGCGATCACCGCGTCAAAGGTGGCGAGATCCAATTCTTCAATCGATCGAGGCGGCGCGATCGCCGCGTTGTTGACAAGGATGTCGATCGGTCCGAGCGCGCTTTCGACGCCCGAGACCAGCCGCTGAACGTCCTCGGGCGACGAGACATCCGCTTGCAGGGCTACCGCGCGGCCCTTGGCCCGCTCGATCAGCGCGACCACTTCTTCCGCCCACCCCTGTTCCTTGCGGTAATTCACCGCGACCGCTGCTCCTGCCGCAGCAAGGCGCACAGCGATGGCGCGGCCGATTCCACGACTTGCCCCGGTAACGAGCGCAACGCTCCCATTGACGTTCATGCCCGAAGCTCTAGCGCCGAATGGAGTTACTTTCCAGCGCTCGTCGGGCGAGTGCCATTCGGCGGAGTGCTTTCCAACGCGATCGGTAGCTCGCGTGCAAATAACCACCTGCCAGGTGGCGGGTTTCACGCGAGGGACGATCGAAGACTCAGAAAACGATGCAGCAGCTGCAGGAGTCGCGTTCGGGTCGTCCCCCGAAGGCTCGTGAGATTGAGTCTGAACAGTTCCGTCGAGCATTTGCGGCTCGGGTATCGGCACGGCGCGACTCGAAGGTCGCAACACGCGTGAGCGAATTCGAGAATCTAGATTGGTGGGTTAGTCCCTGCTGCGAAGCAAGAGGCGATACACTCCGACTTGATTGACCAACCGGTATCGCGTCGCCAGATATCGATCCAACAGGTCCGAGCCCTCGGCCATACTCGCGTTGGGCTCCTCCGAGATGGGGCAGCATTGCGACAGCACCACCAGGCGCGTGCGTCTCTGTTCCATTTGGGAAATCATTTCTTCCTGGATTTCGCGCCGAGTTACCAGACCTGGATCGAACTGCATGTAGCGCGTGGCGCCTCGCCGGTTGGAAAGGAAGTAGAGATCCGCCGCGTTGACGAACGCCCACCGGTGCTCAAAGGTACCGACGTAAATCGGTTCATCC
>DATFTC010000073.1:0-2526 GCA_035262305.1 Myxococcaceae bacterium | reverse complement strand
GCATCGGGCATCACCTCGTACGGGGTAGGGGTGAGGGCCTGCGACGTTTTCGAAATGGTAGCGTCTTCGCCACCACAATGCAGGCAGGCAGCAATCACGGTGAGAAGGGCTAGCGTACCAGCAAATCTTCCGTTGAGCCTTAGCCTGATCTTGCGTGTCCTCATAGGACCTCCCGAGGAACGACACCGGGCACGTTCCCGCTCCATCGATCTAAGATGCTAATGAGCTCACAAACATTTCATCCACGAATGGCCCTCCAAGGGCTACCGCCTCATGAGTGAGGCCGTCTACCTGCGCGACGAACGCTTCCCCGATCTTCACGCAAACTCCACGCTCCCAGAGGCCGCCTGATGTTTTCGCTCGCAAAACACGACGATCCGACGCAAGAATGTATCGCGTCACAGCGCTGAACGACCGGTTCGTTCCCTCTTCAGATGCGATCGCGATACGTGGAAGATTGCTCGGCTGATGTAGCACCGCGCAGTCAACGAGCCTCGCAGAGGTCTGGCGGCGGCAGAATTCGCGGACTCAACTCGCCCCCAGTCGTCGTGTGCAGAATGATTCTCATCTCGCTGGTTCCGTTGTTCGCATCCGTCTTGCACTGTGCCTAAAACGCGACCTGGTTTGTTGCACTGTATCTGCTCACATCGAATTAGCTCCGGGGCGTTGGGCCGCTGAAGGCCAGGGCGTTTTAATGAGGTCTTCCGTTTCGCGGAGGTGCTGCCGTATCAGCTCCAGCAGGTCTTTATCCCAGCGCAGCTCGTCCTCTAAATCGTCTACCTTGCGCTCCAGCTGCGCTCGTCTCGTCTCTAGCTACTTCCGGTCGTTCTTGGACATGCGGCCTAATTCCAGCTCGTCCGATACAACGCGAAACGCGACACGAACCGCAATTTGTAATATTTCTCAGGAGCGTCGGCGGGATGCAGCGATCCACTTGCTGATTCATTCCGCCGGTCAACTTGAGTTCGTTTTCAAGGTTAAGGAACGCGAAGTGAGAGCGTGCTTGTCGAATGCACTGCTCGCTTGACTCTGTCCAACGAGTGGATCATGGTCCGTCAAGACGCTGACTCCATCATAGGATGAAACCCGAGCGCGACTGGGAGGGGGTTTCTTTCTTACCGAGGAGAGGAAAACATGTCGAGTTCGAATAGGAAGAGCGTATCGCTTTGGGCAGGACTGGCCGTGAGCCATCTGCTGTTTGCCGCGGCAGCCGAGGCGCAGGGGTGTCGTTCATTGCGCGCAGAGACTTTGCCACCGCGGGCAGGATTCCTGACTCCGTGGCCGTGGGCGACTTCAATGGCGATGGGCTGAGCTTGGCCTCCAGATGCGGCCGCACCAGCTCTCGCGACTGGTAGAGCTTGACCAAATCTGAGCACTGTTTCAGTCTGTGCACCTGTAGTGCGTCAAGACGCCGCGATGAGCCTTGAAAGATGGCAACAAATTGGGCGCATCTTCAAAGGAGCACTCGAGCGTGCGGGACAAGGACGGGCATCGTATCTGCAGCAGGAATGCGCTGGCGATAACGAGCTGCGTCGAGAGGTCGAGGCCTTGCTCTCTTCGAACGAGCAGGCGGGAAGCTTCATCGAAGGGATGCCTTCCACCGTGGCCGGCTTGACAGAGCCGGCTTCAGCGGTTGGCTCAACTCTTCATCACGCTGCAGACCCGTTCCTCGGACGCGTCGTTTCTAACTACCGGCTGGAAGAACGGCTGGCCGCTGGTGGAATGGGCGTCCTCTACCGCGCCACCGACTTAAGGCTCGGGCGCTCGGTGGCAGTGAAAGTTCTCTCTCGGCAGCTGGCACCCGACGAGACTGCCAAGGCCCGCTTCCTTCGCGAAGCGCGCGCAGCCGGCGCCTTAGACCATCCCAACATCGGCGCCATCTACCACATCGAAGAACAAGACGGCGAGCTGTTCATCGTCATGGCCCTCTACCAGGGCGAGACGCTCAAACAGAGGCTGCAGAAAGGGCCTTTGCGAGTTTCCGAAGCGCTGGAGCTGCTTCGGCAAGTGGCGCTCGGACTGGATGCTGCGCACCGCGCGGGAATTGTTCACCGAGACATCAAACCCGCCAACCTGCTCAGAACCGATGAGGGAGTGGTCAAAATCCTCGACTTCGGTTTGGCCAAGCTCACCTCCGAGTCTCAGGCGACCGCGGTGACCCGAACCGGGGAGACCATGGGCACGGTGCTGTACATGTCTCCCGAACAGCTGCGTGGAGCGGCCGTGGATGGGCGAAGCGACCTCTGGTCCTTCGGAGTCGTGGCCTACGAGCTCTTGGCCGGGGTCTCTCCGTTCCAAGCCGACTCGGGCGCGGCGACCGTGGGGCGCATCCTAAGCGAAGAGCCGCCGGCTTTGGTGAGCGTCCCGGGGGTGCCGGACTGGCTGGCGGAGCTGGTTACCCAGCTGCTCCGGAAACTGCCCGCCGAGCGGGTACAGAGCGCGAGCGAAGTCCTCGCGCGTTTGGACCGTCCCAGCTCGCCGATCCGCAGCAGGACCAAGCTCCGTCGCGCGTCTTTCGCGCTGGCG
>DATFTC010000072.1:0-4827 GCA_035262305.1 Myxococcaceae bacterium | reverse complement strand
CTAAGCCCCACCGTCAGCGCGAAGCTCGACACTGAGTCGGCTTCATGTCGCCAGCGTCCTCGGTCAGCAAAGACGATTGGTGGGTCGTCTTGATCCAGTGTCTCAACCGGAATCCCCCAGACTGTGCAGTGCTGGTTTTCGGTGTAGATCACAACCACGCCTTCCGCGAACTCAAGATCGTCCGGGCGTTTCAACTGGTTGTGGGTCGAAGTAAGCTCAGGCAGGCGCCCGACTGTCGAGTACCAGCGGGCCAGGGCCCACGGAAGAGACGGGCCAGCAGCGCCGCCTGTCACGATCGGCATCAACTGCCGACCGAGTTCGATCGCCTCGGCCGGATAGCCCCAGGACCTGCGAGGGGCTCGGGAGAACGTGTTGGCGAGATCGAGCAGGACTGCGAACCGCGTCTCTGGATCGCGTAGCTCCCACGTGATTTGCGACAGGACCACGGCTGCTCCCCTCCGACGAATGTCAGAGTCTGGGTTCTGCCACTAGTGATGTCCGCAGCGCAACAACCACCATGCAACCGGTGCTAACTCCTGGCCCTGAGAATGTAAGAGCAGCTCCGTTTTCACCATCGGCGAGCAAGGTGCAATGTCTGCTAGGTCAGGTCATATTCGCCGTTAAAGGTAGCTTTCCCCTGATAGTTTCATATCCAACGGGTTGCCCGTGAGGAAGCGTTTGGGCCAGACTCGGCCCCGTCCGTGCGATCTGCCCACGCAACGCTTCACCTTAATGAAAAGACATTCCGGTTAGATCGCTTCGCGTTTTCCTGACTCACAGTTGACGTTCGCTTTGGTTACCGATCGGGGAGGCTCGGAATGCGCGAGGTAATCGCACGCGATAGCGATCTGTATCGGGCGGTATACGGTGTGCTTGAAGCGTTTCGCGAGGAATGCTGCCCGAAGGACTGGCGCATTCTCGCTTTTGATCTTGCACGGGATGGTCCGGATCTCATCCTGACGGTTCACGATGAAACCTTTGCGTCGCGCGAGCTCAGGGGACGCCTATCGGGCTTCATGCTGTTGTGTGGCAGGTATTTTGGCTCGACCCTCAGCGAGGCGACCTACTCCAAGGCGCCTGTTTTCTTGCGGAGAATCGAAAATGCCCCCGCCGTGGAGACACGGGCGAGGGACTCGCTGATCGTGGCTTCGCTGTACATGGACCGCAGCGGAGAGCGTGAGGAAGCGGTGTTTATCCTCCGCCGAGCAGTCTTGGGGTGTAAGTATGATCGGTATTCGGGTTCGGCAACGATCGGGCATGCCATTCCGGCAGAGGCATCACCCGCGCTCGTAAAGGCCGTGCTGCAGACTTCCGAGCTGCCGGGGCTGTTCGGCGCCCAAAAGAGTTGGAACGTCTTGCGCGCCATGAAGGTGGTCATACCCCGCTTCCGGCATTCCGACAGCTTAGAGAGGGCGGTGGCCGTTACTGCGGCTGAGGACGTCCTGCGGGGTGCGAGCTGGAATGCGAGCCGCCGATTCCCGCAGCTCGCCGAAATGACCGTGCCGTCGCTCTGCGGGCTCGCATCCGATCAAAATGCTTTCATTCAGGAGCGAGCTTTGGTGGGCTTGGAAGTCATCGGAAAGCGCTTGTTCCTTTCTGTGAAAGTAGACTGGCGGTATCTTCTGCCGGCGGTGGAATCCCTTCTGGCTTCCGGCGTGTATACGGAATGGCAGCTCGAGCGCCGGTTTGCTTGCCGACTTTGGAGCGGAGATGACGGCGGCGCGCGTCAGGATATGCAGGCGCGCTTGGAGCTTGGCGAAACGCCGCCGACTCGTGAGTTCTTCGAACGGGAGATTCGAGCCCGCGGTCGGCCTTTGGCGGAAGGGCCAATGCCATCGCAATCGCTGCGGCACCCTTCAACATCATCGACGTCGACGACCACGCACGGCGAGCTTGCCGCGCCGCTGGAAAGCCCTCCAGCCGCCAAACCACGAGGAAAGCGCCAGCGGATAGACCCTATCGATCCTGCGGAATTCGTCGCACTCATGGTAAGAAGCATCCGCGAGGACCTCGTCAGGGCCTCCTTGGCTGGGCCACGCGCAAGCGAACCTTGCCTGAAGCTGACGATCTCCATCGCAGGCGTGCCTCGGAGCGGGCCTTTGTACGGGTTCAGCGGTCCCGTTTACACACTAAGGCGGGTTTCCGATGTTTCGCATGCGCTCGACATCTATCGCCGTCTCGGTCACGTCTACGTTGCGAAAAAGCGCCCCAAGGCGCTGGTGGATCTCGTGGCAAAAATCGCTGAAGAACAGGCTGACGATAGACGATTCATCTGGTTCATGGTGCGCGATATCTTCGACGATCCAACGGGCCGCGAGCGCAAGCGATTTGAAAGGGCCATCGCCCAGCAGGCAGCCGGGAATCTATCCTATGCAGAGCTGCCTTTCGGCGCGCAACGCTACCGTGCGCAAGGGGGCCGTGCCGAGAGGCTTGTGGGCCTGTTCGAACAGGCATTCGCCAGCGGAATGGGTCCTGCTCTTGGCAAAGCGGTGTTTGACACGTTGCCGCAAGACCTCAATGGAGACGAGGTGTGGCAGCCCTTACCGCGCGCGCCCGGTTTCAAGGCCGTATTATCCCTCATGACGACCTTGTCGATCGGGGAGCGCAGAGATGTTGAGTTCGCGATCGAATGAAGTCTCGCATTCCGCAGGAGCGTAACTCCTGAACTCAAGACGCAGGCTCCGTCTCATGAACTATGCAAACTCCATACACAATCTCGACACGAAATGGTTCCGCAACGACCGTGGCGAGTTTCCGGCGATCGTCATGGGCCTCGACATTCTCGATGAGCAGACCGCCGAGTCCTTTCTCGATTACGTCATAGACAAGTTCAAGAGCCAGCGGATGTGCAGCCCGCCAACAACGGCCCATATGTCAATCACGATCGCAGGCAACATGAGCGCTGAACGATTTCGCGATTTGTGGGCTCAACGTTGCGTAGACGACCCGATTCTCAAGCATTTCATGTCGCTGATGGTTCACGCAGACGTTCTCCACATTCGTGGTCGCGAGCTGCTGGACCGCGCTTCCTTGATCACCTGAGCGTGAGAAGGCCTCGATTTTCAGCGCGGATGACCTCAAGCCCGGCGCCGGGTTAGCGGCCATGGAATGTAGGATAGCCGGGCTGCGGTGCCATCGCAGGGCGACGCTCAGTCCTTCGGCTCGTCATTGCGTCGGATGATGCGGGCTTTTCTCGCAAAGGCAGATGCGGCGGTGGCTGCGCTGCAAGCCGCCGCTGCCGTTGCGGCTCGTCGATCCCGAATGCCTCGATCGCGACCTTGATCGCGGCGTCAGCGTCGGCGGCGCGCACGGTGCCCAGGTAGTCCTGGCGATTTCGATTATTTCTTCAACTCCTGCAACAGCGCGGCTCCCGCCGCCGGGTCCATCAACGCAAGGCGAAACGTCGCGTTCTTGCCGTCTTCGGAAGCTGACGCTGCGATCGCCGCGCCGACCAGACCGCCCACCAAGACGGCGGTGGCGTTTCCGGTCTGCGGCGCCACTTCGATGTACGTCAGCGAGCCCGCCCGCACGTTCACGGGGAGTGAATATTGACCAGGCGTCAATGGCACCTCGAGGGTGACTTTGTAGGCGCCGGCATCGCGATCCACGAAGAAGTAAGAGTTGTTTGCCACATTGCCCACCGACTGGCCATTCAGCTTGATCTCTACAGCGCCGCCTCTGCCAAGGTAATTGTTGCCGCGGAGAAAATAGATGCGACCTTGGCTGGCAACCTGCGTCTTCGTTTGCGACTCCAGGGGTGTCGTCGTGCCGCAGGCGGCGAACAGTAGACACACTCCGACAGCGAATATGCGCGCGAACACTTGTTGCAAGATTGGCCCCCCGCAATCCCCACGAAAATCGTAAGGACGCGCGCTTAGAAGTCAAGCGCGCTGCCTGGTGCGATCGCGCGTGCGGCGTTCAAGGCGGCAGTGGCGGAAAAGCCTGGCAGCCGTTTCATGATCCGGATGCGAACCAAAGTGGTGAAGCGGCATCCGGAAGGCGATTGGTAGCGCACGCGCGCTCATCGCCGCCGACAACTCGCTACCGCCAGCTGTGCTCGCCCTGCTCACCGTCGATTGGTGAAGAAAGCGGCCTTGAGTCGAGATTCCGTCGGAACGCGCGGACCCAGCCGGATTGTTCCCACGATTCGGCTCTTCCTCTTTCCCTCCTTTTCCGAGGGCGGGCCGAGGGGTGTCCCCGTGTGCCCCGGCGCGCATCGACCCGCCGGGGCATCGTATTGACCGACCTCTATTCGTCCGCCGGTCGAACCGTTTCGCCACGCTGCCGCGCCTGCAGGTCCATTTGATTTGTGGTGTCCCACTCGTGCGCAAGCGCCGCGGCGATCCGTGCTTGCCGAGCAGGGCAAAGGTCGCGCCGAGCGGCTCGGTCCGGATCCACGAGAGCAAGCACAACGGCTATCGCCTGATGGTGCGGCGGACCCCGGCATGCGCGTCAGGACGCGGCGCGGTTACGACTGGACCGATCATCCCACCAAACAAGGACGGGAAGTATGCCTGCTGAGTCCCGCAATGACGCGACGCGCCCAGCTCGGAGAACTTCCCATGATCTGGCGCGGGAACTCCAGTCAATGAAAATCAGGGAACTTCGCGACGCGCTGATTGCCACCGGCTATCTTCACCTCGATGCGCAGGCTCGTGCTCTGGGTCTGCCGCGCAGCACTACCTGGAGCATTCTTCAGGGCAATCATAAGAGGATAGGCATTTCGGCGGCAGTCATCAAACGGATGCTGGACCAACCCAAATTGCCTTCGTCGGTCCGAGCCAAAATCTTGGAATACGTAGATGAAAAATCCGCCGGAACGTATGG
>DATFTC010000071.1:0-2964 GCA_035262305.1 Myxococcaceae bacterium | reverse complement strand
ATTTCCGTTCATCCCTGTTGATGCGTCTGATAAAGGTCTCATGTGTATCGAGCGCCTGACAAAATTTGGAGAGGCAACACTGTACAGCGCAACCCGAATGCAAAACGAGGTGCCCAGGCGGACGTGTAACGCCCTATCGTTCGAAGTGCCGGTGCCCGCTTCGGGTGTGTTGTGGGCCTTCCGTACAAAGGTCGGCACCTTGGGAGCTTTCTACGGGTTGCGCGTGATCCGATTGGCGATGAGCATGAGGTTCCGGCAGGAAAAAGCTGCGCAGTATCCGCAGGTGCTCGTCGATACGAAACGGTAACAACAAAAGCCAATGTGTTGCAGCGTTGGCCGGACGAGTGCTAAGCACGCGGCTGCGCGGTTGGGACGCGGTCGCTAGCCCGGGGCGCGTGGCGAGATTCCTTGTCGAGGAACTCGGCGAAGCGCACGAGAGCGTTCGAGAATTGCGCACCGCTCGCGGCGAATCCGAGGCGGAAGTGATGCGGCTGGCCGAAGCAATCGCCCGGGACCATCAGAACGCCGCTCCTTACGAGGCGGCGGCAGAAGTCGCGGGTGTCGGCACCGGAGGTGAGCCACGGGAAGGCGGTCATTCCACCGCGCGGACGGATCCAGCGCAACAGGCCTTCATAGCGCGCGAACAGAGTGTCGAGCAACTCAAGATTGGCGCTCGCGACACGGCGAGCGTGAGCGTAGATCGCATCGCTGTGCGCGAGGGCGAAGGTGGCGAGGTGCTCGCCGATGACGTTGCCCGTGATAGTGAAATAGTTGCGAGCGATCTGATACCGCTCGCGGCGCGCAGCGTCTCGATCGATCATCCATCCGATGCGAAGGCCGCTGAGACAGAGCGCTTTCGAGAAATCACTGATGACCGTCGCATGGGGAAGGTGCGCCGCAGTCGGAATCTCGGGGCCGTGGTAGATCGGATGATAGACCTCGTCCGAGACCAGTTGCGCGCCGCGCACGACGCAGAGATCGTGAAGTGTGCGCATCTCGTCGGCAGTGATGACGGCGCCTGTGGGATTGTGCGGCGAATTGACCAGCACGAACTTTGTGTTGCCGTCGATTAGGCGCGCGATTTCGGAAGGGTCAATTCGAAAATCATGTTCGGCGCGCAATTCATACAGGCGGACCTCAATCCCGAAAGACTCGGCAAGCGCGACGTTGGCGGGAAAGCCTGGGTTGGGCAGGACGACGTTAGCGTACTGTTCCTTCGCCAGGAAGCAGAGGATGAGAAGGGCTTCGGAGGCGCCGGTCACGACCTGTACCTCGGCGGGCTCGACTCCATGGAGCGCGGCGATGGCATCGCGCAGCGAGGCGGTCCCGGCCGCGGCCGTGTACAGCACGCGGGTATCGAGCAGATTGTCGAGCTCGTTCCCGCGAGATAGAGCGAGCAGTTCCCGGAGGGTCCACACGGGGCCGGTGCTGGAACCCAAGTCGAAATCGATTGGGGGATTGGCGGTTTGCTTCTGTTCGAGCCAGCGGTCGAGGAGAAAGGGAGGAAGGTTCATAGTCTCGGGTCCTTAATAGAAGGATAGCGGCTTCTACTGGCTTCTTTGAGCGATCCGGCTAGTAGGTGGATCAACAGTGGAACTGCTGAGAGACCGATTCCCAGTGAACAAGCTACCCTCCGATCCTCGATTTGACTGATTTCCCGAGTGGATCGTCGGCTATCCGGAGAGAGGGAGCCTTAGCATCCTGGCACTTTCGACAGTGGTCTCAGTTCTCGCCCGGTCTCTCCGCGTGGTCGATCACCAATACCGGAACGGATCGTGTTTCTGAGACGAGGCGGAGGCCAAGCTGCTCGGCGATGGCGGTTGGCAGCGATGGCGGACCGTCGGATCTTGGATGATCTGTGTCTGGCGTCCAAACTAATTTCAGGTTGAAAATGCCGTCGAGGCCGGTTTCATTCACCACTGGCATTTCGGTCGCGCCGCTAGGCGCTCGGCAAGGGCGTCCATGGTCGAGTTTCCCAGCGCGATGCGGCCGTGCCCGGCGTCGGTGACGGAGTCTCCACCTTCAGCCCTTTCCAGGGCCGGTTGATGCTTGCCGATTTCCAGAACCAGCGCTGGCAATCTTCGCGTCTCCGAGTGAACTGCGAGGTGGAAACGATCGGCTAACAAGTTGCGGAACATGGTTTCGAGGATCGAATCGTCGATGACTGGTTCGGATGCCTTGGCTTCGATGTGAAACCGGTCGGTATCGATCCAGTTCGGGCCACCGAGTACCTGACCTGGTCCAGTGTGGTAGAAGCCGACGATGCACCTCTTGAGGATTACATTGATGCCAGTGACCCGGCCGGGACGGGTAGGTATGCCCGAAGTCCCCGCAGCGATTTCTTCGGCACTGGCTCGCTTTATCGTGGCGACCTCGAAGACGGGCCCCTGAGCCGTCTGCGGGTACGCTGGAAGGGTCAAGGCGGCGTAGAGAAGCGCGGCGATTGGGCGGTTCATCATTGGGCTCCCTGCTGCGAATGACGCAGTGGTCGGGACAAACGTGGACGGTCTACGGGGCTGGAAGAGGACGCTGGCTTTCGCAGCGGATCTGGAACGGATTTCCGAACGTAGTGTACGAGTCGCGCCCGCCCCAAGCTTCCCAGAACCGGACTTCCGGCCAGCTTATGATGACGTTCGCGGAGACATCGGTGGCTGCCGAACGAACGCGCGAGTCGGTGCCGTCAGGCCATTGAACCGGCATGGCCTTAACTCCCGGACCGCGCGTGATTCGGGCGTCACGGTGGTTCCGCTGGTGTTCAACACAATGTACGATGTAGCATTGCCTGGCCTTGGAGGCGAAAAGCGAGTTTATGCGGCTGGCTGCCGTCTGTAAGAGGATGATCGCGACCGATACCGGGGCCCTCATTCTGTCTGCTCTTTTCCTGGTCGCGCTGCACAGCGCAACCAACAACCAGTACGGATTCCACCGCGACGAGCTTGCGACCATCGACGACGCTCGTTTCCT
>DATFTC010000070.1:0-12908 GCA_035262305.1 Myxococcaceae bacterium | reverse complement strand
TGGCCCTTTGGAACGCGATCCCCGTCGGGAAGTTCAAGTCCCTCGCAAACATCTCGACCCGATAGCCTTCGGGAAGGACAATGTCCTCGCCGTTGCCCGGATTGTAGAACACCTCTTCTCCTGGACAGGCGGGATTACCCGCCTGCTGCGCGTGCGCCACTCCCGGGCCCAGAACGAGCGCCGCCAAGAGCAGCTCCAGGACATCTATGACTGTGAATGGGCAAACCGATAATTTGGAACGCATGGGAATTCCCCCTTGGGTACTAACCTTGAGCAACCAGTGGACTTGGCTGGAAGGATGTGGACCGGATGCAAAAGGTTTTGATAGTGCAAACGGACGCTTCGCTTGGGCCCTTCGTCCGTCGACCGCAATCCTCTATCACTCACCCCCTTCTGTCTCGGCGGAAACCTCTATGCTCTGCGCACGCCCTTGACGAAAGCCTAACCAGCTCCGGTTGCCTTCAAAGGTCAAGAGGGGTCTTCGCGCCGAGTTTAGCTGTGTTCACCCGTGGACGGTGGCGCTTTAGATCGGGATCAGAGATCGTCGGGTGGTGAACGGGTCAGTTCAAACATGTTTCAACCGAGTTAATCCTGTATCGCTGATAACAAATGAAACAACTGAGAATCTCATGGCTGTCAGCAGCAGGAAAACGACGAACGACTCTCTGCACGACATGTTTGGCTAAGCAATCTGCTCAGAGAGATCGACGCGGCGCAGGTGACGCGAGCGCCTTGGAAAAGAGGCGCCGAATCAAAACAGACGGGGTTCTCCGCCGGCCGAGCCTTGGGCAATCTGCTTGGTGGGCTGGCATCCGAGGGTAGGGTGCCGCGGACCGAGGGACCTTGCCATGGCAACCCGCCCGGCCTCGACCGGGCCCGAAGCCCGAAACCATCCTGCAAGACGCTGTGCGTCTGTCGCGCATCTATGCGGCGAAGACTCTATTGCATCGGCGAGCTGGGCAGTCAAAAAGCAGCCCAGGCCGAATCATTCGAACGGTGACGGGATTTGGCCGAGGTTACTTCTTCTTCCGCCAGCTCGAAGGAGCAAGAGAACACAGATAATAATAAAAGGCAGCCGGAGGAGTAGCGCATGAGGAGGACGATGATGGTGAAGAAGAAGAAGAAGGAGGGCAGCTCGCACGGAGGCGACTCTCCCTCGCAGCTCATCGACGCGAGGATAGAAGAGCTCGGCGACTGGCGCGGAAAGACGCTGTCACGGGTTCGGGCCCTCATCAAGCAAGCCGACCCCGATGTGGTTGAGGAGTGGAAATGGAGAGGCGTTCCGGTTTGGTCGCACGACGGATTGATCTGCACAGGCGAGTCCTACAAGAACGTCGTAAAGCTGACCTTCTCCAAGGGAGCATCGTTGAAGGACCCTTCGCGTCTCTTCAACGCAAGCCTGGAAGGCAATGCCTGGCGGGCCATCGATTTCCATGAGGACGACAAGGTTGACGAAGAGGCTTTCAGGACGCTGATTCGAGAAGCCGTGACCCTGAACCAGAGCCTCCGAAGACCAAAAAGCAGAAGCGCAAAAAGTTAGCCACGATCACCCGAAGTGGTCACACCGCCATAGCCGATGGATTCCTACTCCGGTAGTCCCCCTACCTTCCGGCGCTTCTGGTCAGAGCACGTCGATGCGCTGGAGCAACACTTGGACGGATGGAGAAGGTGCCGCCGGGGCGATCATCGCGGCGCGGCATCCGCCTCACCCTTTACCAGCCGATACCATAGTCATCGCCGTTGTTGCTCGACCCGCCCCAGAAAGTTCCGTGGGCTTGATCAAAGAAGATCGCGTTGATCGGACCTGAAGTTCTTTCACCAAACGTGAGCGTGTATCCAATCTTCTTCAGGTCGCGCCGTACCCAGGCTGGCGTTGATTCACTCAAAAGGATGCGCCCCGGGCGTGTTGGATGTTGCCCAAAGGAGCTGCGCATCTGAAAACTGTTGAAGTTCGGTCCCTCGGCAGCCTCTTGAACGTTTAAGTCAAACTCGACCATGTCGAGGAAAAACTGCAAGAGGTTTTGATCCTGGCTGTCTCCACCTTGTACCGAAAAACAAAGGAATGGTTTTCCGTTCTTCAGCGCCAGCGTGGGGGTCAACGTCACGCGCGGATGCTTTCCAGGCGCGACCACGTTGAACGGATTTTCCGCTGGGTCGGTCACGAAGCTTTGCATTCGCTGCGACAGGCCAATGCCCGTGTGGCCGGCAATCACCGCGGGCACCCAGCCACCGCTGGGCGTGACCGAGACGACCCATCCTTCGGCGTCCGCCGCTTCGACCGAGGTCGTCCCGAGGTAGAACTCGGCGTCGAGCTGCGATTCCTTTGCCGAGGCAGCGAGCGAAGGACCGAGGTCGCGGTCGCTGGGAATCATTTTCAGAGATGAGCTGGGTTCTGAAGATGGAGAGGACTCGGAAGGCTTCGTCGCCGTGGCTGCCCAATTGCGGAGCAACTCACCGTATGGATTCTTCCCGCCCTGAAACGCATAGGGATCGCCCGGCCCGATCGCTGGGTCGTTGCGTTCAGGATTGATCAACTTCGCTCTCGCTCGCGCGTAATCTTTCGAAAGCAGACCGGCAACAGGCTCCGCCGGAGGAAACTCCGGATCCCCGTAATAGAAATCGCGGTCAGCGTAGGCCAAGCTCATCGCTTGGTAGACGGTATGGATATAGCGCGGACTGTTGAGCCCCATCGATTTGAGATCGAAATTCTCGAGGATGTTCAACGCCTGCAGCATCACCGGCCCCTGGGTCCAAACGGTCAGTTTGTAAACGTCGATCCCGCGGTAATTCGTGCGCACAGGCTTTTCGAATTGTGGATGCCACTTCGCCAGGTCCTCGAGCGTGATCAGTCCCCCTTGCTCCTGCACGCCGCGAGTGAATTCTTTGGCGATATCCCCTTTGTAGAAACGGTCATAGGCAGCTTGGATCGCTTCTTGGCGCGTCTTTCCCGCGCGAAGTGCGTTTTGCTCAGCCTCGACCAATTTTCGCAGCGTGGCTGCGAGGTCCGCCTGCCGGAAAATCTCCCCCGGCTCGGGACCATCGCGGTGCTTGTCACTCGGACGTTTCTCATCCAAGTGCGGGAGCATCACCGCCCGCGAGTAAGGCCACTTTTGAATTTCTTTTTTAGCTCGCTCGATAACATCGGCCGTCTCGATATCCATGGGATGACCGTCGGCGAGCTGAATGGCGGGATCGAGCACCTCTTTCAAAGAGAGCCGGCCATACTTGGAAAGCATCATCATGATCGCACCCGGCGTGCCCGGAGTTACGGCGGCGAGCGGCCCAAGGCTTGGCGGGTACTTCATTCCCTTCTTGGAAAAGAATTCAGGCGTAGCGCCGGTGGGCGCGACTCCGAGGCCGTTAACACCCACCACCTCGCGCCCCTTGGGATCATAGATGAGAGCTTGAGTTTCCCCGCCCCACGAGAGCGTATCCCAGATCGTGCAGGTAGCGGCGATCATCGCCACGGCCGCATCGACGGCGTTACCCCCCTTCTGGAAGACGATCGCCCCAGCCGTAGCGGCGATGGGCTTGCCCGTGACTGCTACCCAGCGACGAGCATGGATGGCAGGCTTCTGGGTGCGGGTCTGCTCCGCGCCAGAGAGTGGAATGGCCAGGGCGACCAGGACGGCGACGATGTTTCGACGTGTGCTCATGAGATTCCTCGCGGCGCCACTGTACTCCAGCCGGCGAATTCATAGCCTATTTAATGATCAGGACGAGCTTGCCCAACTTGACGTCCGCGAGGCCCATGAAGAACATCGCGAGGCCTTCGAGGGTCGAAAGGACAGGTCTCGGGGATGAGTGAACGTGTGAAAACGGCCGCGATTCTTGGGCTCACGTCGTTGCTTTGTAGTGCCTGCAAGGAAACCTCACCACGAGCAATTACGCACGACGAGATCTCGCGCAAAACGCAGGAGCTCTTCGACGCGGTTGCGCCGGGAAACAAAGAGCCATGGGAAAAGTACATTGCCGACGACGCCATGTACTTCGACGAGCAGGGGCACAACATGGACAAGAAGGCGCTGCTGGCGACCATCGAGCCGTTGCCAGCCGGTGTGAGCGGCGCGATCAAGATCGTAAATTCGAAGATCAACCGTCAGGGCAAGACGCTGATCCACTCCTACGACATGGATGAGACTGAAAACTACCGCGGCCAGCAGCTTCGGGCGCGGTATCACGCAACCGATACATGGATGAACCGCGATAGCCGATGGCAAATCGTGGCCGGGCAAGTGTTGCGCTATTACGAGGATCCGACAGCGGGCGTGGCGGACTCGAACAAGTTTCCAGGCTATGTAGGAACCTACGAGCTCGCAGATGAAAGAGAAGTCGTTTCTTCGGAAAACGGGAAGCTCTACTTAACTCGAGGCACGCGTCCTCGGGTTGAGCTGATTCCCGAGGCAGGCGAAATCTTTTTCCGAAAAGGCATCGAGGGAAGGCTGATATTTCAATATGCGGATGGCAAGGTGAATTCGCTCATTCAGCGTCGCAACAACGAAGACATCGTTTGGAAAAAAGCCAGATAGGGTTCCGTGGCCAACTCCTCAACCCGTCCACCCTCAGACACTATTTACTCACCAGGGCTGCTGCTGGGTTTGGGGCTCATCCAGGTAAATTGTGGCCGCCGAAAAACGTTCGCCAGTACAATGAAGGCGACAATGCCGATCCACTGAATGGTGTTGACCCGGCGAAAGACGCGCTTCGTTTCGGCGTCCGCCTCGACGTCTTGTTCTGCCGGAGAGGCTTTCGCCGCTCGCCGCAGAAGCCGGAGAGATGCAGCGACCAACGCCGCCGCAACCATGGCCACGATAGCGCCGGTCACGATGTTGAGCCGGCCCAAGGCCACAAAACCAGTACACAGCCAGAGGGACCCGAAGCCCGTAAAAAATAGAGCTCCTGTCGCTCGCGCAGAGATCGCTTCGGCTGGCTCTTCTGAGCGCATTCTCTTCTCCCTCCCCCTGGGTGTCGGACCCTGCGTAGCAACAAAATTAATGAAGGGCCGATTGAATTCTTGGCTTCATACCCTTTCCATCATGCGCGTCGCGATGCAATAACCGATGTTGCCGGACGTTGGTCGCAACGCGAGATCCCAAAATTAAGCTCAGCGTAACTGACTGAGCCAACTCGTCGCTTGGGGGCCGCCAGAGTAGTTAAGAGTTTGGATTTAACAATTAATTCAAAAGTCATTGAAATACTTATGAAAGGCCGGGCACATGTTAAATCCAAAGCCTTCACTCCTAAGACGGGCCCCCGCGAGGCTTGTCGCGTCCCTTGATATGACGTTTTACTCCCTCCAGGCTGCCGGAGATGCAAGCACGAATGAAGAACCCGGCAATAGTCATTCCCGACGCCATGCAAGTGCTGCAGGCGCTGTCGGCGGCGATTGAAAAAGGCGGCATACCGCCCGCGACGCTCAGCCTCATCCATCTTCGAGCAAGCCAGATGAACGGCTGCAGCACGCACGGGTGTTCGACTCGCGATTGGGTCAAGAGGCAGTAGCAAAGAAATGTCGCGGAGATAAATGGACCGCGGAGGGCGGTGTTGCGCAGGCGAGGGGGTCGCGGGCTGGCCGGCGCAACAGTGCCGGTCCCCTCGCCCCGCACCAGCGGGGAGAGAGGCCGGACAGCGTGCGTGCGCGTGACGACCTACCGCAATGCAGGATACGACGCGAACGTCTGCGTCACGATCTTGCCGTCTCGTATGAAGAAGGTGTCCGTAGCGAGTTGCACCCACGGGCGGGCCTCCCAGACGATGTATCCGGTTTCCCCGAGAAACACCTTCTTGTGCAACTTGAAGGCCTCCAAGAACCCAGAGGGCATCGTCTCGATGAATCCGGCAAAGAATTTCCGGATCTCGGATGGACTCTGAAGAGGACCGGTGGGGAGGATGAGGACCGATTCCTTTGTGTAGTCCTCCAAGATGCCATCCACATCCTTGTGAAAAAACGCTTGCAGATGATTGCCCACCGTTCCCTCTGTGTTTCGTTGATTCGCTGACATGTTTATCTCCTGGGGAAGTCGAAAGTTGAAAGTTCAAAGTCGAAAGTAAGGCTCGTCTTCAATGTGATGTGTTTTGGGTGAAGCTCATTTATCTGTGCTCGAGTTACGAGGCCGGGCCCGAAGCCCGCGCCCACAACGGGCACCGCAGCCATTGCGGGCCCGCCGGGGCAGGCGCCTCGATCAAGCCACCGTGATTACCACCTCGAGGTACTCGCTCGGCACCACGAGGGTGCTGTTCCCCGAGCGGTTGTGCACGCTCAGCAGATCCAGCAGGTCGGCGGCCAGTGCCTTCCGACCCGCCGGCTCGAGCGCGGCAAACGCCTTGTGCACGGGCCCGTAGAAATCGCGGAACACCTCCAGGAAGTGGCTGGCGGAGAGGTAGCGGAACGCGAACGAGCGCCGCTGGGCGCGGATCGAGGCAGCGCGCGCGCCGAACAGCTCGTGCAGCCGGGTCTCGCTGCCCCAAAGGGCGGGGGACTTCAACCCGGCGGGGGGCGGGACGTGCTTGCCGACGGTGCGAAACATCGCCCCGACGAAGCTGTCCGGCGTCCAGTTTGCCAGCCCGATGCGGCCTCCGGAGCGAGTCACGCGCACCAGCTCGGCGGCGGCGCGCTCCTGGTCGGCCGCGAACATCACGCCGAAGGTGGACAGCACGACGTCGAAGGTGCCATCGGGGTACGGCAAATCTTCCGCGTCCGTCTCGCGAAACTGCACGGGAAGGCGGTCGGCGTCGGCCCGCTCGCGGGCGTGGGCGAGCAGCGCCGGGACGTAGTCGACGCCGATCACCTCGGCGAAACGGCGGGCCGCGGCCAGGGCCGCGTTGCCATTGCCGGTGGCCACGTCGAGCACCCGCTCCCCCGAGCGCAGGTCGACCGCCTCGCAGAGCGATTCGCCCACGATCTGCAGGGTCGTGCCGACGACGGCGTAGTCGCCGGAGCTCCAGGCGGCTTGCTGGCGCAATTTGATGGCGGCGATGTCGAGGCCCGAAGGGGGGCTCGAGGTTTCCGAACGAGAGGTCTTCGAGGGAGATGCGACGGACGGATTCATAACGGCTCCTTGGTTGGTTGTTGTGGGGCGCGTTTCGCGCGTGACCCTACGTAATCAGGACGCGCTGGGCCCGGAATGACTGCGCTGCCGGCTTACTTGTCTTAGAATCCGCCAGCCCGGACCGGAGGCCGGGCGCCCGCGTCCGGCGCCGAGTGCCGGGCCTCCAACGCTATGAAGAGCGATCCCCTCTCCGACGTTTTTCGCGCCGTCAGGCTCACGGGCGCGGTCTTCTACCACGTCGACGCGACGTCACCCTGGGCGGCCGAGTCGCCGCCGGGTTCGACGATCGGCGCGCAGATCATGCCGAACTCGCAGCACCTCATCCCGTACCACGCGGTCACGCGAGGGGGGTGCTGGGTTGGGCTGCTCGACGCGCCGCCAGTCCGGGTGAATGCAGGGGACATCATCGCTTTTCCCCAGGGCGATCCACACGTGCTGTCGAGCGCCCCGGGCCTGCGCGCGGAGCCCGCGTATCACCTGTATCGCCGCTTGAGCGAAGAGCGGCTGCCGTTTGGCTTCAAGACGGGCGACGGCGGGCCCGAGGGGGCGCAGCTCGTCTGCGGGTTTCTGGGTTGCGACGTGCGTCCCTTCAACCCACTGCTCGCAGTTCTGCCGCCCGTGCTCCACGTCGGCGGACAGGCCGTCGAGGACGGCTGGCTGACTCAGCTCTTTCGGGCGGCGGTGAACGAGTCGACCGGCCGGCGCGCGGGAGCCGAGACCATGGTCGCGCGGCTCTCCGAGCTGATGTTCGTCGAGGTGGTGCGCCGCCACCTCGAGTCTCTCCCCGACGAGCAGACCGGCTGGCTGGCAGGGCTGCGCGATCGGTTCGTGAGCCGCGCGCTCGGCTGCCTTCACGCCCGGCCTGCCGAGCCGTGGACCCTTGAGGCCCTGGCCAAGGAGGTGGGACTTTCACGCTCGGCGCTGATGGAGCACTTCACGGCCCTGGTGGGGCAGCCGCCGATGCAGTACCTCGCCAACTGGCGCATGCAGCTGGCGGCCGGCCGCCTGGGCGACGGGGCGACGGTGGCTGAGGCCGCTTTCGACGTGGGATACGGCTCGGAGGCCGCCTTCAGCCGGGCCTTCAAGAAGCTGGTCGGCGTCGCGCCGGCGAACTGGCGCAAACGGCGCCTGTCGCCCTCCGCCAGCACCCCGAGCCTGAAATCGCGGCGCACCACCTGACCCTTCCTGGAACCTGCGAGACGATGCTGCCTCGAATTCGGGAAGCCTCAAACCACTTCAAACGTTTCCCGCCCATAGGAATTGACGTTTTTCGGGCAACGAATTTTGATGTTTCAGAAGTGATTTCGGCATTTTGATGTCAAGCATTGTTGCCCGGAAGTGGTCAAAACCTATGAAGGCCCGCCGCCGAAAAACGTTCGCCAGTACAATGACGGCGACAATGCCGATCCACTGAATGGTGTTGACGCGGCGAAAAACGCGCTTCGTTTCGGCGTCCGCCTCGACGTCTTGTTCTGGCTGAGAGGCTTTCGCCGCTCGCGCATACCATCTTATAAGGGGCGCCTCCCAAATCAGAGTTGCATAGCAGCCCCGCGTTCATGACGATGAGCTTGATGCTCGGATCTCGCGTTGCGACCACCGGAGCAATCCCACGACCTTCGCTGAACGCGTGGGTGCCGTTTTGATCCGGTTGCAGGAGACCCCTCAGTGTCAGCCGGGGAACCGCCGCGCGGTATCGACGCTTGAAAGCGCACGCAACTCGGCGTAGAGGAGAAACCGCGCCGACTGCGAGTACCGCCTTGCGAGGGAGGAGAAGGTCATGGAAGCCTCGCTGAAATTGACTTCGTTTACGAGGCGCAGCCGAACTACTCGCCGAGGATGGACGCTGCTTGCGTTGACGCAACTCGGTTTCGCGATGTCGGTGACCCTTGTCGCCACCGCCTGCTACGAAGTTCATCATCACCCCACCGCTGGAGACCTGACGCTGTCGGGCGTCGTCTCGGAGACAACATCTCAAGGCTTACGACCGGTCCAAGGCGCCGCGATTGATGCCTGGGTCCAGGAAGCACGGTTTGGCTATTCGTACTGGGACATTCATGGGCCGACGCGGACCGACTCCGCAGGTCAATTCCAGCTCACCGGCCTGGCCAACGACACGACCGTCCAGCTTCAAGTCGCCAAGCACGGGTACGTTCAGCAGTGCGCCGCGCCTCGCGTCACGATGAATTCGGACGTCCAGCTGGACGCACAAATAGTTTCGATCGCGCAGCGCGCGTCGTCGCCCGAGGCGATCGCGCCTGCCGCGCCTGGCTTTCGGTCTATTTCTGGCGCGATCGTCGACATAGGTAAACGGCCTCTCGTTGGTGCCTTCGTCGACTTCGAACCCGTCGTGGATTTTCCGGCGGCATATACGTACAGCGAGGCTGGTGGCCGTTACCTGCTGTGCGGCGTTCCGGATGGCGAAATGGTTGACCTCTGCGCCGACTTCAGGGGCCACTTTGCGTGCGTGGCGGTTCCGCCCCGCCTGAGCACTGGCGTGGACATCACCATCCGGTGATTGATTCGCCCGTCGGGGATCGAAACGTGGTCGAACAGCGGGGAATGGTCTCCTCAGCACCGGGGATCGTCGGCCAAGGAGATCTCCCCATTCTTCGTCGGCGTGGCGAAGAGCATGGACACCGCGCCACGAGCGTAGCTTCGGTGCCAGAGACCTCGAGGGATGACGAAGACCGAGCCCGCGTGCAGCGTGACCTCGACGCGACCTTCGGGGGCGAGTACGCAGAGAACAAGCTCACCGTCCAACACATGGAGCAACTCGTCGCCGTCGGGGTGCCGCTCCCACGGTGGCTGCCCCGAGAAGCGCACCGCGCCGAGCAGACACTGATTGAGCTGGCCGAAAATCCGCGACGGGTCACCTCGGCTGAGGCTCATCCCCTCATCGGAGATCCCGTCGAGGATAGGCTTGAGGTCGTGCGGGTGCATCACTTGGCCCTCGCGGCGCGCTTCTCCAATTCCTCGGGAGAGACGTCGTCGATGTGAGTCGCGAGCCACCACTGGTTGCCCTGGGAGTCCTCCAGACCCGCGCTGCGATCGCCGTACCACTCGTCGGTCGGCTCCCGCAGGGACTTCGCAGCAGCTGACGTCGACATGGCCCGCTTGTAGGCCGCATCCACGTCGGCAACGTACATGTACAAAGTGTTGGGGCGCGAGGTGGGGCTCTGGCCGATCATCAGCACGCAGTCGCCGATGCGAGCCTCGGCGTGCCGAACGACGCCGTTCGGGTCGGCCATCTTGAAGTTTTCCTCGGCGCCGAACGCCTTCTTGACGAACTCGAGCAGCGCGGTGGCGTCGACCACGCAGAAATATGGGATTAACGACTGGTAACCATCGGGAATTGATTTCACGGACTTCTTCATCGGACTGCCTCCTTTCGGCGGCAGTGATGACAGAGCGCGCGGGCCGGGGATTGGAAAAATTTGACCCTACCCCGACAGCGGCACGTGGTTCTGATGCTCGCTCTTGCGAGCGAAGTACTCGGCCGGCGTGAAGCCGGAGAAAGCCCGGAAGTCGTGGATGAAATGCGCTTGGTCGAAGTAGCCGCAGGCCGCCGCCACGTCCGCCCAGTCCACCTCGCGGAGTGGGTGGACGCTCTTCACGACTTCCTGGAATCGTTGAACGCGCGCGAAGAGCTTGGGCGTCATTCCCACCTCGTCTCGGAAGCGGTCGATGAAGCAGCGCTGGGAAATCCCGATCGCATCCGTCACCTCGGCGATGGTGCGCGTCTGGGGTACGGCGGACAGCTCGCGCAAGGCAAACGCCACCGCCCGGTGGCGGGCGAGCGTGCGCGCGGTGCTGAGCAAAGTTTGCTCCAGCACGTCGAACTTCGCATCGGGCGTGGGCGCGGCAAGAATCTGTTCGCGGAGCTGCGCAGCTCGCGATCCCCACAGCAGGTCGAGCGAGAGCTCCAAGTTGTGAAGCTCTCCCGCCGGAACGCCGAAGAACGGGAACGCGCCGCCGGGCTTGAAGTGCACGCCGATGACCGAGAACTCGTCGGACGTCGCCAGCACCGAGTATTCGGAGTGCGGACCCGCGACGACCGACGCGGTGGATCCCTTGGCGCCTTCGCGCAAGTCGACGACCAACTCCGTCGTCGCCATCGGCATCAGCCGCTCCTCGGCATGCGGCACCACGTAGCCGTCGAACAACCAGAGGAGCTCGACAAACTCCCCGAGGACGCCACGCGGGGCCCGGAAGTGGCGGATCAATGGAACAGTCAAACGTGCACCTCGCTACCGCACAGTGCCGCGAACGAGGCGTCGATACAAGCGTGAGCTCATCTCGGCGAATCGCGTCGAACACGACCTTGAATTGAGCGTCATACTGCCATGGGCTACTACGACCGGATCGGAGTCCCAGAACTGGTCAGCTAACCTCAACTTTCGGAACCGCCGGATCCGGACCTGCACGTCGGTGGTGTGGCAGGGGAGTAACGGACGATCCGTTACCCCCTATGCCGATTCCTGTGGATCGCGTCCACGCTATGCGACTGCCTTACTACCGGTCGTCGCCGTCCCGCCCAATGGAGGCTGGCACGCTTGGATCCACTACTGTCAAGCTGCCGCTCAGGACATAAGCGCGCTGGGACGGCGCGAAGCGCGGCGCTAGCAAGCCGTCATTGATTTCCCGCGTGACCGCGAAGCGGTTGAACGCCCTCGGCGAGAGATACAAGCGCGCATTGGGCAAACCATCAGACGTGCCGTCAACGTCCGCCTCGACGAATGAGATGATGCCATCCCCATTCTGATCTACTCTTGCAATTTCTCTGGCATAGGATCTGAACAGGCGCTCCCCGACATCCGTCACACCGGGCTCAAAGGATGCCGGCCGCAGGAACACGTTGAAAAGCACTTCTTGATCCAGGCCGCTGGGGATGAAGCGATTGCGGATCTCCAGATGTGCTGGATTGCCTTCCATCGGTCGGTCAATGTCGTCGGGGTTGCTCACCAATCCCCGATCCGGATCACGCGGGTTGTCAGGGTTATCTCCGTAGACAAGTTTGTCATTGGTGACGCCCGCAGGACCCGATCCGGGAATGACGGACCGCAAGTCCACCAGATTGTTGTACTGAAGTCCGGCCGCGAAGGTTCCGGGAACGCCGCCGGTGAAAGGGAGCTCGTAGTGTGGGAAGATCCAGTTGGTTGAGCGATTGAACTCCCAATAGGCATGAACGTCACTCTGCTGCTGCGCGTTGAAAGCGCCCATGCTCACCGGATGCGGAACGGTGTTGGGCTGGCGCGCCGGGTCCGGAAAAACGTCGGTGATGTTGCCGAAGCGAGGGGCTTCGCCATCCACAGTGAAGAATCTGCCGACCTCGCTGTTTTGACCGCTTCCCAAGGAAGCGATGGCGTCAAAGTCCGCCTGGGTGATTGTCCCGAACGATGCCGAGCCGTCAGAGCGCGGGGGAGCGACGGGAGGAACCCTGAGGTCGCTGATCATCCATCCCTCGTACCAGCCAGACTCATTGTTGATCACGAATAGGCCGGAAAAATCCATGAATACATCGATCGCCGCCCGGGGATCGTTGATGTCCGTGGGCAGACCGGGCTTGGGTTCTAAAACCACCCGAACCGAGCCGATGGTCGGCAACTGGCCATTGGCGGCGTTGGCAGCGGTCGGTATCGCACCATCATTGATCCCCTTTATGATCGCGGTGAAGACGTTGGGCTGGAAGTGGTTCGTATCCAGCAGGTAGTACTGGAAGAGCTGGCTCGGTTCGTCGGCCTCGCTGAAGGCCGTAATCGGCAGGAAGGTGTGTGGCCGAGCCGCCAGTTCCAGAAGCCGCCCTTTGAGCAGCGGAGGCAGCTGGCGAATGTCCCCGCGTCTTATAAATTCTCTTAGCTC
>DATFTC010000069.1:0-2102 GCA_035262305.1 Myxococcaceae bacterium | reverse complement strand
TAGTGCTTCCCGAAATGTGTAGAACAGAATCTGCTGAAGGTTCATTATGGCCGAAAGTGTGCCGGACAGCTCGGATAGAGTGGCTATTGAGTTTTTGAGGTCCTCATTGTAGCGAGCGATGTTCTTCTCCTCTCGCCAAGCGGTGTATTGAACGTACACTCCCGTTAGGCTCCCGAAGGCGCCAAGGATGAAGGCAACAAACGTGAGCTTGCCGGCGACTCGAAATGGCTTGTCGACATAACGAAGTAATACTTTAAAGAAGCCGGGATGGCGACGATCCTTGGTGGATTTGCCTGAGGCCTGTGTCTGTGACGACCCCACCATTGTGGCACCAACAGATAACCCCAGCCTGACCCCAGCGCGTCTCCCCACCATCGAGAGCCGAGCGCACGGAAAGGTTGTAACGAGGGGATAGCATGAGTCAAGTCCGCTGCGCGGGTGCTTCAGCCACGACACGACACGAGCGACCCTAATGCCGTACAGCACGCCCCCTCGTGCCCGGCAGCTTGAGCATGGCGCTTCAACCGCTTCCTGGCGACATTGCCGCCACATGACTTCTCCCTGCTAGTCCCGCATCTACGGACGACTACCCTCGAGCGTGGCGTGGATGCTGCACGACGTGGGCGAGGAGATCGAGCACGTCTATTTCCCGCACAGCGGCATGGTCTCGCTGGTGGCGGTCATGCAGAGCGGGGCAACGGTGGAAACCGCAACCATCGGACGCGGAGGCGTCATCGGCGCCAGCGCGGGCCTCGGACCAAGGTGGACCTTCGGCAGAGCGATCGTCCAGTTGCCGGGCACGACCGCGCGGATCTTGGGCATCCAGTTTCATGCCGCCGCCAATCAAAGCCAGGCCATCCACGATCTCATCGTGCGCTACAACGATCTGTTGTTTTCGCAAGTCCAGCAGTCGGTGGCATGCAATGCGCTGCATGCTTTGGAGGCGAGGCTCGGCCGCTGGCTGTTGCAAACGCACGATTGCCTCGACGGCGACGCGATCCCGCTGACGCAGGAGTTTTTAGCCCAGATGCTCGGCGTGCGCCGTACCACAGTGACCATCGCCGCGCGCCTCTTGCAGAGCGCCGGTCTCATCCGTTACCGCCGTGGCCTCATCCACGTCGTTGATCGCGCGGCGCTCGAAGACATCTCCTGTGAATGCTTGCCGATAGGTCTGGATGCGCTCTAGCGCGAGGTGGATTCTGTCTCTGTTGTGGCCGCCGCGGCCTTGGGAGCTATCCTCGCGACGGCTTCCTGAGCCTTTTCCATGGCCAGGCTTACGTCGGCCATCAGCTGTTTCAGATCGTTCTCGGCGGCTTGAAGCTTCGTCGCCTGTGCGTTCATTTCCATCTCCCCATTCGCCGCCCTCCTCGGGGAAGGGCTCGCCCGCAGTATTCAGGGCCAAAGTGAATAGTCTCTAAAAAGCTTGCGGCGAGAGCCGTTCACGGGCTCTATGCGCGTGAAATAGCCGCCCGGACAAAGACCTAACGCGCATGCCTTGCGTGAACCCAAAGGCAACTGCGTGCGACTAAAGTGGGTCCGAAATGCAATCGACATCAGACGAGGTGCTGATCGGACGGATCGCGACCGGCGACCGGCTCGCCATGCAGGTGCTGTTTGCGCGTCACCACGTGCGGGTGTTTCGCTTCGTCGTGCGTCTGGTTCGCAATGAGGCTACGGCGGAGGACCTGATCAGCGAGGTGTTTCTGGACGTGTGGCGTCAGGCTGGCCGGTTCGAAGGGCGCTCGACGGTGTCGACATGGTTGCTGGCGATCGCGCGCTTCAAGGCCATTTCGGCGCTCCGGCGTCGCCAGGACGAGGAGTTGGACGAGGAGGCCGCAGCCGCGATCGAGGACCTGTCGGACAATCCCGCAACTGTGCTGGAGAAGAAGGATAAGAGTGCAATTCTGCGAAAGTGCCTCGCAGGACTTTCGGCGGAACATCGGGAGATCATCGATCTCGTCTACTACCACGAGAAATCGGTCGAAGAGGCAGCCGAGATCGTTGGCATTCCGGAGAACACGGTCAAGACGCGCATGTTCTACGCGCGCAAGCGGCTGGCGGAGTTGCTCAAGTCGGAGGGAGTTGAAAGAGGCTGGCCATGA
>DATFTC010000068.1:0-4868 GCA_035262305.1 Myxococcaceae bacterium | reverse complement strand
TAACCCCTGAGCTTCACCGAGCTCGCGATTAGGCACAGCTCTTGTGTCCGAGCGTTGCCTGAGTGGGAAGTCGGGAGGCGGACCAGAAGCATTTTTACGAGCCACGGCCGGGCGACGCCTGTCCCGCGCTGCCGATCTTGCCCGCTCACCGCTGCGCACGTGCGCTGTCGGGTTGAACGACGCCTACGCGTTGCCTTCGGCTCTATTTCAGCCGCCAAGCGCACGTCTGCTGGACCAGCTTTCGCAATCCTGCGTCGCGTTTAACCCAAGCGGAGCTGCTACCTCCGCGGCCTCGCTGCACTAAGGGGCTGATCGCCGGGACGTTGTCGCCTTTTGCGTGTCGTTTCCGATCTCTCTGTCAGGGGCGAAGTCTGTCTCCAGAAACAGAAAACAAAACGAGAACAACACCACAAAAAGGAGAAGCAATGGAAACTCTAATGAGCTTCATGAAACGGAGTCAAAAAACGCACACCAATGTATCAATCATTGCCCTCGCGACGGCGCTGATAGGGGTCGGCGCGGGGTGTTCTGGCTCAGCGGGAGCGCCTGGATCGGCCGGAGCAGCCGGGGCCGCTGGAGCTGGCATTCCAGGAAATGACCGCATCGCCGGCCACTGGCAGTACGTCAGCGGGCCAATGGTGGCAGGCGCCACCATCGACAAAATCAATTACCTGGACCTCGCCGCCAACGGCTCTGGGACGCTGCTTACCAGCTCACCTACGAACGGGATTAACGGCTGCGGCTCGCTCGTCTTCTCGGTGCTCAGCGAAACAATCGTGGCGGCAAGTCTGCCGGATTTTCCGAGCGATGAGGGCGTCTCCACTCAGTTCTATGAGTACGCCATGCCGAGCCAGAGCGCGCTAACGCTGACAGACGCTTTCGGAAACGTGACCACCTTCCAGCGAGCGAGCTCCATTCCGCAGTCGGCGACATGTGCTCCGGCGCCGCTGGGCAGCCCGTTGGTGATTCCCGACAACAAGCAACCGTCCTACGCATCGGGGCTAGCGAGCGACGCGTCCTCGCTCTGGTACTCGCCGAACAACGGCGGGGCGCTTCCCCTGAATCCCACCACCGGGACGATCGGGACTTTGGTCAGCTTCACCGGCGGTGGCCAATACCAATGGGTGCAGGCGATGCAGGGCAGCGATTTTTGGGCTGACTGCTATTGCGGAAGCAACAGCGACATGCAGCGCCGGACGTCAACCGGCACGCTGGTTAGCAGCTTCGATCTCTCGGCCGCGCCGATTCACCGGAACATCAACATCGAGGCCGCGAGCTACGACGGCTCGAATCTCTGGGTCGGGGGCTACCAGTACGACATCCGAAAGGACGTGCTTCTCAAGCTGAATGCCAACGTCTCACCACCCACAGTGCTCGCTGCGATCTCCTTCGATTCTCGGATCCAAGGTATGGCCTTCAAGTCCGGCCACCTATGGATCCTGACGCGCTACGTCGGTCCAGAGCTGCTCGACGTCGACCCCGCGACCGGAACGGTGAGAGCGAGCTACACCTTGCCGCACGGCTTCTATTATCACGGATTGACGGCCCTCAACGGAAAATTGTACGCGCTCCGCTCGCACAATTCGGAGAGCACCTTCGACATTCTGCCAATTTCCAGTCTGTGATCGACGATCGCGTAAGCAGATTCTACGCGCGAGGAGACCTCGAATGGATTTGCGCAAAGCGATATTTGACAAATATCTAGGCGGAGGTCTTTCTCGTCCTGTTTCGGCTCTGTTGGCGCTACTGGTGCAGCGCGGCACCGGTAGCGCCGCGTTGATGCTGAGCGGCAATACCGAAACAAAGTGTTGGCTCACTGCTTGCCCGGCTGTGAAGGGTGGTGCCTATGCCGTGGTGGCAGACCCCGTTGCCCCGGGTGGGTTTTACATCGGCGGCAGCTTCACCCACGTTGGCACGGTGGCGCGCAACAACATCGCGAGAATACTTCCCAACGGTCGGCTCGACCTCGATTGGAATCCTAACGCCGACGGAGCTGTCTATTCCCTCGCTGTAAACAGCACCGCGGTGTACGTCGGGGGGGATTTCACATTTGTCGGTGGACGAGCTCGAAATCGCCTCGCCGCACTCGATGCTTCAGGCCGGGCCACTCAATGGAATCCCAACGCCAATGGCGCTGTATCTGCCCTCGCGGTGAGCGGTCGCACAGTATATGCGGGAGGATTTTTCACCTCCGTGGGTGGACACGGTCGCAGTTATCTGGCGGCCCTTGATGCCTCCGGAAATGCCACTCCGTGGGACCCCAAGGCAAATGGCTTTGTCTGTTCGCTCGCGGTGAGCGGTCGTATGGTCTACGCGGGAGGATTCTTCACCTCCATCGGGGAGCAGCGCCGCAATTATTTGGCGGCACTGGATGCGTCTAGCGGTCAGGCCACCTTTTGGAACCCCGACGCCAACGCGGGTGTTTACTCGATCGCGGTCCGCGGCCGCACGGTTTACACGGGAGGATTCTTTACCTCCATCGGCAGAGAGCGTCGCAATTACTTAGCGGCGTTGGATACGTTCCACGGCAGCGCCACATCCTGGAACCCCGATGCGAATAATAGCGTCAATTCTGTCGTCGTGAGCGGCAGCACTGTGTACGTGGGAGGCTTTTTCACCTCCGTCGGCGGGCGACGTCGCAATTTCGTGGCAGCGCTGGATGCGTCGACCGGTTGCGCCACCCCCTGGAACTTGAACGCCAGCAATATTGTTTATTCGCTCGCCGTGAGCGGGAGCACGGTTTATGCGCCAACGCCGGTGAAGTGATGCACTTAGGCCTGCGCTTGGTGCTCGTCCATCAGGAAATTCAAAACTTGGTTTGCAGCTCACATCTGGGGAGCCGGCTCTATGCAAAGAGACCAGCGATCGTTTTAATCGCGTGCTCGGCTTCCGCGCGGTCCGGCATTATCCCGTCGTCGCCGTAGCCGTAATAATCGCTGTCGCCGAGTACCTGAAACACAAAACCGTCTCGGCGTGGAATGAATGCTACGTCCTTGTGAGACAGCCCGTATCGAACGTTGTCCTGAGGGACGGTTCGCGCTAGCTGGCCGCGTACCGGAATGATCGACTCGTCGCTAAATAGGGCACGCGCCCCATACCCAGTGGCGTTGACGATCGTCTTTTGGCGCAGTCTTGAAAAATCGGCGCGACTATTGAACACCGCGATTTCAATGCGTCCGCCGGCAGCAACGTAATCAGATATCAGCAGCCGCGTGTAAGCGTTGATGTTGAACATCATCCACGTTTGGCGGTTCAGCGTGCGCTCGCCGAGAGCGTGAGTGCCAGGCGGATAGGACTTATGCCCGAGCTCGAGTTCGGAGAGCAGCTCCGGCGCGAGTTGCGCGAACGGGGGCCGCCCATCCGCTGGATCGCGGCGCCTGGTCGGGCCCGGGACGCCTTCGCGCACGAAGAAGTGGTCGAAATACTCGATCGGGTCACCCGGTAAGCCCAGCAAGCTCTGGTAGGCGCGATATGAGTAGCGCGCCATTTCCTCCCATGTCTGCTTGAAAGTAGGAGTTGCGTATTTCGCGAGGCAGATGCGCGAATCTGGCGACCATATGCCGGTCGCGAGCGACGACCGGACATTGGGCGGCAGCTCTTTGGCGTAGATTGTGACGCGGGCGCCGACGCGCTGCAGAAGCAAGGCGCTCGTCAGCCCGATCGCGCCGCAGCCGATCACCGCGATGTCGCGCTCGCCCGTCGCAAGCGCACGCGCCATAGCCTCGGAGCCAGAGCCCCACGAGAGCGACCAGCCGCTGCCCCCGTGACCGTAATTGTGAACCACGGTTTTCTCGCCAATGCGTTCGACGTCGAGGCGGGGACCCTCTGCTCGGAAGGGTCGTGTGCAGACTGTGATGGCGGTGATGCGGTCGGTGTCGAGCCGCAGCGGCGGAAGGTCGATCCGTTCAGACGAATCCGGGCGAAGCTTCGCCGGGCGGCAACCGTCGAGCGTACCGAGCACCAGCGCCGAGCCTGCTCCGGCAAGAAGATCGCGGCGACGGATCAGCTGGCGCATCTGGACTTTCCGCAGCTCATGATCCTCGCAGTCAAGACTGTTTGCGTGAAAACTAGATCAAGTGAGCCGCGATATCTAAAACTCGACCGTTGCCGAGCTCACGGATAGCCCGGGCGGGCCAGTTCTATTTTGAAACGTCGCCGCCTTAACGCAGATTGCTCGCGCCGCCTCCCGAATCGATCCGAGCAAATAGATATCGGGGTCGCCGTTGCGCGGATCCGCCCACACGGCGTAGACGCTTGTGCCCAGGTGATCCCACGGATGTAATCGCCGGCGAATATATTTCCACCGACCGCAGCGTCCGATAAGGGCCTTTATGTCTCCTCTCGTCCAAGAAGCGCACCGGCAACATGGAGTGAAACATACACATGCATCGTAGCGACCTCGTCCCTAAATAGACATCTACACTGATACACGAAAATGGACCATGAAACCCAAGCACTTGGGTCTCACGATCCTGGGTTCTGAATCGGCTTCCTTTCATCCAGAAACCGGCAGCGCTGTCCTGGCCAGCGCCCTCGACATATTCCTTCGGGCACTCTTGACCTTCCATCGCCGTCGCACGCCGGCCCGGGGTGGTGCGGCCCTCATGCGGCTCGATCACGTTCAGCGTTTCGGGTCAGCGCTCGCGATTCGAAGAGCCCCACAATTTCCTGCCTCGTCGCAAAGACGGCTTCGACGGTCGCGCGGTTCTGCTCGCGAATTTCTTCGAGCATGAGCAGGATGCGGCCGTAGCGTGTGGATGAAGGCGGCAGTTCTCGCTTGCTTCTCTTCGCGAGCATCGGGCCATGCGTCATACCGCAACGGAACCCAAACGAGAACTGCGGGAAACCCCGCCTTGGGCGCGCTGACG
>DATFTC010000067.1:0-6656 GCA_035262305.1 Myxococcaceae bacterium | reverse complement strand
AGTTCCAGATCCCGGATCAGCTGGTCGAAGGCTATGGCTATCCGAAGCTGACGCCCGAGATCAAAGCGAAGGTCTTCGGCCAAAACGCTGCGCGCATCTGGAACCTCAAAGCCACCGCCTAGCGCCCGGGCTACGGATGCGAAACTCACCCACGGCGTGGGAGGAGCCAAAATCATGCCACTATACGAGTACGAGTGCGCGCCCTGCCTGGTCGTTTACCAGACCATGCACGGCATGAACGACCCGGCGCCCGGCCATTGCCCGAAATGCGGCGGCCCCTTGCGCCGCCTCATTTCGGCTCCGAAGATTAATCGGTACAATTTCACAAGTCCGACCGAGGCGAGGTACGCGAAGCTTTCCGCGCGCGAAGAAATCGCCAAGGAACAGGAGCTGCAGAAGGTCTATCAGCGCACGTGGCTCCCACCGCCGGTCAAGCACAGCCCTTGGGATTAGCCTGGATTTCTCGTAGGGGATAGGTGCATCAGAATCTTGGATGCGAAGAAAATCGTGTTGTCGAGGAACTGGTCGAAAACCTTTCGGGAGGATCGAAATGGCAAAAGCACCGGAGCGCACGCAAAGGCGACATGTGCGCGAGAAAGCCACGATCGACCACCTCGTCCAGGACGTCTACAAACCAAAGCCGGCTGATGAGAAACACCCTGAACACGGCCCACCACTTCCAGCGGCTTGCCGGTGGAGGATCAGGTCCGCAAGGAATGGGATCCCCGCAAAGGCGGCCTTCCCGTTTTCTGAGAACGGTTGACTCGATAGCAAGAAATGACAGAACGCCCGCGCCTTCGCAAACGACTGTTGGAGACCGATCCGGCGTCGACCGCCCGCGCTCCCGGCGAAATGGATATCGCCGCCTGCGCGACCGTCGCTTATTCATCCGAGGATCGGGATCACCCGGTCGAGAATCTGTTTGATGAAGACTCGGGCCCGGGAGGCACGCGCTGGCTCAGTGCGCGCCCCGACACGATCGAGCACATCGTCGTGGAATTCGACCAGCCGCAGACGATCTCACGTCTCGTCTACGAAGTCGAAGAAACGGTGCGTGAACGTACCCAAGAGGTGCGCGTCGAGGTTTCGGACAATGGAGGGCGAACGTATCGCCAGATACTTGTCCAGGAGTACAATTTCAGTTCCCGGGGAGCCACCTATCAGCGCGAAGAACAGCGCTTGGATCTCCCCCGGGTCACCCATCTCCGTCTTACCATCGTTCCGAACAAGAGCGGATCCGGCACGGCGAGTCTTACGGCACTACGCCTCTTCGCTTAAGTGGCCGACCAGAGTGCCCCGCCACCGGATTGCGAGGCTTCCAGCGCGAGCATGCGCTTGCCGAGCCGCCTGGCGCCGAAAAACCGCCAGCCCTGCCCCGGCCGCCAGGACCCTGTGGCAGGGGGATGATCAGCGCGACCGGATTTTTCGCCAGGGCCTGACCGACATCGCGCGCAGCCTGATGACCCCAAAGGCGGAGCTGGTTTGCATGGACTCGAGGCTGGAGAGAGATGGATTCGAACGTTTGGTACCGCGGAAGACGCCGGCGTTCTGGCCGGTCTCGTTATCTCGATCGCGCCGACTTTCCCGTCGCGGGAAATCAGGAAGAAGTGCCATGAGGCGGCCTTTGAAATATCGGTCGCGTCGCGCGGGACCGATGGTTCGAATCTCGTTCCCTCCAGCGGTGAGTCAGACGAACTTTCGCTTCGTGCCGCTGTCCCCGACCGATGGGCGCCGACGGAGCGTTTACGAACCGCCGCGCTACTGTCGGTACCGCACTCGCCGGTCGAGGTAATCAGCCCTTTCTTTGTAGCGCCGCGCGAGCGCAAGCAAATCGAGCTGCGGATCGGAGAGATGGCATTCATCTTGGGCGATGGTCAGCAGCTTGGTCGCTAGCTCTCGGTAATGATCAGCGTTCAAATCGAATCTCGCCTGATCTGCTTGTTGTAATCTGAGGGTGTGGTTCCTTCGCATGTGAGAAGGCGTCGACCTTTCCGCCTGCGAAAAGCTCCTGCACTGGCGGCGAAGCGCTGGTCACCCAATTGGGATCGAGCCCGATATAAGCGAGCATTGCAGCGAGATTACAGCATCGGCAGCTTCGGTGTCTCCTTCCAGGTGGGGCGGGCGCGGCAGGTGTCGAGATACGCTTGGACCTTCGGGAAGCCGGCAAAGCTGAAACTGGCCTTCTCGATGACGTTGAGGATCGGGCAATAGCCGCAATCCACCAGGCTGAACTCCCTGCCCAGAAGCCATTTGTTCTTCGCGAGCTGGCCTTCGAGGATGCCGAGCACAGCCGGGAGCGCCTTCTCGCCGCGAGCGATCACTGTCTCGTCGGCGGGGACTCCGGTCACACGTGAACGGATCCGCAATGCGACTTCGCCGGCCGCCGGCATGACATGCTGCGAGAGGAAGAAGAGCCATTGCAGGGCTTGCGCGCGTCCGGCGGCTGAGGCCGGCCATAGGCGGCCGGTCTTGTCCCCGAGGTAGGCGAGGATCGCCTGCGACTCCGTCAGCGTCACGCCGTCGTCGACGAGGACCGGAACTCGCCCTGCGGGATTGACCTCCAGGAATGCCGGTTCCCGATGATCTCCTTTCGTTAAATCGACCGGAATCTTCTCGCAGTCCAGCCCCAGCTCCAGCAACGCGAAGGTGACTTTCTGCGGATTGGGTGATGGAAAATGATACAGCTTCATCGTTTTCTCCTCTGTCCGAACCATTCGTCAAATCGGGGAGATTAGCGCGATAAGGTTGGGTGAAGATCGATTCAATGTGGGTTACCGCGCTCGATGAGATTGATTTTCCAGCCGCGCTTCCACTCCTTAATCTACTCCTGATAACGCGTCGCCTTTTCTGCCGAGTGATGGGCTTCGAAGCAAACGAGCCGATCAACTCCATAGCGTGAGGAAAAACCCCGCCATCGATCCACTTTTATAAGGCGCATCGCACGGATGCGCCGCTCGGCCCAGCCACGCGAACGTACCGAGCGGCGCTGCTTCGGTATGTCGAGGCGCCCGCGGCGAGCCGGCCTTAGTGGAGAGAGCGCAGCGCAGCCTACGACAGCGCGCGAAGGATGCTATCCACGACGGCCGACCACTCGCCGACCGACATCTCCTTGAGCGGCACGTGGCCGACCGATGCGCTAGAGATGACGACATCGGGCTGCAAGCTGCGCAGCAGCACAAGGCTCTGCTTCAAGTCGGATTTGGTCCCACCCGCATTTTCCATCACGAACGTGTCCCAGGAGCCGTTGTTCAAAAACACCGTGTCGCCAGTGAAAAGATACGTCTTTCCATGCGGTGAGCTGAACAGAAAACACGCGCTGCCGTTGGTGTGGCCAGGCGTGGGTATGACCTCGACGTCCCCCAACTGGATCCCTCGTCTCTCGAACGTACAGTCCACGGCGCTGGCTCTACTCACCGCCTCCTCCTCCAGCCGGTGACAATACAGTTTGGAGCCGAACATCTTCTTGATGTCGGAAAGCGCAGGTCCGGCCTCATCTCTATGACTCAAATATTGGTGAGTGATCCCGCCCAGCTCTTGGATATGCCGATGCTCGTCCGACCGTCCGGAGCTGTAGAACAAGACATTGCCCGCGCTTCGGATAAGAAGATAGGCATGGGTCGTCAGAGCATGGAATGGATGCTCCGCACCTGTCTGCCAGAGGTCAGGGTAAATCTGCTTCACTTTTGCCTCCCGCGGCAAGACCCGGCATGTCTTGGTGCTCTGGGCCCTCGTTTATCATTTTAACGCCACCTGCCGACGTCCCTCAGAGAAAAAGTGTGAATTCGTCTGAAAAGATCGTCTGGGATCGAACAACGGTGGGGGATTCACGAACGAAGACGGCGCGGCAGACCTCAAAGGCGGCCCGACATGGAACGACGACCAGCGCTTCGCCGACGCTCACGAGCAGCGCCAGGCTGCCGCCTTCGATGCGACCCGCCAGCTGCTCCAGAAGCGCTGCCCTCATGTCGACCAACTGAGAGCGTAGCCGGGAAATCCGCTCCTTGTCCTGATGCGACGCTCAAAGCCGACCAGGGCGACACCACCCGCCCTTGACATTGTAGAGGCCACTTACGGCGACTGCTCGCCGTTAATCGGGCGATCCACGAATGCGTAGGATTGCCCCCATTTTGGTCATTGCTCGAAGTTGATCTTAGACAACATGACCAACATAGGTGTGAATATCGGATCGGGCGGTCTCTGTCGGATCGAGCAACGATCGTGCGTCATCGCATAAGCATGTTGAGACCACTTCTAAAGAGCGTGCTCCATAATATCTTCGTCGTCGCGGTCGGATTCGTCGTGGCGCTGCTCGGCACCGGCATCGATCACCTCTTGGGGATTGGCGACTTCAAGAGTGCCCTTGCGGACGGGCTTGGTTGGGCGCTTGTTGCTGCAGGCTTCCTGCTGCGAACATGGGCCGCATTCCACTTTTATATGCGCGGCATGGACGTGATCGTGCTGCACGCGCAAAAGCATCTCATCACGACAGGACCATACCGATTCTCTAGGAATCCCCTGTACCTTGGCGGGGACGTGTTTATCTTCTGCGGTGCGTCTCTAATCCTCGGCACGCCGGGTGGCCTTGCACTCACCATTCTGCATCTGCCGCTGGTAGATTTCATGATCCGGCGCGAAGAGCGCCAACTCGGGGAGACCTTTGGCGACGCATGGCGGGACTATGCGCGGCGAACCCGCAGGTGGATCTAATTCTAACCAAAGATATTTGAAATTTCCGATTCAAGGTCTTCGCTAGCGGCAGGGCGCTGCAACGGGCGGCGGCCGCTCCGACCACGACTCACGCGGGGCAGTCACCCGTTGTCGTGAAATCGTCGGCTGTTCGGGGCTGTTGCATAAGACCTGAATGGAGCACGCTTTGCGGCGGTTCGCCATTTGCCAAATTTGGGGCTGTCTTGTCGCGCTAAGTCTTCCCGCGAAGATGTGCTGCAGCGGAAACCGTATCACCCCTGAGCGCCTCGGCGATGAACCGACTGCTCGTCCCCAGATGTTGTGTTCGTACCGGAGCAAAAGGTTGGGTATGGGTCAACTGCTGAGATCCTGCGCTCGTCAGCGCGCGTCAGCTTCACCTCAGAAAGCCGACGGTCCGCCGGCTCGCTCAGTCGTTCCCTCAGTGCCATTAAGAGCCCTTGACCGAAGGCTCGGTGCCGACATTTGCACCGCGAACTTTCGCGCGTCGTCGGGCGGGGCGGCATCGCGATGCCAGAGGAATTGCAGGCGTACCGCCGGTCGCGTGTGGCCGCTATTCGATCACAGTGTCCGCGAGCGCGAGCAGCGTTGGCGGGATGGTCAGGTTGAGGTCCTTCGCGGTCTTGAGATTGAGCGCAAAATCGAAGCGGGTCGGACGCTCCACGGGCAAATCCGACGGCTTCTCGCCGTTGAGGATATTCCCGGCATACACCCCGACTTTGCGAAACGCGTCGAGGATACGAGCCATAGCTCATGAGCCCGCCGGCCTGCACGAATTCGCGCCAGGGATGAACGGTCGGTACCGCGTAACGCGCGGCTATTGCCACTATCGGGCCGAACCGGCCGAACAGCGGATCGACGCTCAGCTGAATGGCGCCTTTGCCATCGCTCGCGACCGCCGTAAATACGCGCTCGACCTCGTCCAGCGTCGTCACCTCGGCCACGCGCAATTGCAGACCCAACGCCGGCGCCGCCGCCTGCAGTTCTTTGGTCTGCGATTCCGCCTCGACCGGGTTGGCGGGATTAACGAGCAGAGTGATCGTGGCCGCCGCGGGAACCGCCTCGTGCAGCAGCTGGAGTCGTTTCGACGCGATCTGCGCGTTGAGATAGCCCTCGCCGGTGACGTTTCCGCCGGGATGGTTGAAGCTCGATACCAGCCCGTCCTCGACCGGATCGGAGGCGATCATGAAGACGATGGGGATAGTGCGGGTCGCCGCCATCGCGGCCTTCGCCGCGGCCACCGTGCCGGGCGCGACGAGGACCGCGATGTCCTTTTGCGCGAGTTCCACCGCCAGTGCCGGCAGGCGATCGTAATGGTCGTCGGCCCAGCGATACTCGATGACGATGTTCTTGCCCTCGGTGAAGCCGGTCTGGCTCAAGCCCCGGCGAATGGCAGACAGGGGCCCCTGCCACGCGGCCGCCGGCGCGCTGCCGAGAAAGCCGATGACCGGGACGATGCCTCCGCTCGTCTGCGGGCGCGCCACGGTGGGCCAGGCGATCGCAGCGGTACCCAGCAGCAGAAGATCGCGCCGTCGCATGCGCCACCTCCACCTCAAAGCCCTGCGCCATCTAAAGTATCGATTCGGCGAAGGGCCTGCAAAGTTTTCCCCGCCGGGCGTAACTGCGTAGGAAAATCGCTCCGCTTACTCCGGTCTTCGACAACTCAAGGCTAAAACGGCACCTTCTCGATTGAAGACGTCATGGCCCGCCTCGGACGTGTAAAACTCAAAACACGGAGCGGGTGGCCTCGCCAGCATTCTTGGGTCGGGCTGAGGACCGCGGTGGGGCATGAAGACCGTTCCCGTGGCCGGGACTCCGCGGCTGTTGTCGTTTCGAAAGCGGTCCTTTGCTGCTGACCGATCGGGGCCATTCAGGCTTTTGGGTCAAGATTCCTGTCCTTCAGATTTCTGATTTCAATACTACCGGCGTGAGGGGGCCATGCAAGAATGGAA
>DATFTC010000066.1:0-28518 GCA_035262305.1 Myxococcaceae bacterium | reverse complement strand
AATTTCTTGATAGACCTGAACAATGGTCTCCGAGCTGCCCTTGGCGCTGGTTCCTTTCGCGGCCTCCGCCATTGCTTCGAGGACGTGGGTGTCGGCGTCTTGTCCATATGCGATGGTGAACACCCGCACTGGGGAGTCCTCCCCCGATAGTTTTTGCTTCAGCGTCTCCAAGCTCGTCGTCTTGCTGTTCTCATCGCGGCCATCGGTCATCACCACCAAAGCGTGGATGCGGGAGCGATCCTCGCGCGCGTGCGCTCGAGCCAAGTCGTAAGCCATTGCCGTCGCGTCGTAGAGCGCCGTGCCTCCCTCGGCGATCACGTTTTCCAGGCGCGAAATGAGCATCTGCCGTCCCCTGTCCAGACCGGCTGGCCCAATTGGTGGGTAGATCTGACCATCGAAAAAAATGAGCGTCACTTGATCGGCGCCATGCAGGCTTTCGATGAAAGTCTTGGCGCCCTGCTTCGCCTGAGCGAGTGGTTGTCCGCGCATGCTACCGGACTTGTCGAAGGTCATGACCACGTCGGCGTTTCGCTTCGCCGTCTGCCAGACGTCGAGCAGCTTCTTGAGCCCGGCTGCATCCGGAACCTCGAGCAGCGTCTGAGGTTGCTTCGGATCGACGCCGTGATCTGCATCCACCGGTGAGCCGACCGGAATGCTCGCATCTGCGGGACGGAAGCCCAGCTGGAGCGCTCGCTGCTGCGCCGCCTTCGTCTTCAGGAAGGCGAGGAACGCTTCTGCTCCTTCCCGATGATCCTGGCTGACCCACTCGGCGTCCAGGAGGGTGTAGGGATGATCTGACCAGAAGGTTCCTTCGACCGGGTAGAGCGCGACGATCGGCGGCTCGCCCGAGCTTGGGGCTGCGTAGGATTCGATCACCAAGTTCTCATAGAGCACCGCCGCAGACAAATAGCTCGGCCCGCGCGCGCGCATTTTATCGGCGAAGAAGCCGGTCGATTTTCCATAGTGGACGATGCTGCTCTCGACCGAGCGGATGAAAGCCTGCGTCTGCTTCGCCTCCAAGTCCTTGGTGGTCAGATTGCGCGTCTTTTTTGCGCCGGCATACGCCTCGGCAAGAATGGCCAAGAGCCCGGAGTTGGAGAACTCCGGATGCGTGTGGCCGAGCTTGAAGTTCCCCCATTCTGGATGTTCGTAGGCAGCCCAACCTTTCGGGTTGGAGTTAACGCGAAGAAGATCCGACCAGCCGAGCTGTTTGGCCGGCCAACCGAGAGCCTCGGCCATCGGTTTCCACATCGCGATCACCAGCGGCGACAACACCACCGGCTCGCCTGGCGAGCAGAGCGGCTTCGTCTGGCCGGGTACGCTCAACCAGCGATCATTCAACAGGGTGAGATAGGCTCCCGAGGCTGGACTGAATGCATGGGGCTTGAGGCTTCCAGCGAGAATTTCCTGGACTGCTTCCCCCGACCCCATTGCACGCGCGTCGATCCGGATGAGCTTCCCGCTCTTTGTCTTTGGACCCGTTGCGGCGAAGGCTTTCGCCTGCTCTTCGAGCCAACTTTTCTTCTCGCTGCCATACGCCAACACCACGGTCATCGTGGCCGGCGGGGGCTGCGCCCTCGAGGGGGCTTGCGCAGGAGGCGAGTCGGACTGCTTGCATGCGACAATTGAACAGACTGCGACGAGGGTTGAAGCTGTGGCGCGGAGCGTGGGCATTCCGGGGCACTCATAGCTCATTTCAAGCTTCGTTCAATCTGAAACACCCTCTTGCGGGGAGCACCAGCGCTCCGAGTCGGCACAGATGAGAAACATTCACTCGGAACCGAGCGTGCGCAGCAATTGACTCGAACGCTGAATCAGTGGCGTCGGATCCCTCAGCGCGTATCGCAGAACGTAGACATCACGCACATAGGAATAAGGCCGCGTGCCTACGCTTGGAGCAGTTAAAAATTGGGTGCAGTCGCTCCGCTGCTCGAGCCACGGTGGATGGCGAGGCCGCCGGTCAAGGTCAAACTGCGTCATGTCCACGGTGCCTGCGTCTCGTTCGATGAGGCTCCGAAGGTTCCAGTTCGTCTCGATGAACTTGAGCACGCTGCGCGCCCCCGCGTCGAACACCCCAAGCAAATTCGAGTGCGACGAACAGTCTGCCTGGCTTGCAGCCGATCGGCGCGTCCAAGTGTGAAATTTTGTGTAGGGTAGTTGCTTTTTTCCGGCCGCTCGCCTTCTGTGCGGGGCTGTGCCTGGAACGCGGCCGGGATGGGTGGCGGGCGCTCGCCAAGATGACGTGGGTGCGGCTGAAAGGGAGGCGTGTGACGGGCCGCCTGTGCCCGAGCCATGACGGTAGGTAGCCGATGACTGAACTTTGGAGCCAGGAGTTCTACCAGCAGCCGCGGACGCCGGCACTGAAGCTCCTCGCCGAAGTGGAAGCGCTCCGCCGCGAGGTAGAACGGCTTCGACTGCTGTCTTCGCAAGAGGCCGGAGGGCTGCTCGAAGCACTCCTGCTTCACAGTCCTCACGGGATTGTCGTCAGCGACGCGAATGGAAAGATCACGCTTCACAACCGCGCCTCCGAGCGAATTTGGGCTGGCAGCGCGACGGCCGCAGATACCTCCGATTGGAGAAAGTATCGGGCCTTTCACCCAGACGGGCGCCTCTATGAACCCGACGACTGGCCGCTGAGCCGCTGTCTTCGCGCGGGCGAGACGGTGCCCGCCGAAGAGATTCGCATCCAGCGGTTCGACGGCAGCTTCGGGGTGTTGCTTGCCAGCTGCGCACCGATTCTCGGCCCTGGAGGGGAGATCCGCGGTGGTCTCGCGGTCTTCGCGGATGTCACGGAGCTCAACGAGCTCGCGACAGCCGAGCGCCTCGCTCGCCAGCGCATCGTCAAGCTTCAGGCGGTCACCGAAGCGCTCTCGGACGCTCGCTTGACTGCCGACGTTGCCAAAGTTGTGGCGCGGCAGATCGCGGCGGTCCTCTCCGCCGACCATGGAATCATGGCGGTTCCCTCGCCCGACGGTGCGGAGCTGATCGTGTTGGACCAGACGGGGCAGAACCCGGCAAACCAGCTTGAGTTCGCTCGTTTCCCCGTCAACGCGCAGCTGCCGCTTGCCGAAGCGTTCCGCAGTGGAAAGCCGGTTTTGCTTTCATCGCGCGACGACTACGCGATGCGCTTCCCCAATGGCCCCTCCGCCGGAACTCTCAGCACCGTTTGTAGAGCCTGCGTCCCGCTGATCGCCAGGGGCAACAAGCTCGGGGTCGTCGGATTCGGGTTTTCTCGGCCGCACCCGTTTGATGCAGGTGAACAAGCGCTGATCCAGGATCTCGCCCGGCGAACGACGCTGGCGTTCGAGCGAACGCGCCTCTACGAAGCGGAGAGCGCAGCGCGCCGCCAGGCAGAGCTTCTCTTCCACCTCGCGCAGAGCACCGCAAGCGCTGAGGGCCTGGATGATACGTATCAGCGGGTGCTCGCCGGAGTGGTCGAGGTGATGGAAGTAGATCGCGCTGCGTTTTGCCTTTTCGATGACGACGGCGTGATGCGGTTCAAAGCGTGGCGAGGCTTGTCAACCCGATATCGCCGAACTGTCGAGGGCCAGACGCCCTGGTCGCGGGACGAGAAAAACCCGGTACCCATTTTTGTCGACGATGCCCGCCAGGACGCGAGCCTGGCGCGGTGTGTTCCCGTATTTGAAAAGGAGGGCATTCGCGCGCTCGGCTTCGTGCCGCTCGTCCATCAGCGAAAGCTGCTCGGCAAGTTCATGGTCTACTGCAACGAGCCGCGCATTTTCACCGAACGCGACAGGAAACTCTCGTTGACGCTGGCTTCTCACATCGCGCAGGCGGTGGCTCGCGCGCGCCTGGTTGAAAAAGAACGAGTCGCCGCCCGCGGGCTCGAGATTCTGTTTGAGCAAGCCCAACAGGCCAATCGCGCTCGCGATGACATGCTGGCAATTGTTTCACACGAGCTCAAAAACCCACTCACGGCCATTGTCGTGAGCGCCGCGAGCGCCTTGAAAACTGAGATCAATGATAAAAAGGCGTCGAATCTGCGCAAGAAGCTGGCAACGATTCACCACTCAGCGGAGCAGATGTCCCGGCTGATTGGAGATCTGGTCGATCTCGCCAGCGTTCAGAACGGTCGCCTCACCGTCCAACGGACTGTGTTCGACGCGAGGAGCGTCATCGAGACGGCGGCGGATCAGTTCAACTCGCTGGTCGAGGAACGCGGAATTCGCCTCGAGGTGAATGCCTCCTCGGAGGTCGAATCCGTGGAGGGCGATCGCGACAGGCTGATTCAAGCCTTGGCGAATTTGTTATCCAACGCCGTTAACGTGACCGGAAGAGGAAGCGCGATCCGTGTCGGCGTCGAGCGCCGAGGAGCGGAGATCGTGTACTTCGTGCGGGACGCCGGGCCGGGAATTCAGCCGGACGAGCTTCCCCACATCTTCGAAAAGTACTGGCGTTCGAAGAGAACCGCGTATCGAGGAACAGGTCTCGGCCTCGCCATCGCCAAGGGAATCGCAGAGGCGCATCGCGGCCGGATCTGGGCCGAGAGCTGCCTCGGGACTGGCAGCGCGTTCTTTCTCGCGCTACCCGCCCAGCCAGCGGGGAAGCGGTAATCGCGGCGAGTGCCGCCTTCTCAACAAAGCCGTCAAATCTTCGATACGAATTATCTGGCGGGGGGTGACGATACGGCAGCTGATCCGTCCCCACCGCTGGAGGGTAAGAAACGCCCATGGCGACGGCTACACTCGATCTCGCAGAGCGCGACATCGTCGACGAGCTCCTTCGCGAAAGCGAGGACCGGTTTTTTATCGAAAGCATCAAGGATTACGCGATTTTCATGCTTGATCCGCAAGGGGTGATCAAGTCGTGGAACCGAGGCGCCGAGGCGATCAAAGGCTATCGTTCAGACGAAATCATCGGCCGACATTTTTCGCTGCTTTACACCCCGGAAGATGTCGAGTGCGGAAAACCGCAAAAGTTACTCGCACTGGCAACCAAGGAAGGACGCGTCCAAGACGAAGGCTGGCGATTGCGGAAGGGCGGCAGCCGGTTTTGGGCGGAGGTGGTGATCACCGCGGTCAAACGACACAGCGGCGAGCTCGCGGGCTACGCCAAAGTGACGCGCGACCTCACCCGTCGAAAAACATATGACGACGAGTTGAGGCGAAGCAAAGACAGCCTGGCAGAGACTTTCTACAGCGTCGGAGATGGCGTGATCGCCACGGATGAAAACGGCAGAATCACTCGAATGAATACCGTCGCAGAAGGGCTGACGGGATGGGAGCGGCGCGAAGCGCTCGGACAGCCGATCGGCGTCGTCTTCGACATCATCGACGAATTCACACGCCGACCGGCTGCGAACCCGGTGCAACGCGTGCTCGCCGAGGGCGTAGTGGTGGGGTTGGCGAACCATACAGCGCTCATTTCGCGAAATGGCATCGAGCGCCCGATCGTCGATTCGGGAGCGCCGATCCGCGGCGCGGGCGGAGCAACGCTGGGAGCGGTGTTGGTTTTCCGGGATGTCACCCGCGAGCGCCAAAAGGCGGAGGAGGAGCGACACCGGACGGAGCTGGCCCAGGAAGCGGTCCGCGAGCGGGACGTCTTCTTGTCGGTGGCGGCGCACGAGTTCCGAACGCCGCTGACGGCTCTGCAGCTCAAGCTTCAAGGTCTGCAGCGGCTGATTCAAAAGGAGCTCGCCGGGACAGCGTTCCTTTCGAAGGTAGAGACGCGCTTTCAACACGCCCTTCGCCAGACCGATCGCCTTTCCGAATTGGTAGAGCGGCTCCTCGACGTTTCTCGCATCGCCACTGGGGGGCTGGAGATGCACTGCGCGCGGGTCGAGTTGGAATCGATTGTTCGCGACGGGATCAGCGATTTCAGGGAGAAGGCGATCGCAGCGGGAACCGACATTCGCTTGTCGGTCTCCGGTGATTCGCATGGATCCTGGGACGGATGGCGCCTCGAGCAGGTGCTGCTGAACCTCCTCTCAAACGCCGTCAAATACGGCGACGGAAAGCGCGTTGACGTCGCGGTTGAAGGCCGGGATTCGGAAGTCCGGCTCACCGTCTGCGACCAGGGAATCGGCATTGCTGAAGGAGATGTGAAGCGGATTTTCAATCCCTTCGAGCGAGCAGCTCCGGTCGAGCACTTTGCCGGCCTTGGGTTAGGTCTTTACATCACCAAGCATATCGTTCAGGCGCACGGCGGCCGGATCGAGCTATCGACCAAACCGAGGGAAGGAGCGAAGTTTACGGTGGTACTTCCCAGGAACGAGGGAAGTTGAAAGTCCAAAGTTGAAGACTTTTGAGCGCTCGACATGCTCGACCGCTCGAAACTCTCGACCCCCACATCGAAGTCGGAAGTTCGAGGCGGCGCTCATCGGCTGCCCAAGGGAGCGAGCAAAACCACAGAGTAGCCCACCGCCTGCGCGCGCGCCGGGTTTGCGTACGAGTGCCGCTGGTCGCCGCGGAAAGAAACCACGTCCCCGGGCTGCAGCCGGAACGTCTCTCCCCCCACCACGAGCACGATTGCCCCGGACTCGCAGGTCAAGTACTCGCGGGTGCCCGGAGTGTGAGGCACGCCGGTCAACCGCGCCAGCGGCGCGAACTCCATTCGATCGACCTCGGTGCCGGGAATGGGATCGGGCAACAGATGCCGAACGCTCACTTGCCCGCGCAAGCGAACGGGAACTGCGTCCCGCGGATAAAAGCGCGACGCAGCCCGCGGCGGCGCGAGGATCTCTTCGATGGAAACTTGCAGCGCGCTCGCCACCCGGTGCAGCACCGCCAAGGTGGGATTGGCGCTGCCCGACTCCAGATTGGCCCAAGTAGCGCGCGGCAGGCTGGATACGCGAGACATCTGCTGCTGGGTGAAGCCGCGAGTGGTGCGCAGTTGTTTGACATTGGCGGCGAGGTGAGTGGCGAGGTCGTCCATGCCAGCAAAATAGCCTTCTGCCAATCCCTTGTCACCGCTGCCAATGATGCAGCACCGGCGCGTTACGCTCCTGGCGCAGAGGAGGTAGTGCGAGATGGACGTGCGAGGCAAAGGCGCGCTGGTGACCGGTGCCAGCAAGGGATTGGGCGCGGCGCTGGCCGAGGAGCTGGCGCGAGCCGGTGCGCGGGTGACGCTGGTGGCGCGCGGCGCCGAAGAGCTGGCCAGGGTGGCGGCAACGATTCGAGCGCGTGGCGGAGAAGCGCACGCGCTCCGGGGCGACGTCGGCGATAAGCGGGACGCGCATGCGATCGCGGGCGCCGCTGCAGCCCTGGTCGGTCCGATCGAGTTGCTGGTGCACAACGCCAGCACGCTGGGGCCCATGCCGCTGCGGCTGCTCCTCGACACCGATTGCGAGGAGCTGGATCGAGTTCTCGAGGTGAATCTCGTCGGCCCGTTCCGACTGACCAAGATCATCGCCGGAGCAATGGCGCTCAAAGGTCGAGGGCTCGTCGTGCACGTCAGCTCCGATGCAGCGGTGGCGGCCTATCCGCGTTGGGGCGCCTACGGAGTCTCGAAGGCGGGGCAGGACCATCTGGGGCGGATCTGGGCTGCCGAGCTGCAGCCGTTTGGAGTGCGTTTCCTCTCCGTCGATCCGGGGGAGATGGATACGGAAATGCACGCGGCGGCGATGCCGGACGCGGATGCTTCGGCGTTGGCGAAGCCGGCGGACGTGGCTCGTCGGATAGCGAGGATGATTGCGGAGTCGGAGCAGATCGAAAGCGGCGCGCGGCTGGTGGCGGCGCCACTGGCAGAGGCGCCATGACTCCTGCGCCATGGCCACGAGACGATGCGCTCAGCGAGCGATTGCTCGTCGTGGACCCGCGCGCTCGAAGCCTTCGCGGCGCGCACGTCGGCGACCTTCCTCGCTTCCTTCGCCGCGGAGATCTCCTGGTGGTGAACGACGCGGCGACTCTTCCGGCGTCGCTGTCCGGGCGCGCACCGGGCGGAGAGCCAGTCGAAGCGCGTCTCGTCGGCGCGATGCCCAGCGGCGCGTTCCACGCAGTTCTGTTCGGAGGCGGCGATTGGAGAACTCCAACCGAGCGCCGCCCGAGCCCGGTGCGGTTGACAGCTGGAGAGCGACTGGAGTTCGCCGAGCTCTCGGCAGTGGTAGAGAGCGTCTCGCCGCACTCCGCGCGCCTGGTCGAGCTTCGTTTCGATCGCGAAGGTGCGGCGCTCTGGTCCGCGCTGTATCGCGCGGGTCGACCGGTGCAGTACTCGTACAGCTCCGCTCCGCTCGAGCTGTGGCACGTGCAGGTCGGGTATGGCTCGCGCCCATGGGCTGTGGAGATGCCGTCTGCCGGCCGCCCGCTGCGGTGGGAGTTGTTGTTCGCGCTGCTCAAGGCTGGCGTGAAGCTCGCCTCGGTTACACACGCAGCGGGCCTCTCGTCGACGGGAGATCCGGCGCTGGATCAGGCGTTGCCTTTGCCGGAGCGCTTCGAGATTCCGTCGTCGACCGCAAGCGCCGTGGCTGTGGCGCGTGCCGGCGGAGGGCGCATCGTCGCCGTTGGAACCTCCGTGGTCAGGGCGTTGGAAGGCGCCGCCGAGCAGAACGGCGGTTCAATCGTGGAAGGCTCGGGCGTGACGGACCTGGTGCTCGGACCGGATCATCGGCCGCTGGTCGTCGACGGGCTATTGACCGGTGTTCACCGGCCGACCGACAGCCACTACGCGCTGCTGCGCGCGTTCGCCTCCGCAGAGCTATTGGCGCGAGCATCGTCCTACTCCGAGCGGTCGGGTTATCTGTCCGACGAATTCGGAGACTCCTGGCTGTTGCTGGCCAGCCGAGCCGCGGCACGTCGCCAACCCGACTCTGGGATGCGCTCGAAACGCGTCGACAAGCGGCCGCTAGCGCTCGTTAACAGCGGCTGAATTGTTTACGGTGTCGGCCGACGGCAGACGTCTCTGCAACCGATGTTGGCGCTGCTTGGGTTTTGCCCGAAGACAGACGTTTCAGTAACCAATGTTGGCCAGTGTTTGGGTTTGCCCGAAGACAGACGTTTCACTGACCAAAATGCTGGCCAGTGCTTGGGTTTGCCCGAACACAGACTTCAGTAACCGATGTTGGCCAACGCTTGAGGGCCCAGCCGCTCGCAGAGCTGCTCGAGGTAAAGACTGCCGGGCGTCACGCGCGTGCCATGCGAATCGATGGTTCCCATCGGCAGCGGCGTGTGATCTGGGCTGCCCGGCTCTGCCGCTGTCGTCAGCCTGCCCGACGAGCCGATCGACCAGTTCGTCGAGCCCGGTGGCTGCTGAATCAGGAGCGTATTGGCGATGCTGTTCCACACCGCTGCGAAGCCGACCGACCACCCGTGCCCGCTGCCTGCGTTGCCGCGATCTTGGAGGTTAATGCCGCCGGTCGGCGAGTAAACGTTGTCGAGGAGAAGCCCGGTCGCCCAGCGCTGATGCGGCGCGAGGTTGGTCGAGGTGCCGGAGGCAGAAAAATTCAACACCACATTCGGTCCCGGCTCCGTGGCCTGCGTCACGACGGAGAACCAATGATTTCCCTGAGACGACGAGCGGTGGATGAGAATCTGTTGGCCATCGATTCCGTAGTCCGCCGGCGAGCCAGCCGAAGTATCTGCCGGCACCGTGTGCGTAAACGCCATGTCTTGGATGGTGATCCATTTCGATGTGCCGTCGATGGTGAGACCGTTGATGAAATCCTGCGCAACCACGTCGCGCACCCACCCGTTGGCCAGCGCCTTCATCTGAAGCAAGCTGAATATCGGCTGACTGATCGGGGTCGGCACGGGCGGCGCAACGAAGCTCAGCGACTCGAGCCCGACCTGGGCGATCCGTCCGTTGAACGTGTAGGGGACGATCGTCGCGTAGGACGGGCGGATGTATTGGGAATCGAACGAGTCTGAAATGGGCGCATCGACGGTGATCTGATTGCCGTCGATGGCGGTGATCACGCGATCGGAGTGAATCAACGTGCCGGCGCGGATCCACGTCTGCGGCTGTCCGCTTCGAACCAGATGATCCATTCCCATGAACTGAACCCACGCGTCGGTCACCGGTCGATCGACGAGCACCGCCATGCCCACCGCGAATCCCGAGGCGTCGTCGACGGTAAAGCTGTTCGAGCCCGAGGCCACGTAATCATCGACGATCGACGCGCGTCCACCGGAAGTTGCCCAGCTGCCGCTGCCCTGAATGGAAATGAGGGCGCGCGGATTGCCCGCCACCATGAGAATTGATCCGTCCGGACCGGATCCGCTCCCGCGCAACACCACTCCGGAAGCTCTGATCGAGAGGCTTCCCTGCAGGGTGAACGTCCCCTGGGAAAGCTGTACCGCGCCGCGAAAGCCGTCGTCTCCGGGGCTCAACAGCGAGACGGCGTCGATTGCGGCCTGAATCGCCCCGGTATCGTCATCGCCGGAGGGGCCAACCGTTTGTTGGGTTGCGACGAAAGGAATGGCAACGCCGCCACCTGCGTAGCCGGCGTAAGAAAAGTCGAGCAGGCGATCTCCTCCCTGCGACAGCGTTCCGTAGGCGAGCATGCCTGTTTCGTCGATGAAAGCCCAAGCACTGGCGCCCGGCCCATCGGGGTCCGCGGGCCTTGAGCATGCTGTGTTCAAGTTCGAGCCGGTCGGTGGCGCGTTCGTTAAGCGAGCTTGATTGTTCGAACGCGTTGCTTCTCGACCGTCTGCCAGCGCGCCTCGCGGAGCGCAACCGAACCCGCCGGCAGCGAGACCGACGACGAGAAGAAAAAATGAGCGATTTAAAATCATGCGCCACCCTCGGAGATTCAATCAGTGAAACAAGAGGATTTCAGCTGAGGTCGGCACAGTACCCCGGAGATCGGGGGAAGTTACAGACGGCGTGAATCGCCCAACCCGAGCGAAGTTGGAGAACGCGCAGGCCCGGAGTCGCTCAAATCTGCGCGGATTCAAGCCACTTCGGATGGGCGGTGGTGCCGTCAAAGCGCACCGTCGTCTTGAACTGCCGCCGATTCCAATCATTGAAACCTGGACCCCGGTGCGTCCAAGCGTTCGCATTGGCATCTTGCCGCCGGCAGGCAACTTGATGTCGCTCTCCTGCGGTGCACCGGGCGGCGGGCCCTGGGGCGGCTCCGTCGCCGATGAAAGTCGAGACTTCATGTAGATCACCCCCGCCGCCAACGTCTTCAGAAATCTCCTCGCGTCGCCATCTTGCACAAATAGGCGGGCGGCGCGTCGGCTTCAAGAGCCTCGCGATTCAAATCACGTCGACTTGGCGGATATGCGACGGACCGAAGCCCGATTGGTCGACAGTTGCAAGTTGGGGTCTCGAGCGAGCGTAATGCTATCCTGCAACTTTCGCCCGGGGTAGGGGATGAGCCATGAGAACAATTGCATTGTGCATCGGCGTCTCGGTCTTGACGTTGGTCCCTGGAATGAATGTCTGGGCAGGAGTGCCGCTACAAGCGAACGTAGCGATTCCGATGCCGATCGATCCAGGTGCGTCGAACGACTATTCGAGCTCGCTGGGGGGAGGCGGCGCGACGGTGTCCGGGACAGTGAGAAACCTGCTCGAAAGCAACGCGGTGCAGACTGATCTGTTGTTCGACTACCGCACGAACGACGCTGTCTTCTTCGATGAAATCATCGTGAGGATCGAGATCTCGACCGAGAACGACAGCGGTACATTTGGATTTGCGACCATCGATCCCAACTTCATCAACCTGAACCCGAACCGTGTCTCGCTATCGTACCGGGCAACGCTGTATTTCCCCACGGATGCGACGAGCTATGTGGCTCGAGTGAAAGTGTTCGGCAACTACGAGTAGCCGCGACTCGACTGGCGCCGTATCAAACCGCAGCTAACCACTTGCAACATGGCATGCGGCGAGCGCACGAGTGTATCTTCCGGCTCGGCTAAGGATTAGGATGAAGCGAGACGACCGGAAGCGCGTCGAGAGTCAACGTCAGCGCGCGGCGCTCCGAAAGCAAAGGGAAGCCGAGCAGGAGAAGCGACTCGCCGCAGTCGTCGAGAGGCAGAGGAAGTCGGATGCCGCGCTGGCTGAGAGGGGAAGACCTAAACCGATCGACGCGATCTTCCAGCCAGTGGTCAGGATCTGCCCAAGAGTCGCTGACCACGTGGCCGCTGATCCACGATTTCGGTCCGCACTTTCTTCTCTTCTCGGCTTGCGACACGTGCGGCAACTTCAAGATTGGGCGCCTCAGGGCAAGAGCGCGATCGCGCTCTTCCGCTCGCTCGGCAATCACCTGCTGGCCAAGTACAGAGTTCCCCCGTTTCTCTGGAGCGGTTTTTTCGATTCCGCAAACAGCGCGATATTTATTCCGATGATCGATCGCCTCGCCAAAGGCGAGTCGCTCTACACCTACGTCAAGAACAAGAACCTGTCTGTTCCTCTGACCCGAAAGATGTGTCACGAGTTCCTCAAGTCTTCCGTCGACCAGAGTGTCATTCAGGCGATGCGCAGAGCGCAGGTCATTGGGCTCGGAGGAGAGGCGAGGCTCTCCGCTGCTCTGTCAGCCACTGTCTGGGGACGAGAGATCCAGGACTCCGCGAGTGAAGAATTCTGGAGCTCGGTGGTGCAGTGGTTCGCCAACCAAGACATGTTGGATCCAAGCCAAGTGGCCCCGATGTGCGACTACGTTCTCCACCGCAGGCGAGAGAATGAGAGCTTCTCGCTCAAGGGAAGAACCGCATTGTCGATGATGCGCGCGATGGAAGAGTGGCACGCCGAGCTGAACAAGACAAAAGTCGGAAGCTTCAACCTCTTCAAGCCATCAGGCATCCGCAACGCCGAGTTCGATTTTTCGCGCACGGACAAGAACGACGGCACTCGCAAGGAGATCTGGAGAGTGACGGAAATCCTGAACGCGAAAGACCTCGCGGCTGAGGGCAGGCGCCAGTCTCACTGCGTTTTTTCGTATGCCTACAGCGTGGAAAAGGGTTCTTGCTCCATTTGGACTCTGACCAGAGAAGACAACTCCGGCAACTGGGCGATGTTGACTGTTGAGGTCCGCAATCAGACAAGGGCCGTCGTTCAAGCGAGAGGCCGGTTCAACAGGCTCCCGACGACGCGAGAGCGCGAAATCCTGCAACGCTGGGCCGGGACGAACGGACTGCAAGTGGCGATGTGAATCGGACAGCGAGCAGTGGCGCACGAGCGATTCGTGAGCACGCGTGCTCCGATTCAGCCGTGGCCATGACGCGCAAGTGTTTGGTGCCGTACGATCGAAGGCTGGCCCGCTCGATCAGCGGATTCGGTGCTCGACAGTGCGGCGAGAATCGGAGAACTACGCTAAGCGGGGCGCGACACTCCAAGCGCCCAAGGAGATTCCAAATGGCTGAAACCGGTTCGTTCGTTCTCGACGTGAAGGAAGTTCGCAAGCGAGCCCGCGAGCACATGGAGGAGGGCGCGGTCACCGACAATTACGAGGGGAAGGTCGAAACCACCATCCAGATCCTCAATGAGGCGTTGGCCACCGAGCTGGTCTGCGTCCTGCGCTACAAATATCACTCCATCGCCGCGCAGGGCATCCACAGTGAAGCGGTTAAGGAGGAATTCGCTACCCACTCCCGCGACGAGGGCGAACATGCGGAGATGATCGCCGAGCGCATCAACCAGCTGGGAGGCAAGCCGAACTTCAACCCAGATGGCTTACTCACTCGCTCGTCCACGCAGTACGTCGAAGGCGATAACCTGATCTCGATGATCGAGGAGAATCTCGTCGCCGAGCGAATCGCGATCGAGACGTACCGTGAGATGATCCGTTACTTTGCCAACCGCGACCCCACCACTCGTCAGATGCTGGAGAAGATTTTGGCCAAAGAAGAGGAGCACGCCAACGACATGCAAGACCTGCTCGTGGCGCAACGAGGCGACCCGATGTGACCTGGCGGCGGCGGTCGACTTCCAACCGCTGCGCCCAATCGTTAGCACGTCACCCATCGGCGCCCGACGCGCTCAGGTGAGGCCGCGCTACTCCCGGACCGAGAGGGTAGAATGAAGGTTCTATTCTACCGCCAGGGCGGTCGGGTGGTCCGCTGGGTGTTTCGCCAAAGCTGATTAACTCCGCAGCTTGGCGAAGCGCCGGAAGAAACTCTGCTCGTTCCAGCTCGGTCGAGTTTCTCGATTGGCGACCCGCAACACCAGCGCGGCAAACGCGCGGTTGAACCCATCGGCCGTCTGCCTATTGATGGGTTGCAGCAAATCGTCCGAAGGCGCGTGATAGCGCTCGGTGAGCCACTTCTTCTGCGTCGCCTCCTCCGGGGTGCCCGATTTGAAACCGACTTTGACCGCGAGCGCGGGAATGCCGTCGCGGATGAAGCTGTACTGGTCGCTGCGGATAAAAGTATTCCGCTTGGGCTGCGGGTCGGCTAGAATTTCCAGCCCTAATTGCGATCCTATCGCACGCACATCCTCGCCAAGATTTGATTCATTCAAACCCAAAACAATCAGCGACCTCAGCGGATACAGCGGCAAAGGATTATCGACGTTAACGTTGGCGACGATTGCGCTGGCTGGAACGGTGGGCCGGTTGGCAAAGTACTTCGAGCCGAGAAGGCCCTTCTCCTCCGCCGTCACCAAAAGGAAGATCACCGAACGTCGGGGCTTGTCCGCCGATTCGGCCAGTCGCGCCGCCGCGTCCAGCACGGCCGAGGTGCCAGCGGCATTGTCCATCGCGCCGTTGTAAATCGAGTCGCCATTGATCGGATTGCCTACCCCAAGATGATCGATGTGCGCAGTGACCACCACGTATTCATCCTTCAGCTTGGGATCGCTCCCCGGCAGTAACCCGGCGATGTTGTCGGATGTGACATTCAGCGGTTGCTGTTTCGCCGTCACTCGAATCTTCGACGGCAGCTCGAACCTCGGCAGCGGTCTGTTGTCTTTGGCCAGCTCGATGATTTCAGCGAAACTATGTGGCGAGCCAGCGAACCACTTCTCCGCTCGCGCCGGGTTCACGGTGACACTCAGGCGAAGCCCACTGATATCGTTCAGCGATGCATCGGCGAATGTCATTGCCGGCTGATTGCGGCTGTTGGACAATCTCGGCCAGGGAATGTCCATGTTGTTTGGATCAAGGATCCGGACCCAGCCCAACGCGCCGGCATCTTTGAATGACTTCCATCGTTCGCGCGCCGATTGCGCATGCGCGCTCAGCGGCCCGAGAACGGACGTGGGTGCGCCCGACAAGAAGACGGCGACCTTGCCTTTGAGATCGATGCCCTTCAGGTCCTCGATACCGTTTTCCGGGATGGTTAAACCATAGCCGACGAACACCAGCGGCGCCTGGAGGCTCGCCGAGAGATCCGGAGCAGGCAAAAGGTAGCCATCTTCGGCGAAATCGAGTTGAACGGCATTGTCATTGCGCACCAACTCCAGCTTGGAATTGGCCTCGTCAATCTTGCGACTGACGAGGTCGACAGGTTGGAAATAGCCATGGGTCCCCGCCGGCTTCAGCCCGGCCTTTTTCAGCTGCTCGGCCGCGTACTCCGCCGCCTTGCGATGGCCCGGGGTCCCGGTGAGGCGTCCTTCGAGGCTGTCGCTTGCCAGAACCTCCATGTGCGACCACCAGCGCTTGGCCGGCTCGGCTTGTTTGTCTTTGGCGAAGCGGCGGAAAAAGCTGCTCTCGCTCCACTGGGGCCTCGTCTCGCGATCTGCTACCCGAATTGCCAAAGCCATGAATGCTCGGTTGAAACCTTCGACCGTGCGCCGGTCGATCGGCTGCTGCAGATCGTCCGAGGGTGCGTGATATCGCTCGGTGAGCCAGTTCTTCAGGGTTTCCTCCTCGCTCGTGCCCGGCCGGAACCCGACGCCTATCGCAAGTGAAGGAACCCCTTGAAGGATGAAGCTGTACTGATCGCTGCGAATGAACAGGTTACGCTTCGGCTGGGGATCGCGCATGATCTCCAACCCCGCCTGCGACCCCAGCGCGCGCACGTCGTCGCCGAGGTTTGATTCATCCAATCCGAACACCAGGAGCGACTTCAGAGGATGCAGCGGCATGAAGCAGTCCGTGTTGAGATTTGCAACAATTGCGTTCGCCGGCACCGTGGGTCTCTGGGCGAAGTATTTCGAGCCAAGCAGCCCCATCTCTTCGCCAGTCGGCAACAAGAAGATGATCGACCGTCGAGGCTTGTCCTTTGCCGCCGCCATGCTGGCCGCAACATCCAAAACGGTGGCGGCCCCCGAGGCATTGTCCATCGCGCCGTTGTAGATTGAATCGCCTTTGATCGGCTTGCCGATGCCGATGTGATCGATGTGCGCGGAGACGACGACGTACTCGTCTTTCAGCTTCGCGTCGCTCCCCGGCAACACGGCGACGACGTTATCGGAGACGACTTTTTGCGACTTTTGTTTTGCGGTGACGCGAATCTTCGCGGGCAACTCGAATTTCGGAAGCGGCTTGTCATCTTTCGCGGCAGCAAGAATCTCCGCGAAGGTGTGCCCCGAGCCCTGAAACCACTTTTCTGCTTCGGCGGGATTCGCCGAGGCCATCAATTGTAACCCGTTCGTTTCGAGCAACGATCTGTCGGCGAAAGACATCGCCGGCTGGCTGCGGTTGTTCGCCCAGCGCGTCCAGGGAAGGTCCATGCTTTCCGGGTTCAAAATGCGCACCCAGCCCACTGCCCCTGCCGCCTGGAACGCCTTCCAGCGCTCGCGGACCGACTGCGCATGGGCGCTGAGCGGCCCTTGGATGGGCGCCGGCGCGCCCATGAAGTAGAGGATGACCTTGCCTTTGACGTCGAGGCCCTTCAGGTCTTCGATCCCGCTCTCCGGAAGCGTCAGGCCGTACCCCGCGAATACGAGCGGTACCTCGAGACGCTCCGCCAGATCCGGCGTCGGCACGATAAAAGCGTCGCGCGCGAAATCGAGCTTCTCCACCTTGCCATTTCGCACCAACTCCACCTTGGATCGCGTCTCATCAATGGTGCGGCTCACGAGCTCGATCGGTTGAAAGTAGCCGTCGGTTCCGAGCGGCTTCAGCCCTGCGCTCTTAAACTGCGCGGCGGCGTATTCCACCGCCTTGCGATGGCCGGGCGTTCCCGTTCGCCTTCCTTCGAGGCGATCGCTCGCCAGGACCTGCATGTACGACCACCAGCGGGCGGCGGGCTGGCCGTCTTGTTTCTGCGCAAGCGCGGTGACACCGATCAGCACTGCAAGGAGAAATTTTGTGTTCATGTTGTCTCCCGATCGAAGGTCTTGTATGGAGGCCGGAAGCGATAGCGAATAGCCGAGGAATACTCAAGCGCCGCGCCGCTGGGATTCGAATCCGGCCGCGCGAGGCGGCTCATGCCGGCAGCTTCCGGGTCGTCGCCGCTACTGCTCTGACAACTCTTCCCGCATGCGCTGTGACCGCCTCCGATGCAATCAGCCGTGTTTTTGGGCCAGCTGTATGGGAGTTAGTTACTCAACGGAAACAAATTCCCACACACTTCGCCAAAAACATGCTGACCCGTAGTATGAAGATATCTTGGGAGGCGGCGGGATGGGGAAGGCGGGCGTAAAACGGCTGGTCCAGCTGGGGTCAAAGCAATTCGGGGTGGTGAGCGCGCGGGACGTTGCCGAATGCGATGTTTCCAAAACATGGCTGTGGCGTCGGATCGAGACCGGGGAGTGGATTCAGCTTCAGCGTGGTGTCTATAGACTGGGCGCGCACGAACCGAATCTGGATGAGCAGGAGATGGGTGCAATGCTGGCCGCCGGCAACGGGGCGGTACTATCCCACGAAAGTGCTGCACGACGGCTGGGATTGGACGTTCCACCAGTCGAATCGGTTCAGATCACGATTCCCGCTTCACGAGATACTCCGAGTGTCTCTGGCGCGCGGGTATGGCGTTCGCGGGATTTGATTGAGCGCGACACCGTCAGACGAGGACCCTTTCGGATTACTCATCTCGCGCGAACGGTGATGGACCTTGCGTCTGTCCTGGATGATACGTGGCTTCGAGCGACGCTCGACTCGGCACTTCGGCAACGAATGAGCAACCTCGCGTGGATTTCCCGGGCGGTTGAGCGTCGTGGTAGAGGACGCCGGGGAGCGTCACGTTTGCGGGCGCTGATGAACGAATATCGAGGTGAAGACGAAGTCGCCGACAGCGTGCTTGAATCATTGGGCATTGAGCTGGCGCGGGCGACGGGCCGCAAGCCGAGGCTGCACTTTAAGGTGCTCGACGGTTCACTATTGATCGCCGAAGTGGACTTGGCTTGGCCGGAGGCGCAGCTCTGCGTTGAGCTCGACGGGTGGGCGCAGCACGGAACGCGGGGCGCATTCTCCGATGATCGCGCTCGCGATCGCGGCCTCCAAAGGCTCGGGTGGATGGTGCTGCGATACACTTGGCACGACGTGGCCGGCGACCGGGACTCTGTCGTTTGTGAGCTGGTCGCCGCGTATGAAACACGAGCCGTCTCCCGTCGGTCCGCAGCCGGGCGCCGCGTTGTCCGGCAGCGGTAGGCGAGGTAACAACGGCGGAGGCGAACGGAAATGCCGAATCGCTGTGCTTGGACGAACGAAGAATCTGATCGTGTAAAGGAGATCGTGCTCAACATGCCCGATCGCTTCGGTATGCATCCGAAACCAACGACTTTCTATGTTTTACCCGAGTACGAGCAGAAGCTGCGGCGCTTCACTCACTACTTCGAGCGATTCGGGCTGACGTTTGTGATTTCATTTCTAATTCTCATTTTGGCGCTGGCGACAGCCGCCGTGATGCGACCTTACCCGTTTCTCGGAATTGTTGTGGTGCTGCTGGGCATCGAATTCGTCGTGTTCCCATTTAATACGCCGAAAACGGTCAAATTACTCGGCTTCAGAGGCTCAATCCTACGGGTTCGAACAATTGGCTTTATTACGATTCTCCTTGGCGTCTGGTACTGCTTAGTTCGGTAGAGTCCGCAGTCGTCGAGTACTATTGAACCTTCAGATTTGAATAACGAGCTTGGCCAGGATCGGCAGAGCCGCTTCCAAAGGTATCGGCAGCGAGCACCACGTTGCTTGTGCGAATAAAAGATACGCGCGAGGTGGCGGCCGTTCCCTCCGTCGTCCAGAGCGAGCCATCTCCCGACGTTTCCCAGAAGACCACGCCGTTGTATTCCCTGATTCGCCAAAAGGCGTGCTGGCTGGCCGAGTACTCAAGAGCGGCGACTGTCGTGCTCACTCCGGACGAATAGTAGATCGCGTACAGGATGCCGTTTTCGTACCACCAATGCAACGCATTATCCCAACCGCTTTGGACCGAGAAGATGTTGTTGACTTCCCCGAGATTGACGACCTGATTCACCTGGACCGAAGCCGCGGAGCCGGTCAGATCGTAGAATGCGTTGCTGACGACGAGAATCCGGGAATCGCCGGTCAATGCGTTTGGGCTCAGGGTCAGCGTGCTGCCTCCCTCGCTGGCGGTACCCTCGGACGCGTCTACGCTCCACAATGAGGAGTCGATTTCGCCGTCGGCAAATGCGTCAATCAAAGGAAGCGGCGTGACCGCAGTGTAGCGACAAACGAAATTCGCAGCGTCATTAACACTTCCATGTCCGCGATAGCGCGCCTCCTGAGGGAAAGGGCAGAGTGGGCGGGTGAAGGCCACCGTGGAATCCGGGTTGAGATGCGAGCCGATGATTCTGTCGGGCGCGACACCATCCTCCACCCAGCGCTCAAGGGCGACCAGCGGATCGAAGTTCGTCGGGCCCGGCCCGCCGGCGCAGTGGCCCATTTCCGGGACCATGAACAAGCGGGCGAACCGCTGCGTCTCTTCGAGCGCCGCCGGGCCCTGCCCCATCGTGGCGACGACCTCGTTGTAATAGCGAATGCTGTTAAACGGTGTGATGAATCCGTCCGAGAAACCGTGATACATGATTAACTTCCCGCCGCGCTCTTTGAAATTGCTGAGGTCGGGATTGATTGCGTTCAGCGCCGACGCGTATGTTTCACCGGCGACTGGTTTGGAATCGGTGTAGGCCACGTCGGCATCGAAGTCGAAGGTCAGATAATCGAAGCTCGGGTCGTCGCCGTATACACCATGAGTGAAGAACTCGTAGGAGCTCCCGCCGGGCACCGTCACCCCGACCCACAATCCCTGCCAGCTCACCTCTTCGCTGCTCTTCGGTTCGCCGGGGAAAATCTGCTCGCCGGTCCGCGGATTGTGAGGCCCGGCGTAGATCTGCTTCACCGCCTCGACCTGAGCCGCGGTGAGGCAGGTGGGCTCGTCACCTCCCGGGCACAAAAGCGAAGCGGGATCGAACGTGCAGCGCCGAGTATCGGTGATCAACCTGTCCACCAGGCCGTCCTTCGCGTCGCACTCGGCGATGACCGCCTGGGTAATCACCGGCAGCTTGCTCGCAGGGAGCGCATTGGCGGGATCGGCCAGCGTCGCTTCCAGCGAGTTGAAGAGCTCCGCGACCATCAAGTGCGTCCAGTAATTCGCGGGGTCGCCGCCGACGATTCCGTCGTAGTCTTCGGGAAACCGCTGCAGCTCCATCAAGGCGTGGTGGCCGCCCTGCGAGCAGCCGATGAAGTACGAATGCTGCGGCGCGACGCCGTAGAATTCCTCGGTGATCGCCTTGCCCAACTGAGTTGTCACATGCTGGGCGCGATATCCGAAGTCGATCACTTTTTCCGGAACGTCGGCGAACGTCCACATGCTGCCCGTATGGCCGTTGTCGTTGGCCATCGTGGCGTAGCCGCGCTTGAGCCCGTCTGCCAAAGAGGTGTAGCCGATGCTCCCGAGCGAGCCGCCGGAGCCGACGCCCTCGAATTTGCCATTCCACGTCACCGTCGGCATCCAGACTTCGAAGGCAATCGACGAAGTCTTCGTCGGCTGCGCGCCCGCGACGACGCGGCAGAAGGCCGGCAAGCCGGTGATGGGGAGCGCGGGCGGCGGGGGATCGAACTCTCCTGACGTCTCCAGCGTGGCCGATTCAATGCTCGCGCTCGGCAGCGCGAAATTGACGAGCTCTTCGCACGAAGCGGCAGCGGATGGCCTCGGTGCAAGCGACGCTGCGGCGAGCAATGCGGTGGTGATCGCGGTTAGGCCTCGAAAGGCAGCGTGTGGATGCATGGTTCCCCCTTTGCGTTTGAGCGGTGCATCCGTACGCCGATCCGCGGCGCTGTCCATTGATTTCGATTGGCGCTCGGCGCGTATGCTCAGCTCGCGACAGTGGCCTTCGCGGAAGTCAACCGTGCTGCCGCGTCGACGTTCGGTAGCGAGCGCCTAGTCGCGTTGGCGAAGGAACTGCGCAAAACGCTGCCGCTGCGATCAGTGCCCTTCGCGGCAGGGTCAACGGACTCGCCGCGTCGACCTCGGTCGCAGCGCGTCCGAGTGGCGTGGGCGAAAAGGGCTGCGGCGAATGCCGCCGCTCCGTCAATGGCCGAGCGCTCGGAGCCCGTGCTCGGCGCAATCGAGGTCCTGCTCGGGTTTGCCTCCGCTTATCCCGACCGCACCCAGCACCGCGCCCTCGCGGCGAATCAAGACCGAGCCGAGCCCGGGGATGATCGGCACTCGCACCAGATGCGCCACCGCTTGGAAAAAGCCCGGCCGCTCCTGATGCACCTGCGCGAGCGAGGCGCCGTCGCGATGCCACAGCGCCGCGCCCACCGCCTTCGACTCTGCGATTTGCGCGGACAGCGGAGGCGCGCCGTCCATGCGGCCAAGTGATTGGAGCAGCCCGCCCTCGTCGACCACCACGGCGGTGACTCGGATGCCGATCTGTCGCGCCCGCTCGTGCGCGGCTTGCGTTACTCTCAACGCTTCATCAAAGGATAGAGGCATGGAGAACCTGCTGGAATGAGTTCGGCGCTGGAATAGGGCCGGCAAGGGCCGGCGTCAATCGCAAGTTACTTTCGCGATTCAGCTCGGCGCCGAAGTCACGGGGCCGATCTCAGCTCTGCGCCGCGATCACCGCGTCGATTTCAGTCCGCGCGGTCATGGGGTCGATTTCAGCTCCGCGCAACGGGTCGCGGGGCGGATTCAAGTCCGCGCAACGGGTCGCGGGGCGGATTCAGCTCCGCGCATCAGGCATGACGGCCGATTTCAGTTCCGCGCAGTCGTGAGCCCGATTTCAGCCCTGCGCCGCGGTTATGGTAGGCGATCTGTTCCGCGCCGCGGTTACGGGGAACGAGTTCAACGCAACGCTCATGGCGGCGTGAACTCAACGGTGAGCAGCGGGCGGAAGCTGGGGTTCGAATTTTCCCGGGTATCGAAGCGCTTCGCGTAGCCGATCGCCGTCTCATCCTGCGCGATGAGGACCCAGCCGAAATTGGACTGCGGATTGTCGAGGAAGAATTGGACGTCCGCGGCGAGCGTATTGGTGGCTGCGAACGTGTAGAAATCAACGCCAGCGACCGAGGTGCTGGCGCTCGCGTCGGCCCTGAAGTCGCCTCCCGGATTGGCCCAGGTCGGCGGCGAGCCGCTGTCGTCCCAAAAAGTATTGAGCCAAGTCGCATCCCCGGCCGTGGCGGGAGCGCCGCCGCCCTCGCCGCGAGTTCCTATCGTTGTGCCCTCGCCCCAATTCGCCAAGGCCTGGTGGAGCTCGAAGACTGCCTCGGGTCCGATCGTCTTCGACATGTGCAGCTGCAGCCTGGCGCTTTGCACGGTGGAGCCGGCCGGAATATTTCCGGCGATGTCGAAGGCGATCAGCCCGCGCCGAATGGTGCTGGCGATGGTGGTGCCCGCGAAAAAGTGCAGCCCTGCGCCGTCGCTGACCGCATTCGGGCCTTCGATGAGCGTGTTGTCCTTGCTCGATACGAGTTGAATGACGTCGGCCTGTGCTGAGCCAGCCAGTCCGAGGCAGAGAGAAAGACAAACAAAGACATCCCGGTGAACGAGCTTCATAGATTCCCCTCCCGCGCGATGGCCCGCGCTGTCTACTCGCCCTTCGGCCTCGTTTTCAAGAGACTTGGCGTCCAGTGTCCGCTCGCCCCCGCGTTTTCCAGGTTTTGGCGGGCATCCGCCTGACCCGCGGCAACAGCCCGGCCATCGGCGGAGAAACAAACGCAGAGACCCGTCACTTAACAGAGGCTGCTCAAGTCTCGGCTGAAGCTTCGCAGCCCTTCGCCAAGGGCGCCGCGCCAATTGACTCGCACCAGGGCGCCGACAACTGGCGCGTCGCCTTAACCATTGCGGTGCTGCGCGCCGAGCTTCATCGCTTGCAGGGGTGACGGACCGGCACTACTTTGCCCGTAGAAAAAATTCTTCCCCGCTGACATTTACGAGCCCGTCATGAAGCTTCGCTCATTTGTCATCTCCGCTGTCTTGCCGTTCAGCCTCTTCGCTTGCAGCCATTTGCCCGAGCTAAAGCCCGACCCAGCCGCTCCTCGCGCACCGGGCAATCCAAACCTTGCATTTGTCGAGGACGCAGGCGTCCGCGTCTACGCCGCGGGCGACACCTGGCAGGGCGACCCGAAGGACCTCGCCAAAGTGTTTACTCCTGTGCAGGTGACGATCGAAAACCAGAGCGGGCGCGTGCTTCGCATCGGATACGCCACATTCAAGCTCGTCGGATCGAGTGGATTCGCCTACGCCGCGATTCCGCCGCTGCAGGTGCGGGCGACCATCGGTCAAGCGCCGCCCGGAAGCGTTGAGGGAACCGTCCAGCTCGCGTCGTATGAACAGCACCCGGCCACCGGAGTACCGAATGAACGCCGGCCTCCGGTCGTTGTTACGCCGCGCATTCGCCACGAAGGGTTTTACATCGCGCCGCACTACGCCTGGTACTACCCGGGTTGGACCGCCTGGGGATATCCATACGCGTATGATCCTTTGTATTACGAACGGATGTACGCCTATTGGCCTGAGCAGCTGCCCACCCAGGATATGTTGGCGGAGGCGCTGCCGTCGGGCGCTCTTCAAAATGGCGGGCACATTTCAGGGTACATCTATTTCCAGAGCCTCAAATCGAACGAGACGCACGCCAACTTCGAGATGGACCTCGTTGACGCGACGAACAGCCAGTCATTCGGCCACGTCGTCCTTCCCTTCGATGTGAAGAAATGACGTCAAGAAATGGGACTGAGACAGAACTAACGAGCTGTGTGCAGGTGACAGTTACCGCTGAACGCACTCGGAAATCGTAATAGCACGTTGAAACAGACTCGATTCTCGAGGAACTTTCTGTGCGTTTCCTACCCGGATCCTCGCGGAACAAGGACTGACTTCGCGACGGTACTTGTTGCTGGAGACCACCCTCGGAGCGGCTTACGCCTACCGTCGGGGACGCTGTTTGGAATGCGCGCACAATCGCGCGTAGGGTGAGCGTTGCCTGCTGAGGCGCTTTCGCTCCGGGTGAAAAGAACGTTCTGTGCCCTCTCCTCGGCTAGGACGTCTTCGCGGCGGTTTCTTGTAAACTCGGACTTCCCTACTCGATCCTGCCGTCGAGACGGAACGCCAGTGCTGAACGCTCAGACCGTTGCAGATGCGCTGATCGGGACCAAGCTCGGCGACTACGTCATCACCTCGAAAATCGGCGGCGGCGGGATGGGAATTGTCTACGAAGCGCTCCAACCGGTCATTCACAAGCGTGTCGCGATCAAAGTGATTCGGCCGGACATCGCGCGCGAGGAGAAGGAAATCCAGCGCTTCCTCGAGGAGGCTCGGGCCAGCACGTCCATCCGCCACCGCGGAATCGTGGACGTTTTCAATTTCGGCCAGCTGCCTGACGGGCGCCCGTACATGGTGATGGAGTACCTCACCGGCGCCTCGCTCGGCGAATTGATCTCTGAAAAAGGCGAGCTGAGCGTCTCCGAGTGCCTCTGGATCCTGGACGAGGTGCTCTCCGCGCTGGTCGCCGCCCATCGCGCAGGAGTGATACATCGAGACCTGAAGCCGAGTAATATTTTTGTCGTCACCGAGCCATCGTCCGGCTCCCGTTACACGAAGCTGCTCGATTTTGGAATCGCCAAGCTGTCCAAGCGAGCCGGCGAGGACACCTGGCACACCGAGTCCGCCGGCGAGGGGCTGATCGGCACGGTGCAGTACATGGCTCCGGAGCAGCTGCGCGCCGAAGCGATCAGCCCTCGAACCGACCTCTACGCGCTCGGTTGCGTCGCCTACGAGACGCTCACCGGGCGCCCGCCGTTCAAGGATGGCACGGCAGCGGAGGTGGCGGCGGCGCAGCTGGAGAAGATGCCCGATCGGCTCACAGCCCTGCGGCCGGAGATTACTCCTGAGGTGGATGATTTTGTTTTCAGCTTGCTGGCGAAGTGTCCCGACGATCGACCTCGCAGCGGCAAAGCCGCGCGAGAGGCTCTGAGAGGGCTTCGCACCAATCTCGGTTTGGTCCGCCTGGGGGATTTGTCTCACCAGACGAATGAGCCGGCGCTGCCGAAGGATCTCGATGGTACAACCTACGTGCGCCGCAAGCTCGCGGGGCTGAAGTTTCGCGTCTCCCGCGCGCGTTTGCTTGCCCTGCTGGGCACGTGCTGCGTTCTTGCCGGCGCCTCGGTGCCAGCGTTTCGTTTTTTCGCAATTCGACGCTCTGCCTCGGCGCAGGTGGGAACTTCCCTCGACGCGCTCGCCGGTAACCTGCCATCGAAAGGACCAGCGGCCTCGTCTACGTCCAACGCGCAAGCTGGTAAGCCGCCGTCGGAAAACACTTCGTCGTTGGCACCCTCCTCTGCGGCGAGCGCACAACCAAGTAAACCGCGATCAGACGATCTACCGGCACCCGCGGCCTCGTCTACGTCCGATGCGCAACCCGCCAAACCACCGTCGAGACATGCACAGATATCCGCGTCCTCCTTGCCGCCGGTACCGCTGATAGCACCGCGTCAGCGGCGCAAGAAAACCAAAACGCTCAGTGCGAGAGCAGGCGAGGCAACAGCCGAAGTTGCTTCTGACGCCCAGCGCCAGCGAATCGGATATTTGACCATCGACGCCGTTCCCTGGGCTCACGTCAAGATCAACGGGCGATTCATCCGCGACACGCCGATCGCCGACTATGCAGTCCGGGAGGGCTCGGTGACGATCGAGTTCGAGAACCCCGAGCTTGGCAAGCGAACGGTGCGCAGATTCATCAAGGCTGGGACTCGCGAGTCAGTCAGCGCAAAATTCGAGTAGTCGGACGCGCTTCAATGCGGGTGCCACTGCACCATCCGGCCCTCCCATTGTCTTTGCGGCGCTCAGTTGCAGAATCCGGTCGGGTCGCACTGCGATGGGCCGCCGCCGAGACCTCTTCCGAGACACTGCGGCAGACCATCGGTCCCGGGGCAGCAGGGGAACCCCGTCCCGCCGCAGCAGTGCCCGTCACTGCCGCAGTAGCCGGTTCGATTTCCGTCGATCGAGCGGCACTGGGCGTCGGTGACACACCGGCCGACGCACGCATTTCCGGTGCTGAGCCGCTGGCAGCTGTATCCGTCTCGGCAATCGCCGTCGGTGCGACAGCCGCCGTAACAGATTCCGCCTTGGGTCGGGTCCTCGGCGATGGGAACGCAAACGCCGTCGCAATCCGAGGAGTAATTGAGATCGCACCAGCGAGCGCAGTAGCCGCCCGGGAAGGGCGCCGCGCCGTAACAATCGAGGTAGATTCCACTCTGGATGCCGCAATTCGACGGCCCGCTGCATGGATCGCCGAGCTGCCCGGTGCCCGGCCAGATGCAAGCGCCGATGTAGCATCGCTGCCCAGGCTCGCAGGCCTTGCAGATGACTCCATATGCGCCGCACCGCGTATCGGTCAGGCCTTGAACGCATCCGCCGTCTGGATTGGCGCCGGGCAGATAACACTGGTCCCAATACGAGTCGCAGCTGCTATTGATGCAGACCCCGCGCCTGCAGCTCGCCGCGCCGGGACACTGCGTGCAAGCGGCGCCGCTGTAGCCGCACGCGTTCTGATCTTGACGATCGAACGTCATGCATTCGTTGTCGACACAGCAGCCGCCGTCGCAAGTAGACCGGCAATCGTTGGCGATGGGCCGGCAGATACGGTCGTAGCCGCAGGCAAAGCCTTCCGTGCAACCTCCCGACGAGTCGCAATCGAAGAGCACCTGGTCGCTCGGTTGAACGAACTTGCAGGAGAAGGCAACCACTCCCGTCGCTACAAGCAAGCCAATCAAATACAGCGCAGTGCGAGCGCCGCCTAAGAATGGCTGTTTCATTCTTGAGCCCACAGATACACCGTGGCCGCTCCGAGAATCAGCGACGCGCCCGCGGAGATCACCGCCAGGCTCAGATCCCGATTGGCTCGCGACTCGAGCGAGCGGTATTGATCGGCGGGCAAGGTGGAGATCCGCTCTTGGGCGCTATTCAATGTTAGCGAGTCATTGATTTGATTTCTCTCCGAGAGGCCACGCCAGGTGAATATGCCGGTGCTGATTACCGCAACCGCGGTCCCGCATCCGGCGGCAATCAACCAAGGGCGCGTCGCGGGAGGCGTAGGTCCTGCGGTCGCCAGGTCTCCAGCGGGCGCCGCTGGGACCGACAATGCGAGCGGGGTGGCCGCGGTACTTGTCGGAGCTCGCACCAAGGAGAGATCGAGCGTGGCCAAAACGTCGCCCGCGGCCGATCGCGCCTCGACCCTCGACTGGCGACCGAGGCTCGCGCGCTCGACGATCGCTCGGTGGTCTTCCACCGCTAATTTCCTTTTCTCGAGCGCCTTACCTTCGAGCAGAAACAAAACTTCGGCCCGCTGCCACGGATCGACGAGCCGCACTTCCAGTGCGCCGTCAGTTACTTTTCCCAGCGACAGTTTGACGTAGTTTGGCGAATAGAGCCGTTTCTTCGCCTTGACAAATGCGTTCAGAATCGCCGGAGCCGCCGGGGCAGGAGCAGGGGCGTGTGGATCCTTGGCAAGGAGCTCCGCGTAGATCTCTTCCGCCTCGTCGAACCTTCCAAACGCAGCCACCGTGCGCGCCAGCAGATCGAGAATCTCGCGCGTTTCCTCCGGAGTGTTGCCTGGATTTTGTCGCGCCAGTCGCAACCGCGACTCCGCCTCACGGAAGCGGAGTGATTCATAAAATCCCTTCGCTTCTTCGAGATACGGATTTGCGGTGAACAGGAGCACAGTGAGATACGCAACTGCGCTGGAATACATCGCTCGATTTTACCAAAGAGGGCACGAGCAGCCTCCCCCACATCCTGCCGAACGCAGCCGGTCGCACCGCTCTAGGAGTGCGACTCAATACAAGCAGCAGCCGATCCACGTCGTGCCGGCAGGATCAATGCCGGTCGGCGAGCCGGTGGTGACGATGATCTTGTTGCCGATCACATCTGCAACGGCGCCTTTGCGCGGGCTGGGCAACGGCGGCAGCGCGCTCCATTGATCCGCGCTCGGATCATAGACCCAGACGTCAGAGCTCGGGCTGGCGGGATTCACCGAGCCGCCGATCACGAAGAGGCGACCGCCAGCGGAGAAAGTGGAGCCGGCGATCTCCGACCGACCCAGCGGAATGTCGGTCAACTGTGTCCAGCTCGAGCTGGTGGGATCGAAGACGTCGAGCTCAGACTGATTTCCCGCAGTCTCGTCCCACGAGTGGCGCCCTCCCACGATGTACACCTGGCCAAGCACCACCGCGCCGCCGAGGTGATTTCGCGGATTGGGCAGGTCCGTCGATGTCGTCCATTGTTGGTCATCGATGGACCAGTAGGTGTTGTCGGCCGCGTCCGAGTCGCCATCCG
>DATFTC010000065.1:0-2084 GCA_035262305.1 Myxococcaceae bacterium | reverse complement strand
CGGTAGTAAAGGATCCTATCTGTCCCAGAGAGAATCTCGCCGTTGCGATAAACGCCGGACGCAAGCTCGAGTGGATCGAGGCGCAACCAGAAAATCGGAACCGCCATCGCCAGGGCACCTGCTGCGGTGAGTGAAATCGGTACCCGTGGGCGAGAGAAGTCCGCAGCCTTCCAAAGAAGGACGACGCCTACGAGCGCGTCCAGCCCGCCGCCCAGCGAAAGCAGATGCTTGACCCCAAGAAGGGGAATGCCGACATGGACTGCGAAGAAGACTCCAGCGATCGCCCCGAGCGTGTTCGCCGCGTAAACCTGGCCCACGCTCGCCTCGCCGTGGCCCCGTTTCAACAAGTAAAAAGTCAGCAGGGGAAGCGTGGTGCCCGCACAGAAGGTCGCCGGCAACATGATCGCCAGCGCGATGCCGTTGCTCGACAGGTTGAACAAAGCGTAGCCCTGGTCCGATTTTTGGAGGTGAAGGACGAGCCACTGCATCACCTTAAATGCCTGCGCGTAGGCGACGAGGGTTGCCACGGCGAGCACCCCCATCGCCAGCTGGAGGTATCCAAGCATTCGCACCGGGCGGCTCAGCCGGTCGATGCGCCGTTGAATCCAAAGTCCTCCCAACGCAAGGCCGAGAATGAACGCGCTGAGCATCAGCTCGAAAGCGTGAGTCGAGGAGCCCAGCACCAGCGCCAGTAGCCGCATCCAGCCAACTTCGTAAAGGAACGAAGTCGCCCCGGTGATGAACGACACCAGGAGAAGGAGAACGACGGTGCGGTCACGGCTCGCCCTGGCGGGGCCCTCGACCCTCGCGGACGGGGTGGGCGCCGGAGAGATCAACCACACCGCCGCGGCGACGAGCAAGTTGATTGCCCCGGCGATCCGCAACGTGCCCGGGAGCCCGGCCGCCGGCACCAACACGAAGCCACTGATCAACACTCCGATGGCGGCGCCCAGGCTGTTGGTGAAGTAAAGGATCGCCACGGATCGGCCGGGCCGGTCGGCGAAGCTGCGCAGCACTCCGGCAGTCATCAGGGGGAAGGTGCTTCCCAGGAGCACCGATTGGGGGAAAATGAGCAGCGCGGAGAGCCCCCACTTAAAGGCGTACACCGCAGCGGTCGAGCCGCCGAGTCGAGGCAGGATCGAATCGTAGGCGAGCCCAGTGGAGGCAATGAATACCTGGTGGAAAACAAAGGCCAGGATTCCGATCGCACCTTCGGTAATGGCGTATGCAGTGAGCAGGTTTCGCCAGCGCGGCGATAGCCGGCTGGAGATCCACGATCCTACCGCCATACCCCCCATGAAGATCGCGAGCACCAGCGTCTGCGCATACGCCGCGTGGCCGAGAAAGAGCTTCAAATAGTGCGCCCAGATGGACTCGTAGATCAGCCCGGCGAAGCCGGAGGCAGCGAAGATCGCGAACAGCGCTGGCCGTGCCCACGGCCGAACGAGGGTCTCCTGCACCTTGGCCACGCGGTGCTCCTGCCGCTGGACGCCCGCAAGCGAGCGAGCGCTCGCGCTTTGGTGATTTGCCCTACGCTTCATGCCCGAAACGTATCAGAAGACGGGTACCGCCGTCGGAGACCGGAGCTTGTTAGCGGCGGGTGCCCATGAGGACCGTGACGTAGGTGGCGTTCTTGCCGAGCTGCGCGTGCGCGCCCTGCGCCACGCCGATCCCGTAGACTTTCAAGCTCGCGATGATCCCCGGCTCCTCGGCGAAGTCGAGAGGCTCATTCTTCGCCCCGGAGATGACATTCACCGTCAAAAAGGGCTTGCGCACAGGCGCGAGGATCTCGTCTTGGCGAGCCTTGGGAAGATTCCCCTTCGCATCGGCCAGCGCGTGGACGTACTTTTGCGCTACGTCCTCGAGCAGCGGATCGCTCTTCAGTGCCGCAGCACGCGCATCTTTTCGCTTCCGGGCAATCGCGGAACGCAGCTTCTCCCGAATCTCCTCGGTGTTGACGGGCGGCAGCTGCTTGACGAACAGCTCGGAGATGAACAGCGTCGGGCGTCCGCTCGGATCGCTGCCGGCAGCCATGCCGACTGCGCCCTGCGTTACAGCCGAGCTCATGTAATTCGCGCGGTGCC
>DATFTC010000064.1:0-11187 GCA_035262305.1 Myxococcaceae bacterium | reverse complement strand
TGTGACGGCGAAGCGGTTCGACGCCGCGTTCGCTGGCCGCAATGGACTGTCGCTGCGACCGAGAAACTTCAGCCGCAGCCGCGGCTCCTGGAGCGAGACATCCGTCCCCTCGATGGCAATCAGTTGCTCCGTCGTCCCTTGCTTGTCCTTGAGCCCGCAGTAGGTAATCGCGCCGGGCTTGAGGCCGAACTGCCGGCGGATGTGCTCCACCGCCTCGAAGGTCGAGAGCTTTTGCTTGGTCATGAGATAGACCCGGTACCTTCCACTGCGCGACGGCTCGAAATGGAAGGACTCTTTGACGGAAAAGTCTTCGGGCCTCTGCTTGATTCTCACCTGCGTACCTTTAACAGCGTTCTTTCGCGACCGAAACTCACCTCGGTCGCCGCTCCCATCGCATCTTTCGTCCACACGCCCCCTTTGGTAGTCTCGAGCGAGATCTTTTCCGGATCGGGCAATCGAATGCAGCCTGCCGTCTGTCCGCGTTGTCGGAATCCGACCCCGGCGCCGGCGCCCAGCAACTGCGCGACATGCGGCGAGCCCTTGAGGGCTGTGGTGATCCCGCTCACTCAACCGGTCCCGCCGAGCGCAGCGCGACGGCCGCGACTGTTGGGGCGCATGCCGGACGGCAAGCTGGGCGAGTTTCCACTCACCGAAAAAGTGACGCTCGGCCGCCATCCCAACAACACTTTGCGGCTGATGGACCGCGAGGTTTCGAAGGAACATGCCACCATTGAGCGAGCAGGCGGCGGCTACCTATTGCGCGACCTCGGCTCATCGAACGGCACGTTCGTCAACGGTCGGCGTATCCGGGAGCTGAAGCTCCGCGAGGGGGACGAGATTTCGCTCGGGAATTCCCGGTTCGTCTATCGCGACGGCGAAAAGGAACGCCCCACCTCCCCGAACGTGACCGTCGTCGCAAGCGCCCAGTCGATCCCCGCTTTCCTGGCCCAGATCGAGCACGTCGAGGAGGCCGAATTTCGTCCGGCGGAGCAGCTCACCGACATCGGCGCGCTGCGCCTCGACTACGAGAAGCTTCGAATTGCTCACGAGTTTCACCGCCAGGTAGGCCTCGAGCGCGACCAGAAAAGCCTCTTCGACAAGATTCTGAACGTGGCCTTTCAGCTTCTCGCTGCGGACAACGCGGTGCTCTTTCTGGTGGACGAGCGCAGCGGCGAGCTCGAGCCGCAGATGGTGCGAAACCGGCGCAAAGACAGCGAGGAGGTCGTTCTGTCGGAGACGGTTCTCAAGCGGGTGATCGAGACGCGACAAGCGGTGCTCACGGCCGACGCGATTCTCGATTCGCGCTTCTCTTCTTCGGAGAGCATCGTGGCCCAGGGCATCCGGTCTGCGATGGCGGTCCCACTGTTGGCCAAAGGCGCGCTCAAGGGCGTGCTCTTCCTGGATACGCGGGAGCGTACCAACGCGTTCTCGGAGAAGGACCTGAAGATTCTCTCCGGCATTGCCTCCCAAGCTGCGATCGCCTTGGAAAATGCCGAGCTGGCGCGAAAGATCGAAGCCGAGGCGGTAACGCGGGCGGAGCTGTCGCGATTTCTTTCGCCGGCGGTGGCCGAGATGGTGGTGAAGGGACAAGTGGAGCTGCTCCGCGCCGGACGCCTGGCAGAGGTGAGCGTGCTGTTCGCCGATATCCGGGGCTTTACCAGCATGGCGGAGAGTGAGAGCCCGCAAGAGACGGTATCGATGCTCAACGCCTTCTTCAGCGCGATGGCGAACGTGATTTTCCGCAACGAGGGAAACCTCGACAAGTTCGTCGGCGACTGCGTGATGGCGGTCTGGGGCTCTCCCTCGTCTCACCCCGACGACCCCGCCCGAGCTCTTCGCGCAGCAATGGAAATGCAGGCCGAGATTGAGATCCTCAACCGCGCGCGCGCCGCCGCTGGCCAACACCCGATTTCAATCGGCATCGGCGTCAATACCGGGCAAGCGGTGGTTGGATACATGGGCTCCAAGGATCGCCACGAGTACACGGCGATCGGCGACTCGGTAAACACTGCGGCGAGGCTGTGCAGCATGGCCAAGCCCTGCGAGGTGCTGGCGACGGAGTTCACGGTGAAGCGCGCGGGTCGGGGATTCGAGGCGATCGCCCTGCCTGTCGCCCAGGTCAAGGGGAAAGAGAAGGGCGTAGTGATCTATAAGGTGACGGGGCTTCAAGCGACCGGCGCCGGCGAATGACGACTCAGGCCTGTCCAAACTGCAGTCAGGCTCACGACGTCGGCGTGTACGTGACCGGTCAAAAGATCCTTTGTGACTGCGGAATCCGATTTGAGGTGAAGCGGACGGACGCGACGCCGCCGAGCCGCGGCAGCTCTTCGAAGCCGGACGACCAAAACGGCTCTGAGGGCTCCGTTTCGGCCGCCGACCCACCGGAAGCCGACCCGCGGGCGGAGCAGCTCGAGCGCACCTTCATCGGCGCGGCGGCGGGCGTGGAGATCCCTGGCTACGAAGTGCGGGAGATCCTCGGCAAGGGCGGGATGGGCGAGGTGTGGCGCGGGTTTCAGCGCTCACTGGGCCGCGAGGTCGCGATCAAATTGCTGCCCCCGAAACTCGCGAAGGATCCCGAGTTTGTCGGTCGGTTCGACAAGGAGGCCACCGCGCTCGCGTCCTTGAGCCACCCGAACATCATCCAGATCATCGACCGCGGGATCGCCCAAGCTCACTACTACTTTGTGATGGAGTACGTCGCGGGCCGCTCGCTGCGAGAGGTGATGAACGCCGGCAGGCTCAATCCTCAAGAGGCATTGAAGATCATTGCTCAGGTCTGCCGCGCGATCGATTACGCTCACGAAAAGCAGGTCATCCATCGCGACCTGAAGCCGGAGAACATCCTCGTTGACGCACGCGGCAATGTGAAAGTGGCAGACTTCGGTCTGGCGGGGATCCAACGCGCCGATGCTCGCTCGCACCTCACCGGCACCGCGGTGGCGATGGGAACGATGAATTACATGGCGCCCGAACAGCGGCGAGATGCGAGGAATGTGGATGGCCGGGCCGACCTGTATTCGCTCGGCGTCGTCCTATACGAGCTGCTCACCGGCGAGGTCCCGATCGGTCGCTTCAAGCTTCCTTCCCAGCGCGTCGAGGGTCTGGATCCCCGCGTCGACCCGATCGTGGCCAAGGCACTCGAGCCCGATCCAACCGCTCGATACGCTCGAGCATCGGCGATCGGCTCCGATCTCGAGGGGTTGATCGATCCGACTGGATCGGGGCGAGTGCTCGTCCCGCAGAGCGGAATCAGCGGCGTCGCGGATCAGTCCGATGCCGCCAAGCGCAGCCGACACCCAAGCTCGGCAGGGCGGATGGTGATCCAGACGAGCTGGCGCGGCATACGAATTGCGTTGATGGCGCTCGGAACGCTCGCGGTCATCGGATTTTTAATCAAGCATTGGTTTGGCCCGGTAAGCATCCGGGTCGCACAGAACGACGATGCGGTAGTGTTCAACGGCACCGAGGTGGACATAGTTCACCTGAAGAAGCACGACCACGCCGGGCCTGGCAAATACCCCGCGAATACGGAGGGAGACCTGTTCGCGTCCGGGAGTTGGAAAGAAACGCCCGGTGGACTCGGGGCGCTGATGGTTGATTTCGAAGAGGGGAGCGAAGAGATCAACGCGCACGCCGGGACCTGGAAGCTCGAGGATGGCGTGCTCAAAGCGACGCAAGCCGGCAGCGAGACCGGCGGGCAAAAGCTCATCCCTCGCGCCTATGTTGCCCACCGCTACTTCTCATCCGATGATTTCAGCGCCGAGGTGGACATGAAGCTTCGCAGCTTGGAAGAAGACTTCCCGAGCGAGCAGAACGCTCAGCACTTCGGCGAGCTCGCTTTTCGGATCAGGGACCTCCAAGTGTCCGTCTTCGCCCAGGAGTACGCGGGCATGCGTCTGTCGTGGCGGTATCTCACCCCGTCCGGAGACGAGGTGACGGGCAACACCGCGCGCGATCTGGAAAACCTCGTCGCGGATGAAATGCCGGTGCCGGCGAATGGGACGAACTTCACGGTGAAGCTGACGCTCAAAAAGCGCAGCGCGGGGACCGAAGTGGAAGCATTCGTCAATGGTGAACGCTTCGCCAAGAAGTTGCTGCTCAATTTTCAAGGAAGGGTGGGGAAGATCGCGCTCGGGTGCCGGAACCTTCATTGCGAATTCGACAACCTCAGGGCTTCGGGCAAGCTGGAGTCGAGGCCCGCGCCCACCAAGTTGGCTGAGGTCGAGTGAAGGGATCGCGCTCTTGGAGGAACCGGTGATGGTGAGGACCGGGCTCGACAGGTGGGTCGCCGAGGGCTTCGCCGCGATTCGGGGGAAAAAGGTGGGGGCGATCGTCAATCCGACGAGCGTCGATTCGCGGATGCGCCACTTGGCGGACCTGCTCGCCAATGAGCCGCGGGTCAAGTTGGAGGTGCTCTTCGCCCCCGAGCACGGAATTCGCGGCGAAGCCCAGTACATGGTCGCCGTCGATGAAGCGAAAGATGCTCGCACCGGCGTGCCCGCCCACAGCCTGTATGGATCGACCGTTGATTCGCTGTCGCCCAAACCGGAATGGCTCGATGGAATCGACGCCCTGGTATTCGATATCCAGGACGTGGGCAGTCGCTATTACACGTACGTCTATACGATGGCGCTGGCGATGAAAGAGGCGGCTCGAGCGGGGGTCGCCTTCTACGTCTTGGATCGGCCGAACCCGATCGGCGGCACACAAGTCGAGGGAAACCTGGTGGGCGAGCGCTACCGGTCCTTCGTCGGCCTCTTTGCGCTCCCCAACCGCCACGGAATGACGATGGGCGAGCTTGCGCGCTATCTCAATGCGCAGCAGCAGTTCGGCGCCGAACTCACCGTCGCAAAGTGCGAAGGTTGGCGGCGAGCCGAATACTGGGATCGAACGGGCCTGCAGTTTGTGCCGCCGTCCCCCAACATGCCCACTGCGGATACCGCTCTTGTCTATCCTGGGATGTGTCTGTGCGAGGGCACCAATCTCTCCGAGGGACGCGGGACGTGCCGGCCTTTTGAGCAGTTTGGAGCACCCTGGCTCGACTCCGACGCGGTCGCGGACCAGCTCAACAAACAGGATCTGCCAGGCGTCCGCTTCCGGCCGGTAACCTTCGTGCCCGGCTTCGACAAGCACGCCGGGAAGGTTTGCTTTGGCGCGATGATCCATGTGATCGACCGACAGTTGTTCCGGCCGCTGCTGACCGGAATCGCGGTGATCCAAACCGCGAGGCGGTTGGGCGGAACGCGCTTCTGCTGGCGCACCGACCCCTATGAGTTTGTCGCCGATATTCCGGCCTTCGACTTGCTCTGTGGAACGGATCAGGTTCGAGAGGGAATCGAATCCGATTGGCCGCTGCAGCAGTTGGTGGCCGGATTCGAAGATCAGCTCGCTCACTTTCTCTCCGGACGATCCGAATACGAGCTCTATGTGTGAGGAGCTGCTGGTGTGATCGGACTTCTGGCAGACAGCCTCGGGGACCTCGAGGCCTTCGGGGCTGCGTACGAGCTGCTCCGGCGGCTCGGCGCGGAGCGATTCTTCTTCGCCGGAGGACGGTACAGCGACCTTGACAATTGGATTGCCCAGAAGAGGCGCGCCGCTTCTCAGCTTGCCCAGGCCCAGGCATTGCTTCGCCTGGAAGACAAGTTCGTTCGCGCGCCCGAGCGCGAGAGTCCACACTATACCAATCCCAAAGTCGGCAAGAGGGCCTTCGATATGTTGGGCGAGGTGCTCTGTTGCATCGTTCATGACAAGAATGATCTCGACCGTGAGGACCTGCTCAACGCGACGGTTTTCTTCCACGGCAAAGGAGCGGAGCCGAAAGTGGTCCAAATCGGGCCCAGATTTTTCGTCACCTCCGGGCAGCTTTCCGGCGCAGCCGAGCAAACCTGCGGTCTGATTGAGCGCGCAGATCGGGATCTCCTGTTTTCGGCCTTTGCGCTCGACGGCCGTCCGATTGTCAAGCAACAGCTCCTGGCGCTTCACAAGCGCGCGAAGCTATCCATCAAATGAGCGCCAGAGTTCTTAAGGTGGCATTGCTCGGCGGCTCATTCAATCCACCGCACCTCGGACATCTGATCGCAGCGGTGTTCGTCCGGGCGACGCAGGGCGTCGATGAGGTTTGGTTGTTGCCTTCCTATCGTCACCCCTTCGGCAAACCACTTGCGCTTTTCGATCACCGCGCGCGAATGTGCCAAGCGATGTGCGCCGATGCTTCCGGATGGCTCAAGGTTTGCGAGATTGAGCGCGAACTGGGAGGGGATGGCCGAACGGTGAGCACGCTCAAGCATTTGGTGGCCACGTACCCCAGCCACCGTTTCTCCCTGGTGATCGGATCGGACATCGTGAAGGACTTGCCCCATTGGAAAGATTTCGATGAGATCGAAAAACTGGCGCCGGTGATCATCGTGCAGCGGCCAGGACATCCGAGCCCGAGAGCGGTGGGCCCACCTCTCGCAGAGGTGTCCTCAACCGAGGTGCGCGAAATGCTGGAGCGGGGGCAGGAGCCGCGCAACCTCGTTCACCGTGCCGTGCTTGAGTACGCGCGGGCGCATCATCTGTACGGCCTTTAGAGGAGAGTTGGACAATGTCCGCAATGAGCCCGCCCGCGGCCCCTCCCCACATCACTGCAGCGGTAGAGCAACTCAAGGCGGCCATTCGGGCCGTGGATCGCCGCGAGATCGATGAGCAGAGCACGCCATGGCTCGAGATCGAAAAATCGGTGATCAAGCTCCTTGGGGGGCCGTTCAAGATCGACCGACCGGATCACCAGGGGCTCGCCCTCGGGCTGGCCGGGATATACGCCGCCCGGCTGATCAAGGGTCAACAGGCATTCTGGTTCCCCAATCGCGAATCAGTGGAGGGGGCCGTCCTCGGCTTCCCGACCGCCCTGCTCGTCGTTTCGCCGTTTGGTTCAGTTGCCGAGGCCCTCTCCCGCGCGAACTTGTCGAGGCTGGACGACTTTGCAAAGGAAGTTGGAAATTCCCTGGCTCAAGCGCGATTTTCGGCCGCCGGAGCGGCGGCGCCCACCAAGCTGAGCGCCGATGACTACCAGCGCATTTTCGATCCAGGCTTCGTTCAATTCCTCGCAATCGATCCGGCCAAAGCGAAAACCGCCTGGGATTCGACGATCAGTCAACTGATCGCCGACGTCCGAGACGGCTTTACGCGGGCGGGCGGGCGACTTCCTGCCGACGCTCGCACCTTGCTGGATGCTCGGATCATCGCCGTCCTTCAGCGCCTGGATCCAACCAGGAAACTGCGCGAGCAAGGGGACAGGGTGCCTCGCGTCTTCGAACTGATGACGCACCTGTCCGCCACCGTCACCGCCTCCGGACTCGCACCGGAGGAATTCTGGGACGGGGTCGTCTTCCCGCTGCTGCACATCGGAGTTCCAGGGGAGTTCCCACCCGTAGAGCCCGGCGATTTGGCGGCCTTCGAAAAGGGGATGGATCCACTGCTTCTCTTCGTTGACTTGATCCCCTATCGAACGCGGGCGCCGGAGGAGGGGCCCCTGGGAGCATTTCATCCGTCAGAATTCTCGGTGCTCGATCCAGCCGTCCCTGCCACGGCCGCGCTGCGCATCGTCAAGCTCGATCCGAAAAGGCTCGAGCCAATCCTGACCGCCTTCGACCCGGGGGCGCTTCGAGCCGCGGTGAAGCGGTTTACCGCGCATCTTGAGCAGAAGCTCGGAAAGCCGGCGACCGCCGAAGCGGCGCCATCGCCGTTGCTCGAGCCGGCGCTGAGTCTGGTGGGGGCCCTGAAAGGAATTTGGAGCGGAAAGGGCTCCTGGGTATGCATGCGTCACCTCACCGAAGCAGAAGCGGCCCTGGAGCCCGCTCTCGGCGAGCTGCGCAAAGTACTTCAGGGGCCGCGCATCATCCTGTTGTGATGTTGAGCCCCTGTTCGAGCGCGATCCGGGTTTCCTTGGGAAGCTGAGCTCGGACGAGCGACAAAGCGCGCAGCGCCAAATCGCGGTACAGGCCTTTGATCTCCGCGGGTAACGCCTCCAAGTGGCCGCGAATCACGGACACATCTCCTCGGATGATCGGCCCCGTCAGCGCGCGGGAAAGCCCTCGGCGCTCGATGCCCGACAGAGCCGATTGCATCAACGGCAGCAGCGCCCTGATCGCCGTCTGCTCATCGACCCCGGCTTCCGCGAAGGCAGCTGCCGCCGATGATGCCAAAGCGACCAGGCCTGCCGCCGCCAGTACCGCCCCAGCGTGGTACGCCGCCCGACCCGATTCAGGCACTTCCAAAGGAGAGAGTCCAACGTCCTTGGCCATCGCGCGCAACAGGTCTCGAAGCCCTTCAGCGTTGGCGCTCAACGCGACGAAGTGCCCGGCAAGGTCATCTCGCGGATCCGAGATCGCCACCAGTGGGTGAAAGGAGCCACGTGGGCGCTCGAGAATTCCCGGATCCGATCCGAACGCGGAAAGATCCAACGCCCCCGAGCAATGAACCAACGCCGTCTGCGGTCCGAGGTCCGCTTGCACCATCTTCGCCGCCAGCGGCACGGCGTTATCGGGCACGGCGAGCACGCAAACGTCGGCTTGTTGCAGTGCTTCGTGGTCGGCGAGCGGTAGGTGCAGAGCGGCGGCGCGGCGAGTCGATTGGCCAGAGCGAGGGAAGATCCGCACCGGCCACCCCGCCCGCTGTAAGCCAAGCGCGAGAGCACCGCCGGTTCGCCCGACGCCGACGATCGCCAGGGAGGGAAGAGCAGCGTGCGGCGTATGACTCCGCTTGGAGGAAGGCATGGCCCGCTTGCGTGAAGGGGTTCGCCTTGCCATCGCGTTACCCGCTCTGCGCGCGTTCGAAGATCAACTCGCCCGACCGGACGGCGACTCGGATGCAGTCGCCAGGGGAAAAATGGCCGGACAAGATGCGTTCCGCCAAGGGCGCCTCCACCAGGCGCTGTACGTGCTGCCGCAGCGGACGGGCGCCGAGACCCGTATCGAGCGAGCCCGGCGCAGTCAGCCGTTGGATGACCTCCTCGGTTGCGAAGTACTTAATCCCCTTTTCCACGGCGAGTCGCTCACTGCTTTCCAGCAACATCAGCAGAGCAATTTGCGCCAACTGCCCAGCGTCCAGCGGGCGCAGCACCATCCGCTCATCGAAGCGATTCCACAGCTCCGGAGGGAGGGCTTGGCGAACTGCGCGCTCGACGGATTGCAGCGGTGAGTCTTGATCGCTGCCCTCAGCAGCGAAGCCCAGGGCCTTGCTCCTCTGAGTCAGAGCCGCCGCGCCCAAGTTGCTGGTCATCACCAACACCGCGTTGGAGAAGTCGATGTGGCGCCCTTTTCCGTCGGTCAGCCGACCTTCCTCGAGGACCTGAAGAAGCAGCATCTGGACATCGCGATGAGCCTTCTCGATTTCGTCGAGCAGCACGACGCTCGAAGGGCGACGGCGAACAGGTTCGGTAAGCTGGCCGCCTTCGCCATACCCTACGTAGCCTGGCGGCGCGCCGATCAGCCGGGAAACGCCGTGGCCCTCCGAATGCTCGCTCATGTCCAGCCTGACGAGAGCGTCCCGGCTGCCGAAGAGAACCTCGGCCAGGGCGCGCGCAAGCTCGGTCTTGCCGACTCCGGTCGGACCGATGAGCAGAAAAGAACCCATCGGCCGACGGCTGGCGAATCCAGCGTAGTTGCGGCGAACGACCTGCGCGATCCGCCCCACGGCGTCCGCGTGACCGACGATCCGCTTCGCCAACTGCGCCTCCAGCGTCAGCAGCCTGGCCGAATCGGTCATCAGCAGACGCTCCTCTGGGATTCCAGCGAGGTTGGCGACCACGCGCGCCACGTCGCTCGCCTCAACGAGGTTCTTGCCCTCACGCCGGCAGCGCGATCCCGCCAAGTCGGCGATTGAAATCGCCTTGTCCGGAAGGAAGCGATCGCTGACGTACTTCGCGGCCATCGACGCCGCCGCTTGGAGAGCCTGGTGCGAGTAGCGCAGTCGGTGGTGCGCCTCGTAGCGCGGAATGACTCCCCCGAGGATCTGCAGCGTCTCCGGGACTGAAGGCTCGTTGATCACTACCGGGGTGAGGCGCCGCTCGAGCGCCGGATCGGAAGAGATGAATTTTCGGAACTCGTCGTGGGTAGTGGCTCCAATGCAGGGAAACTCGCCGCGCGCCATTGCGCTCTTGAGCTCATTTGCGGCGTCCTGGGGACCGTCCCCGGTGGCACCGGCGCCGACGACTGTGTGCAACTCGTCGATAAAGACCACGACTCGTCCCTGCGCTCCGCGGACTTCATCCTTAAGATGATTCAGCCTTTCGGAAAAGGAGCCGCGAAGCTGAGTACCGGCGACGAGCCCAGCCATGTCGAGCTCGATGATGATTCGCTCTCCGGGATGACCCGCGGCTGTCTGCAAGCGCTGCGCAGCCCCTTCGACGATCGCGGTTTTGCCAACGCCCGGCTCGCCGACCAAGCATGGATTGTTCGTTCGCCGCTTTCCGAGGATATCGATCACCTCTTCGATCTCTCGTCGGCGACCGACAACCGGATCGAGCTTTCCCTGGTGTGCGAGCAGCGTCAGATTGCGGCCCAGTGACGTCAGGAGCGGGAACGCTTTCGGGTCCAAGGCTGCTTCACTTCGCCCCTCCGGGACGGCGGGCGGTGGCTCTGAAGTTCCTTGGGGCAGGACGGGCGCGGGAGCAGCCGAGGGCGATAGGTCGTTCGTTGCCAGATCGGCAACTTGCATCGCTGGAGGCGCACTCGGCCGAGGTGGAGCAGCGCTCAGCTGCCGCGGCGCTCGACCGAGTTGCAGTTTACGGGGCATCCGACCGCTCAAGTAGTACGAGAGCGCGGTGTTGCGCGTCCCGTTGAGGTCCAGCCCGGAGCGCACCAGGAGATCCTGAGCGGCGCAACGGACGCGCGTGGCACCGATCAGCCAATGCAGACAATCGGTTTCGGATGACCCGCAGCTTGCCGCGATTTGGCGGCTGCGGTGGCAGAGATCGGCGAGCAACCCATCGTCCTCCTGGGGAACGCAGGTCATCGTCGCCAACAGACGGTCTTCATCGATGCCGCGTTCTTTGAGCAGGACTTGAGCCCGGTTCTCGACCGTGAAAAGGGCAAGGAGCACGTGCGCGGTGGTGAGCTTCTGGCCGACGCTTTGGGCGATGTCGCTTGCCTCTGTGAGAACCTGAGCAAAATCGGTACCGTCGACCATTTCGGCTCCAGGCTGGAGAAC
>DATFTC010000063.1:0-3883 GCA_035262305.1 Myxococcaceae bacterium | reverse complement strand
CCGGATCGCCAAAGTCGCGCCCACCGATTCCACCGTTCTCATCACTGGAGAGACGGGGACGGGAAAAGAGCTCATCGCCCGCGCTGTTCACAAACGATCCCAGAGGTCTGGACGCGCCTTTGTCAGTGTAAACTGTGCCGGACTTGCGCCAACGTTGATTTCCTCGGAGTTGTTCGGCCATGAGAAGGGGGCCTTCACTGGAGCGACCGAGCGCCGGCTTGGCCGTTTTGAACTGGCCGACGGTGGAACGATCTTTTTAGACGAAGTGGGCGATCTCTTGCCCGACACGCAGGTCGCGCTCTTGAGGGTGCTACAGGAGCGGGAATTCGAGCGAGTCGGGGGAGCGCAGTCTATCCAGGTCGACGTTCGCGTCATCGCTGCCACGAATCGTGATCTGCAAGCCGCGGCAGCCAATGGGACCTTCCGACGGGACCTCTTTTATCGGCTAAACGTATTTCCGATCGAGGTGCCACCCCTCCGGGAACGGAAGGACGACATCTTGATGCTGGTCGAGTATTTCGTGAAGCGCTACGCCAGCCGAGCGGGCAAGAATATCCGCTCGATCGACAAGAGGACGCTGGATCTGCTGCAGTCCTACGACTGGCCCGGCAACATCCGCGAGTTGCAGAACGTGATTGAGAGGTCCGTGATTCTGAGCTCCGGTGAGGTCTTTTCAGTCGACGAAGTGTGGCTGTCCAAAGAATCGCCTCAACCGGTACCTCGGGTTGAAGTGTCCGCGCCTTTCAAAAGAGAGCTGCGCAGCGAGCGGGAGATTATCGAGGCTGCGCTGGTCGAGAGCAGAGGACGGGTTTCTGGGCCGTCAGGGGCGGCGGCCAAGCTTCGAATTCCACGGTCCACTCTTGAACACAAGATCAGAGCCTTGAAGATTCGCAAAAGCGAGTTCAAGTTCCGCTGAAGCGCTGACCAGAATGGCCAAATTGGCCAAATTGGCCGGTATTCCAAAGCTCACGCCGACCACGCCTATTGTTCCTACTGTGTTTTCAGAAGTTTGCGAGTGGCCTGAGGTTTGCTCATCAAGGATTTCCGACAACCGAAATACCATGAGCTGCAGAATCGACCGTCTCGTTGGTGAAGACCATCTTGTTGTTTTGTGCATAAGCGGCCGGATTAGGGCGCAGGACTTGGACATGCTTCGTGATTTGCTCGGACAGGAAAGTGGCGCGGTGGCCATCGATCTCAAAAGTGTCCTTCTCGTCGACCGCGAAGTCATCAAGTTGCTGGCGTTCAGCGAAGCCAACGGAATCGAGCTCAGAAACTGTCCCGCCTATATCCGTGAATGGATTGCCCGAGAGAGGGCGCAGACGGACGCGAACCGGTCGGAGCAAGGGACAGCAGCAAGGGAGGATGTCGAAGACGTTTGAAGCTCGGAATCTCGGGAGTGTCTTATGTGGAACGTCAACACAGCCGCGTCAATTGAAGAAAATGGCGCGGACAAATTTGAAAACATCATTGGCAACAGCCCGGGTCTCAAATTGGTGCTCGCGGAGGTGGAACGAGTGGCACCCACCGATGCCACGGCGCTGATTCTGGGAGAGACGGGTACGGGCAAGGAGCTGATCGCCCGCGCGATTCACAACCTCAGCCAGCGCTCAGGGCGCCCTCTTATTAAGCTGAATTGCTCGGCCATTCCCCACGATCTATTGGAGAGCGAACTCTTTGGACACGAGAAGGGCGCATTCACCGGAGCAATCGCGCAGAAAATCGGCCGCTTCGAAATGGCCGATACAGGGACTCTCTTTCTGGACGAAATCGGGGACATTCCGCTGGCCTTACAACCGAAGCTGCTGCGGGTGCTACAGGAAAGAGAATTCGAACGTCTGGGAAGTGGCAAGACACATCGAATTAACGTCCGTCTCATTGCCGCGACCCATCGCAATCTAAGTGAAATGGTCGGTCGAAAGCAGTTCCGCGGTGATCTCTATTATCGCTTGAATGTATTTCCGATTGTGCTGCCACCCTTGTGCGAACGCCGCGAGGATATTGGGCTACTCGTCTCGCACTTTGTCGAAGTCTTTGCTCGGCGGATGGGTAAGCGGATTGGCAGCATTCCCAAAGAAACACTCGATGCATTCAACTCCTACGCTTGGCCCGGAAACGTGCGAGAACTGCAGAACTTGATCGAAAGGGCCGTAATTCGATCGGATCACGGTGTGCTTGCGAATCCGTTCCCTCAGTTCGACAGCAACTCGGTAGGCGCCGGCCCAGCCAACTCGAACCCGGTCGTAGGGACTCCCGTGCAAGCCTTCAGAGATTCGCAGCGAGCGTGGATCCTACAGGCACTGCATGCGGCCGGCTGGATGATCGGAGGGCCAAAGGGTGCGGCCGCGCGGCTGGGGCTAAAACGAACCACCTTAATTTCCAAGATGAAGAAGCTCGGGATCTCTCGACCAGTCCAAGAAATTATGAATCCGACACGGTGCGCGGAACCTCTGTATCAATAGGTCCCCAGAAATGGATCGAATCAACATGCCCGTACAAAGGCGCGACACCGCGGAGAGAGTGGCGGCGAACAGCCGGGCGAGTCCCTACTGGGGTAGATGAGCTCGTATACGCGGCCCGATTCGATTGAATCAGAACATGCCTGAGCTCACTTTGCGTTCGTGCCTGGCATTCACAGTGGGAGCGGGCTAATACGGCGCGATGCGGTTTTGGAGTGCGCACCCGCCGCTTGTGCCGTCGACGCCTTCGTCCGAGTCCGGATCCCTCCCAGTGAACCCCATGGCCGAGGCGACGGCCATCCGACAGCCTCTGGTGGGTGGTCCACCGGCGAGCGTGTCGTCTGGTTTGGTACTGAACGACCGATACGTCCTTGAGAGCGAGGTCGGCCGAGGGGGGATGAGCTGCATCTTCGCAGCGCGCGACATCAAACTCGATCGGCGAGTAGCCATTAAGTTCCTCGCCCCGGGCACTCACGACGACGACGAGCTGAGGCGGTTTGAGCAAGAGGCGCGTGCGGCGGGCTCGCTCAACCATCCAAACGTGCTGGTCGTGCACGACATCGGGACGCACGAGGGCAATCCATACATTGTCTCCGAGCTTTTGGAGGGTGGTACTCTGCGCGAACACCTCGATGGGGCACCTCTTGTTCTGGAAAGGGCCATCGACTATGCGGCGCAGCTGGCCGACGGGCTCGCAGCCGCGCACGAGCGGGGAATCGTCCACCGAGACCTTAAGCCCGAGAACCTCTTCATCACCCGGGACGGGCGACTGAAAATCCTCGATTTTGGCATTGCCAAGCTGATGGCGCACGAGAGAAGCAAGCCTGAGCTGAAATCACCCGCGCAAACCCAGACTGGCGTCGTCCTGGGAACGATGGGGTACATGTCGCCCGAGCAGGTGCGCGGTGAGCATGCCGAACCTCGATCGGACATCTTCAGCGCGGGGGCAATTCTGTACGAGATGCTCTCGAGAAAGCGCGCGTTCGAAGCGAGCTCGGTGGTCGAAACGGCGTACGCTATCCTCAACGAAAACCCGCCCGAGCTACCCGAGCAAGTACCCGACGACTTACGAGAAGTGGTGTGGCGCTGTCTGGAGAAGAAACCCGAGGAGCGTTTTCAATCGTCGGGCGAGCTGGGCTTTGACTTGCGAAAACTTTCCACGCCCGTCATAACTCCCCGCGCCCGCCGCTGGCGCGGTTGGCCCTTCGCTACAACGGCGATTGTTGTCTTGTTGATCGCGTTCATATCGGTACTAAGCGTCGGGCGCTGGCGCGAACGTCTGCTGGGCAGCGCGAGAAGAACCGACGTCCCCGCGGCGGCGAGCAAGTCTCGTCGGTCAGTTGCCGTGCTCGGCTTCAAGAATCTCTCGGGGCGTCCTGAGGAGGCGTGGTTCTCTTCCGCACTCTCTGAGATGCTCACAACAG
>DATFTC010000062.1:0-5723 GCA_035262305.1 Myxococcaceae bacterium | reverse complement strand
CGAATGCTTGATCCTTGTCGCCCAGCCCGATGTAGATCAGCGCGCGCGTCGATGCCGGGACGTACTCGCGTTTGGAACGTTCGTCGAGCTCGGCGAGCATGCGCAGGGCGTCAGCGCGCCGCCCGGACATCGCGTAAGCGTAGCCGAGCAAAGCGTCACGGCTCGCACCGGCACCCGCTGACGTCTTGAGATTCTCGAGCTCAGCCAGGGCCTCGGGGTATCGGCCCAGCCCCATGTACGCGCGCGCCAACCAAAGGCGCACGGGTTCAAAGCCCGGGTCCAGTTCTAACGTTTTTTTCGCTTGCTCGATGGCGCGATCGTACTCGCGGGTACCAACGAGCATGAATGTCAACATATTGTTAACTATCAGGGACGTTGGATCCAGCTGCCGCGCTCGTTCGGCCTCTAAGCGCGCTTCCTTGACACGCCCCATGGTCATCAGCAGAAGCCCGTACCGATGGTGTACCGATGAATATTCGGGCTGGAGCTCGATGGCCCGCTGGTATTCGCGCTCGGCGGAGCCCCACTCGTAGCTGTGCTGGCCGATAAGGCCCAGGACTTCGTGCGCTTCGGCGAGCGTCTCGTCGAGCTCCAGCGCCTTGAGCGCCGCTTGCTTCGCCTTTGGCAACGCCTCCGCCGCCGAGACCGACCCGTATTCAACAAGCGCCGTGCAGTCGGCCAGACCGACATAGGCGAGCGCATAGCTCGGGTCCTGCTTGATCGCTTGTTGGAAGTACTCGCCAGCCTTCGCTACCGCCTCCGGACTTCGCTTGTTCCAGAAGTAGCGTCCCTTCAAGTAGAGATCGTGCGCTGCGAGATTCGCAGTCGCCGGCTTGACGAGAGGCGTTGCTGCGTTTTGAGTCAGCTTCGGCTTGAGCGCCTGCACGATTGAGCGCACGAGCTCATCCTCGAGGGCAAAGATGTTCTTCACCTCTCGCTCATACACATTCGACCAAATATGGTAGCCGTCAGCTACATTGATGAGCTGCGCTGAGATCCGCAGGCGATCGCTGTCTCGCCGGATGCTCCCCTCGAGCACAGCGCCGACATTGAGCTTCTCACCAATTTGTCGGACGTCGATGTCCTTGCCTTTGAAAGCGAAGGCCGACGTGCGCGAGGCGACTCGGAGCCCGTCTATATGTGCCAGCGCGTTGATCAGCTCCTCTGTCATCCCGTCCGAAAAATATTCGTTCTCTTTGTCGCTGCTCATGTTGACAAACGGGAGGACTGCGATCGATTTGCGGTCGGCAGCGGTTTCAGTGGAGGGGCCGCGAGCACCGCCGCGCAGGACGAAGTAATACAAAAGGCCCGGAGCCGGCGCGAGGACGCCGATAACAACGAGCAAGACCGCAACCGGAACGCCGCTCGGAGCGGAGCCGCCTACGGCCGGTGCGGTTCGCTCGATCCGCCCCTGCCTCACGTCGAAGATCCAAGCGAGGGTGATGACGATGGGGAAACCAGCGGCCAGGCCGGCGACGACATAGGAGAGCACGACGTCGGGCCAGTGGGCCCCGTGCATGATGGGCTCGATCACCTGAAGTATCGCGAATGCAGCGATGCCGTAGGCGACGAGCGTTCGAAAAAGCGCCGGCGCTTCAGCTCGGAGAACCACTCCTGGGCAGACCAGTGTCGCTTAGGCATCCCGGTTGGACCGTTCATCTGTCCGGAGAGCATCTCGGGCTTCGCTGTCGACGCCGGGGTTGATGTGTCGCCCAACGGTATCGCCGTGCCCGCAGCAGCAGGCCGACCGTTGCCCTCGCGAGTTTCCGACCCTGATCCCACGAAGTCCCTTGGGGTCCGTTCTACACCGACAGAAAGGCTCAAATGAAGGGGAGGCTCCAGTGACTTTGATACGCCGTGATGTTGCTGAAAGCGAACGACCCATTGCCACAGAGTTACCTTCAGCGAGTGGCTTACTGACGCACACCAGAGGCAGCGCCGTGAGTCGCCTTAAGGGAATCGCCACTCGGCGACTGTGGCGCCACTCGAGAAATTGTGGCGCCACACCTAATTCAGCGGGTTGCGGCCTGGGCGGGGATTCGCGAGCGACGCGAGTAAGCCTCGAAAGAACAGCGGCATCGTGCGGCGATGGTGGTGGCACGCCAGCTGCACTTGCTCTCAGCCGAGGAGGAAGCGAGATGAACCTGAATCAGACCGATGGAAGGGCAGCAGGCGCGAAGTTCTACGTTATCCCGGCGGCGATTCTCGCGGCATGGCTCACCTTGTTCGGCGGCGTGATCGCCTCCGTCGTCCAGCAACCCTCGCTGCCGGATAACATCCAGCAAGCGCTCCGGCCGACGAGCTCTCCTCCGACCAGCGAAATCGCCGTCGCCCAGGCCCCGTAGCCCAGAGTCGTCAAGCAGCGAGCGCGGCCGCGGTGCAGCCGTTCACCGCGGCCTTCGGATGTCGGTAGACAGATTGGAAGCGACCGAAAACAATCTGGACCGCTGATTAAGAATGAAACTCCTTGATGTCGATGCGGTAGCGCTTGATCCACCGCTGCACCTGAAACCGGGCCTTCCCGAGCGCCCGTGCAACAGCGGTAATGTTCCCGCTGTGCTCTCGCAACAGACTGAGAATTTCCTGGCGCCGCCGCTGATCACTGTCGCCGAGCTGCAGCTCGCCAGCATCGCCGGCAACGACTTCCGTTCGCGCTAGTGGTGGCGGCCGCGCTTGCGGCTTCGACGGCGCCGCGCGGAGCGGCTCGGGCAGATGCGCCAACTGGATGCTTTCGCCTCTGGCCAAAACGGCAGCCGCGGTGATGCACTTTTCCAGCTCGCGGATGTTCCTCGGCCAGTCGTACAAGAGCAGGGCGCGCGCTGCGTCGGAGCTGAAGCTGATCTGTTCTGCCCGACCTGCGAAGTGTCGCTTCAGGAGCATGCCGATCAGCAGCCCGAGATCTTCTCGGCGTTCTCGCAGCGGCGGTAACCGCAAAGTCAAACCAGACACCCTGGCCAGAAGGTCCCCGCGAAACCGCGAACTGGCGACCAGCGCCTCCAGATCCCGGTGCGTGGCCGCGACCAGCCGGATGTCTACTTTCACCGGCCGAGTGGCGCCAACCGGCAGCACCTCGCTCTCCTGAAGCACGCGCAAAAACACCGCCTGCGCCGATTCGGGGAGGTCGCCGATTTCGTCGAGAAAGAGCGTTCCGCGATCCGCGCTGCGAACCAGCCCGAGCCGATCTTCGATCGCTCCCGAAAAGGCCCCTTTGCGATAGCCGAACAGCTCAGACTCGACCAGGGTGCTGGGCAGCGCGGCGCAATTGACGGCGACGAAGGCGCCGTGGCGTCCGGACACATTGTGGGTGGCCTGCGCGGCGAGCTCTTTGCCCGTTCCGCTTTCGCCGTGAATCACCACCGACACGGTGGAAGGAGCGATCGCGGCCAGCTTTTCGAATTCCTCGGCGAGCGCGGGCACGAGCGTCGCCAACCCGGCGGCGGGAGGGCGGAGCTCCCCGGCCTCCAGCGATGCTGGGCTGTGCGGGCTTCGCACTGCCTTTCGGAAGATGAAGAAGGTATGGCCGAGCTCGATCAGATCCCCATCCGCGACCGAGGTGCGCTCGCAGCGGCGGCCATTGACGAGCGTCCCATTCTTCGACCTCGCGTCCTCCAAAATCCACTCATTGCTGACACTGCGCAGAACGGCATGCGACGAGGACATCCATCGATCGGGAACGCTCAACTTGAATCGCCCGATGTCGGGAGAATCGAGCTTGGGCCCGCCGCCGTCCGAGGCGCGACCGAATGCCACCTCTTCGGCACCGCGGAGCGAATATCGAGCGGAAAACGCGAGCGGCTGATCGCAATGGAATAACAAATACAGCTGCGGCTGGGCGCTTCGGCTCGATGTCGCCTCGCGTTGTACCTGGTGGGTGAGGGTGGAAGTGGGCGACTCCTTCGAGCTCATCGGGCTTGCGCTGTTCCTGTTTCAGTGGCGGGGCGAGGCGGGTTCAAGCTCGTCCATCTCGGTGCGTGCTGTCAACATTCCCGCTGGCACGCCACGTGCTCCGACGCCTCCTACAACCCCAATCGCTCCATCCCGGAGGAGAATACAATGCAAAAGCATGTTGGGTCGCGCTCGTTCAGCGGCATTTTGGCGGCGACGGCGCTGCTCGTCGCGCCGGCTTTCGTCGGTTGTGGTGGAGACAATCATCCGCAGACGCACAGCCCCGTCCAGTGCATTCTCGAAGTTTCCGCCGATCTTTCACAGGCGGAAGTGGAGAGTCTGCTCGATGACGCAATGACCAATCTACCCTCGGACCTGGCGTGCGAGGGAACAGTGGAACCGGGCTCAGAGGTGGACTTGATTGCGCGGCAGTCCGGAGTTGACGTCGCAGAACGCCGATTCTGGTCTGGCCGTAACCCCGGCGGGCCAGCGGTGCAGATTCCCTGAAGTCTTGCCCGCTCGCGTAACGCAGGCGCGACCGGAGGCAGGGCGCGGCTGCTCAGCTTGATGGGCGTTCCCCTTCCAGTGCATCGCGTCCATCGGCCTGGGACGGCCGGTGCGTGCAGGTCCAAGCACTGGAGCGAGGATGGGTTCAGGACCTCGTACCCGGCGAGAAGCGACATCGACGCAAGCTTTGAGCCGTACTCACCGTGCGTTGAAACTTTTTGACGGCACGATCGTTTGGTCAAAAGCCTCCGGTTTGGAGCATCGGCAGACAAACCACGATGCATCTTGAAAAGAGGTGGAGCGCGCGATAGCAGTGGTGCCCTCCGGCGGAACCGCTTCTTTTAGGGGTGGAAAGCGTCGAGAGGGGACGCGTGACTGGCCAGACCATCCTCCACTACGAGATCAGGGAGCTTCTCGGCGAGGGAGGCATGGGGGTGGTGTACAAGGCGCTCGACCTGAAGCTGAATCGCCTGGTTGCGCTCAAGTTCCTTCCCGCCACCTTTGCTGCTTCCAACGAGACGCTCGAGCGCTTCGCGCAAGAGGCAACGGCGCTCTCGTTGCTGAATCATCCTCACATCGCGACCATTTACGATATTCACCAGGTCGAGAATCGCCGCTTCCTGGTGCTGGAGTACCTGGCGGGCGGCACGTTGAAGGCGAGGCTGGACTCGGTCACTGAAGAAGGAAAAAGGCTTCCGATCGACGAAGTGCTGAGCTACGCGACGCAGACCGCGGAGGGGATCGCTCACGCGCATCGGCGAGGGATTATTCACCGCGACATCAAAACCAGCAATCTGATGCTCACCGAGGAGGGGCGAGTCAAGATTACTGATTTCGGCGTTGCCAAGCTCAGCCGATTTAGCGGCGGCACCACCCCGGGAAGCTTGATCGGAACGGTGCGCTACATGTCCCCCGAGCAAGCCGAGGGAAGGGAAGTCGACGCGAGATCCGACATCTTCTCGTTCGGCGTTGTTCTATTTGAGCTGATTACCGGTCGGATGCCATTCGAAGCCGAAACACAGCAGGCGTTGCTGGTGAAGATAGCCACGCTGCAGGCGCCGGCATTGGGCGCCTTTCGCCCAAATGTTCCAGCGGAGCTGGAGCAAATTGTCGCAAAAATGATGATGAAAAAGCCGTCTGCCCGATACCAATCGGTGGACGACGTCATCGTCAACCTGGAGTCGCTGCGCGCGAGCGCGCTCGGTCACACTTTGACGAAAACCAGTCGATCCGCCAGGTCGACGATACTGAACGCGCCGCGCAGCACGAAGATTTCTGTCGCAGTGGCCGCGATCATCGCTTCGCTCGCCGGAGCCTATTTTTATTCTCAT
>DATFTC010000061.1:0-74822 GCA_035262305.1 Myxococcaceae bacterium | reverse complement strand
GCGCAATCGATTACGTTCTCAAGCCGGTCGAGCCGGGTCGACTTCGAAAAGCACTGGAAAGGGCGAGCACGCAATCGGCGCGGCGCAGGTTCGAAGCCGAAGCACAGCGGCAGCGCGAGAGGGCGCTCGCGGCGCGCGGCATGGATCGCTTGGCGATCCCTACCCGACAGGGAATTGTTTTGGCGGATACTCGCGATATCACGCACGCCCTCCTCGATGGCGAGTTGGTCACTGTCTTCACCACCAAGGGCGATTACCTGACCGATTTCACCTTGCAGGAGCTGGAAAAGAAGCTTCCCGCCGAGCGGTTCGAGCGCGTGCATCGGCGCGCGCTGCTTAATCTTGATCACGTTCTTCGCCTCGAGCCGGTGGAAACGGGTGGCTACGTCGCGCGCCTGTCGCGCGGGCAAGCCGTGGACGTCTCGCGCCAAGCCGCCCGCTCCCTACGCCGCCGATTCGGCTTGCGCAAGCCAGCCGACGACGTGAAACGGTAGGCACGAGTTTGCCCCACTTCGCCGCTGCTCCAAGTTCAAACTTGACCCTTATGCACCACTGTTCCCTAAGAATTAGTTAGCAATTTTCCAAAATCCCTTGGTCCACAAGTGACAACCGAGCAAGGAAACCCAAAATCGCACGCACCGCAGCTTGTGGCTGCACTTGCAGCACGAGGTGCGGTGATTCAATCCGCTCAATCCGAACATCGGGATACTGCCGCTCCACAGACCGGACATTGCGCGAGCTTACCAACCGGTCTTTGGTCGCCTGCAGGTAGAGTAACGGACATTCCAGCTTTCCTGATGCGTATTCGTCGTTGAACTCACGCAAAACATCGAATCGCCCAGCCAATACGTGAGGACTGACTGCGGTGATCGCGCTGTAAAACAACGACAGGACATCGTCCGGCGCGTCGCCGATCAAGTAGCGCCGAACGAACCATTTCGGAGGCGGCCAGCGAAACACGATGCTCCCGATAATCCTCATTGCCGTGATCGCAAGATGGGGCAGCGGACGCTTGGTGAAAGATGCGCACAAAACCAAAGCTGTGGGCGCTCGCAGACGCGAAGCCCTCAGCGCAATGGGACCAGAAAAGGATTCGGCAATCAAAACGTATGGCTTGCTCTCGGGAAGAGATGAGAGCACGATGTCAACCAAGTCACCCGCCGAGCAGATTCTATTCGCTGGATATCGAATGACAGTCGGCACGACCTGTGCAGGTAGTGCCCGAAGCAAAGGCGCATAAAGCATCCCTGTACCGTCAAAGCCTGGCAACAGAACCCACTGCACGTCGATCTACCCAAAGGAAGGTTGGAACAAACACCACTAATGACCCGTAGCTCTGTTACGGGCGAGCAGCTGATCGGTAAATCACCCCTTGACAGCCACAAACTTCCGTTATCTGCGCTCCTTTTCCTTTCAGTGTCATGGTGGTTGCAGCGACGAGTTCTTTTCTACCTGTCGACTTAGTGCCAGCCTAGCTGTGGGCTTCTGCTGACTATGTCCTCCATGTCTATGTCTCAAAAGCAGCCAACGAAGCAGCAAAACCACCACAAATAACGCGCTCATTAGTAATAGCGCCCACAACGCATACAGCTGCGCAGTAACGCTCTGACATTCTGGAATTCTGGAAAATATGGAGAAGTCATCGTGACAAGTTGGAACGTAAAGCACGGAGTGCGCGAGGAAGAGCATACACAAGGGAAACAGACTAACCGTTGTGATGGAGGAAATGATCAGAAGTCTGCCTATTCTCTTCCGGTCCACCAGGAGATTCTTCAAGATCATGGCTCAATCTCCTGTGCAAATATCCTGCGAATAATCATGAGGCGGCGTTTCTGGCAGTAAGCTCATTCCACAAGCATCAATGACACCTGCGACGAACGTGTTGCAGTTGTTCCAAGTGCTCCATCTGCCGGTAGGTCGCCCCACTTGTAGATATGAGTTAACGCAAGCCTCGCTTACGCCTGTCACTAAGCTGCAAGACCCTGTCTCTCCCGAGTGATCGACGACCGCCGTGCTGATATACGGGCTGTCAGAGGAGTGCCTTCCATTCGGATTTCCCATGCCTGCCTGGGCCTGAGAGGTTTTCAGCCACTCATGCTCCCAACCCACAGCGCTAGCGAGGCGACCGAGAACCGGAATTTCGGCAGGCCGATGACACTTATAGACTTTGTCTGGCGGCGGCTTACTCGCTTCACCGCCTCCACTCGCTCGGCCGGCTTCGATCGGTGCTCCTCCTGGTGCTCCGACGGCATCGGCCGCACCAGGTTCCCATTCCCAACCTATTTCCAACGACCACCCATGTGAATGTATCCCTTCATGGCCCGGCATGTCGTCCGGATTATCGGGCCCCTCCCACCAATCGGCGACGACTCGAACCTTCATCGTTAATTCGAGTCCGAGCGGATCGCTTTTGTTGACAGGGTCGTTTGCGGCATAGGCATAGAGATTCAGTGTCTGGGGATGCTCCGGCTGCGTTGCCGCTGTAGCCAATGGGTCGACTTGCGTGAATCTCCCCTGCAATGCGTCATAGTGCCGGTTCACAGCATTGTCTAACCCCGTCACAGAGCTTCGGTCATAGCTCGTGAAGCGCTGGTTGGTCGAGCCGGTCGATTCTGCTGCGAAGGGGACTCCGAAGGGAAGCGTCGTCTGCTCGAAATAGTCTCCCGTCGCGGGATCGGTTACCAAGCGCGTCCCAAGCCTATCCGGGTGATGGTATTGCAGTCGCTCTTGGCTGCCGTTTCTCGTCTGGGTCCCCAAAAGTCGTGCACCCATGTATACATAATTCTTGTTCCATGCCGGGAAGGTGGGAAGCGCATCTGTCTCCACGTACTCGGCGATGACGGAATCCCCGTTCCAGACGTAATAGGTCCGTGAGTTGGATGTCTCTCCATACTGGGTCCGCAGTCTCTGCCGGCCAGCGCTATAGGTGTACAACTCCAGCGTGGACCCCGCGTCATCTTTGACGCGTATCAGGCGGCCCGCCTCGTCGTACTGGTAGCGTTGCCAATTGCCGTCTGCGCGAAGCGTCCGGACCTGATTCCCAGCGGCGTCGTAGGCAAAACCCGGGGTGGTGATTCGATTCGTCTGGGCATCAAAGCTCAACGAGGGGTGCCCATCCAATGGCACTGGACCTGACGTCGTGGCGGTGGCTTCGTTGGAGAAAGGTGACGGCCCGACCGAGTTATATGCCTGCACTCGATAAGTGTACGTCGTGCCCTGTTCGCACGTGTGATCGCTGTATGTAGAAGCGCCCCGTCCGGCAAGTCCAATCTGCTCGTACTCGCCCGCTGGTAAGCGTTTGCGCTCGACTCGAAAACCGTCCTCATCCGTGCTGTTGACCGTCCACTGCAGATCAATCGTGGTCGTCGAGTTGACCGTGAGACTCAGGTTCGTCGGAGGAAGCGGCCCGGGAGGCACCACGTGGATCGGCACGTTCGGCGTCTGGTCCCCAAACCACTCGACGTTCTCCTGAAGCATCTGCCACTGGAAGTTGTACGTCCCGTCCTCGTTCGGCGGCTGCACCAATCCGTGGAACACCGCCTCGCGCCCGCTGTACACCCAACCGAAGGTGAGGAGCCGGTTGCTACCCCACGTCGTATTGTTGGGAGGATTCTGCGAGCCGAGCTTGAACAGCTGCGGGTCCCAGTCGGTATCGCCGGCGTTGCGCATAGTGATGGACACGTCGTAGAGCCTGCCTTCTACCATGAAGGAGGGGACGGATTGCGAGACAAATTCCGCTCCGTTTCCGTACGGCGAAACCGTTGAGCCTGTTGACGGCGCTATACCGTTCGGCTCGCCTATGCCTGCAAAGCCCTCCTGCGCGCCTCCGGTCGTGTATCCCGAGGCGGCGACGCTCGTCCGATTGCCATAGCGGTCGTAACCGTAGTCGATGTTCCAGAACGGCGCGCTGAATGCTCCCCCGCTCACCTCCGCCAGCCGGCCGAGAGCGTCATAGAGATAATTCTTATCCCGATTGTGATTGAGGTTGTTGCTCAGGGTCGTCAATTGGCCGGTGCGACCGCCGGTTGTGCCGGCGCGCACGTAGTCGTACGAAAGATCCATCAGCGAAGCCCCGCTGCGCGTGACTTTCTGATTGCTCAAAAAGCTCGTCGCTGCATCAAAGGCATATTGCTCGGTAATTTGGTTCGCGCCCGACGTACCTATTTTCATCGAGGTGACTTGGCTCGCCGAATTGTAAACAAATTGAGACGCGTAGCTGACTCCATCTACGATGAGCGCGGTGAGCCGACTGGCCGCGTCGTAGTTGTAGTGCGCATGCCTTCTTGATTCGCTCTGAAATCCGTACTGAGTGGGATATGTCACGTCGGTCATTCGACTTACCGTGTCGAAGAGATACTCGGTGACCTGTGGATAGCCCTCGCGACCACTCGGTTTGACGGTTTTGGAATTAAGCCTTCCCTCGCCGTCATATCCGTATTCCTCGATGGAAACGCCGCTGGCGGTGACTCTAAGAAGCCGCGTTACATCTCCAGTTTGCACATATTCGTAGTCAACCATGGGTGCCCGCTCGACGGGATTTGCCGTATCGCCAAAGCCGGAGGAGTCGTATCTGACTTCCTGCAGGCGGTTCAGCGGATCGCTGCGATAGTCATAGATGGTTTTCACGCCGCGGGCGTCCACGTGCTCGATCAAATTGGAGCGCTCGTCGTAGCTGAATGTATCGCTCCACACGCCGCCGGCGCCAACATAAGCGCCGGCGTCGTTCAAGGTCGCGCTGCGCTCGGCGAGCTTTTGCCGCGTCAAACGACCGAGCGAGTCGTAGCCGAAGGCTCGCCTCTGCGCTCCCTGCCGCGCTTCCACCAGCTTGTCCAATGCATTGTACAAGTAGCTGGTCTCCAGGCTTCCCGCTGCGAAGACGGCGCCACTGCCGGACGGATTGGGTTCGACCACCTCCACGAGCCGTCCCAGGGCATCAGTCCGCGTCCACTTTTCGCGCCCCCAGGCATCTTGGGAGCGAACCGTTGGCCCGGGCGCAGAGGACGCGGAAGAGGGTCGCTGCTGCTCGTTGAAGTACTGACGGACAGTGCTGCCCTCGGGCAGCCGGGTCTGCTCGAGACGCCCGGAGTCGTCGTACAAGTTTTGAATCCACTGCGCCGCTTCGCCATTTTGATACGGTCGGCTCTGCGCCGATAGCCGGCCCATCTCGTTGTACTGGTAATCGACGAGGTTCCAGGCGCTGCCATCGAACACCTCCTGCCGCCGAGGCAGCTTTCGACCGTTGAGCCGCGCAACGGTTTGTAGCACAATCGCGCCGCTGGCAGTCCTACGCGTCTCGATCACCGACAAGTCGGCATCGTCGTATGAATAAGAAGCCGTCGCATTCGTTGAAAGTGTCGTGGTTTCGGGCCGCAAATTCTCCGGTGCGTAGCCGAAGTCGGTACGCCGCCCATTGGCATCTGTGGCCGAAAGCTGCAGGCCGGTGTTGAAGTCATAAGTGGCGGTGGTGGTGACGCGGGAGGCGGGAATGTCGTCCGCGGCTCCGCGCGTGACTCCGGTCGGATACGCATACTGCGTTCCGCTGGTGTACTCGAAGCTCGTAAGCTCGCAGCAGGAAGTCGACTGCGAAATGACATTACCCGTTTCGTCGAAGTGACGAGTCTGGGGGATGGGACCGTGCACGCCGGCAGCATCGGTGTATGAAATGCTCTTGGTCAGGTTGCCCCGGTATGGGTTCGCAGGCGTGGTGTGACGCACAACTCCCGGCGTCGCGGTGACGGTGAAATCGTCGTAGCTGTAGTCTGTTCGCGAGACGAGCGCATCTGTTTCGTCGTGGACCTCCACCCGCTTCCGGAGATTGAAGATGTGATTGTTTTGATATACAGGATTTGTTTCATAAATGAAGTGCGTTCTGCGAAGGACGGTGGTCCGGTCGTAGTCGTACTCAAACACGTCGTCCGGCGCATCGAACCGAAAATAGTGATAGGCAGTCTGGGTGGTCTGCCCACGCTCGTCCATCACGCCTACCCCAGCGATGCGGGGGGAGCCATTTTCTCCCATCTCCCAAGAAGTCGACCGCAGGCGTATCAGGCGGCCGTTGCGGTCCAGATTCTCCTGTTCGTAGATCAGACCATCGTTGAATTCCCCGGGTGAGTTGAACAGGCTTTGGATTTCCTGTGTTCCGTTGGGATACGTAATGTAGATGCTTCGCGGAGTTTCGTCGAAGTGGACGACGTACTGGGTCACAGCCGAGTCATCGATATACGCCCAATTCTCAGTCAATGTATGATACGTGGGGGCGTCCTTGAGATCCGGCGCTGGACGTGGCGGATAGTCATAAATCTGCCGATGGGTCATCGTCCCTGGTCGTATCGTGCCCATCTGGTCGAAAAATTGGCCCGGATCGAAATGCATGTCGCGTTGCTCGACAACTTTGCTCAGCATTCCGTAGGACGAGAATGAATCGGGATCTCCGAACCAGTACCCGTTCGAGGTACCGGGGAAGAAAATGCTGTCGATCAGCCAGGGTACCTCGGTACGGCGCGAGGATGCAGTCAAACCCGCGTCGAAGGCATAGCTAAGTGGAACCTGTCCATAGTGCAGTCTCATCAGCGTACGCTGACCGCCTCCAAGACCCGGCGCGGTAATGGCAGTCAATAGAGGCGTTCCCTCGGGGTAGTCGTAGTAGAAAGTGATGATTCGGCCAAGCGTATCCTCGATATATCGAATCTTTGGCGGTCCGTTTTCGGAGTAGTAAATCAGCAGGCTGTTCCCATTCGCATCGGTGACTGAGGTTGGATAAATACCGCCCGGGCCAACCGCGTCGTAGGCGACCTCGGTCCCGTTTTGGTATTGCACTTTGCCGCTCCTGAGCTGACTTCCGCTGAATTGGACCTTGCAGTCGATGAACGAACCGTCGTTGCTGTGTCCTTCGAAGCCGTCACCGCTCGCGGCGAGAGCGAACCCGTGTCGCGTCCCGTCTCCATCGATGAGCACAACCTTATCGGGCGCGGTGAGAAGGAGCTTGCCGAAACCGAGCGACCAGCCGGGAGCAGGGAAGTCCGCGTCGACGTCGTAGGTGATCTTGTGGTTGACCGAATCCAGGCTCCAGAGCCTCGAATTGTACGTAAGCTTGAGCGAAACTCCCAAGCCTCGACCGGGGAGTTGCAACACCGGCAGGTCTAGTCTGAAGTTTCCTTGGCCGGGCCCCTCGTAGTGAGGCTTGCGCGGCACGCCCGGCGGTGGAGAAGTTGCTTCATCCGTGAGCGGTTGTCTTCCGCGACGATTCGTCACCGTCGTCGGCGCCTGCGGGCTCATCAATCGCCAAGCCGGATCGAAAATGTCTGGCGGTTCGATGCCGAGAGAACCTGGAGCGAAGCCATCCGCGTCCGCAATAACAACCGTGGCGCTCGCCTGAAGCTGGGGCGTCTCCGCTATCACTCGGAAGGTACCCGGAAAATCGGAGGTGAACCGGCCGTCGGCCCCCATGGGAATGTCCAGCAGACTAATCACATCCTCGGCGCGCCAACTCACTGGAACACCGCCGATCGGCGAGTCGTCATCGCCGCGCGGAATGGCCAGTAAACTTACGTTCTGGCCGGGCTGTGCAACCGTCTCCGCTGGAAAGACTTCCAGCCGTCGAACTCGCTCGTTGCGCGCAGCTTGTGGCTCCTGCTCAGCGCTCGCCCTTTGCCCGAGCTGCGCCAGAATCCCCTGACTTGCCAGCCCGAAACGAACGTTCCAGGCTACGCTTGCGATTGTTGCCGAGAAATTGATCGGCGGCAGTGGTGTTTGAAAAGCAACTAGGTTTGCCGAGAGGGACAAATACAACACCCGCCGCAGTAGTCTTACCGTGAAGCGTCGAATACTTGGCTGGTAGCGCATTGAATCACCGTGACACGCGTTGGACGCCGTGAGTTATCGATGGCCGTGTGCCGCCATCAGGGAGCCGGGTTATTTGGGGAGGAACTTGAAGCAGCAGATGCCGCCGCGTCCGGAGACTGGGCGCCGGAACATGGTTCACAATGCGGCCACTCCCCGCACGACATGTACCAGGCGCAGGTTTCAGTCGGATCGCAGGTGCCGAAGTCGTGACAGTCGCATACGTGACAGGAACTCGGGTATTGACCGCATTGACCTCCGAGATCGGTGCACGTGCATTGATGGCATGAACCTGGGCTCCCACACTCGAGACAACCGCACGTGCCACCGCTGCAAGTATCTCCGGAGCAACTGCTGCAAGCCTGACCGCCCGTGCCGCAAGCCGTCAGCTCCGTTCCGCTTCGGCAGATGTTGTTCCCATCGCAGCATCCATTGGGGCAAGAGCTGGCATCGCAACGACAGCTGCCGCCTACGCAGTGCTGCCCGACCGAACAGGCCGAGGCACTTCCGCAGCGGCACTGCCCGTTGGCGCAGTTGTCGGCCGAAGCTGGGCTGCAACTGGTGCAAGATCCGCCCGCCGTACCACATGCGCTAAACTCGTTGATTCGGCAGATATCGCCGTCGCAACATCCGCTCTGGCACGAGTGGCCGTGACCGCACTTGCACGCCCCACCCTCGCAGTACTGGCCCTGCGAACACGCAGCTCCGAGGCCGCAGCGGCACTGCCCGTTGGAGCAGTTGTCCGCTCGTTGACCGTCGCAGGCCACACAGGCGGCCCCTGACGAGCCGCAAGTGCTGAACGAGCTGACCGTGCAAGTAGCGCCGTTGCAGCAGCCGGTTGGACACGAAGCCGAATCGCAGCGACAGAGTCCTCCAACGCAGTGCTGCCCGGCGCCACACGGAGCTTGCGTTCCACAGCGGCATTGGCCCGTTGCGCAGTTGTCTGCTTTGTCGAGGTCGCACGCTATACAGGCGGAGCCGAGTGTTCCGCATGAGGAGACCGAGCTGTCGCGGCAAACGCTTCCCTCACAGCACCCGGCGCTGCAATTGCTGGCATCGCACCCATTCGCCGATTGAGCTACGAAAATGTCGAACCCGTTCGGGCTCAACAAGGGCTGCCCACCGAAGTCGATCGCTCCAGCGAAGTACCCGGTGATCACCACGTTCCCCGTAGCGGGATGGACGGCCACGCCCTGTCCGCTCTGATCTTGCGGATCACCGTACGACGCGCTCCCAAACGGCATGCCGCTGGTGCTGAATTTGGCCAGGAATGCGTCGGCCCCGCCGCGGTACTGGAGAGTAGAATCGCCGAAATCGATTGGGCCGTAAGTAAATCCAGTCAGAAAAATTGTATCTTGAGGACCCAGCGCAACCGAAGTGCCGGATTGATTGTTATTGGTGCCGAACCTCTTCGACCAGAGGCAAGCTCCCGTCGAGTTGAACTTTGCAAGGAAAATATCAAACGCGCCGGTGCTGGAGAGAACGGGGCAGCCAGCAGCGCGCAGATTGAGAATTCCGTTGAAGTCGCCCGCAACGACGAACTCGCCGGAGCTTGCGACCTTCAGGCTGTTCGGTCGATGTTCTCCATTGTCGCCATAGGCATTGCTCCACTGGTGCGCGCCCGAATCGTTGAATTTGGCGACGAACATGTACGGCCCGCCTTGCGTGGTCGGAAGAGAGCCACCTCCAAAATCCACTTGGCTGCCCTGGTACGAGCCTGTCAGTAGAACGCCATTCGAGGAATCGAGTCCCACGCTGGACGCAACCTGCGTAGACGGATCGCCGTATCGGTATGCCCACTGATACACGCCGCCGGCGCTGAATTTGGCGACGTAGATGTCCGAATCGCCCGCACTGATGAGCTGGTCGCCTCCGAAGTCCGGGATGGATCCGAAAAATTCACCTGCCATGATCACCGAGCCGTCAGGCCCGACTGCGACGCTTCGCCCGAATTGACTCGCCGCATCGCCGAATTTTTTTGCCCAGAGACAGCTCCCGTCGGCGCCTCCGAGTTTGGCGAGGAAGATGTCGTTCCCGCCCGCGCTCGCTCTCGAGCCACAAGCACCGAAGTCGATGCTTCCTCGAAAGTCTCCTGCCAGAAGAACGTCGTCATTGGGGTCGATCGCCACCGACCGTCCAAATTGGTTCGCGCCGGAGCGACCGAGCGTGACGCTCCATTGACAAACACCGCCAGGAGACAGCTTTGCTGCAAATGCGTCGCTGTTGCCGATGGCCAGTAGTGGGCCACAGCCGAAATCCGCCGTGCCGGAAAATTCCCCGGAGATGATGACGTTGCCGGCTGAATCCACCGCGACGCTGCGACCGTAGTGGTTCAGCGGCTGATCTGGGGGACCTCCGAATGCGTGGCTCCACATCGGCTCCCCGAGCAGGGCATTCTGTGCCGCCCCCAAGTCAATCGCCGGTTGCTCAGCGACGGGAAGAACGCGGCTGCAGCCGGCGACGACTGTAAGCAGCAACGAAATAGCTGGGAACTCACTGGCGCGCATTGGGGGCTCCGGTCGAGAGCCCTGCCACAAAGCAACGAATGTGCCGCTTAATGACTAAGAGGCGGGGCTTGGGTTTCGGTCCTTTAGGAGCACCAAATGGCTCCCGCCGTGCTTGTAGTCCGATGAGTTAGGCATGAAGCCAACTACATAAAGTCAGATCGATTCGTGTTTCATAACTCAGCGAGCCACGTCCGTCTGCGGGGGACGTCGTGCACCTGTTTGTCCCAGTGTCTCGGGACATGTCCCGGGACAGCGGTAGCGAATCTAACTGAACTTGCCGTTACGAACGTGCGGAAAGCCCTCGGGCAGGGTGGTGATGTTTCGCGCCAAGCCGCCCGCTCGCTGCGCCGTCGATTTGGCTTGCGCAAGTCGGCGGACGATTGAGCTTGTCTCGGCTTGTTGTATAAGCGCAGCATGCTCCAGCTTTATTACATCCCCAAGACCCGCTCGAGCCGCGCCCGCTGGATGCTCGACGAGCTCGGCGTGCCTCACGAGCTCGTGCGGATGACTTTCCAGGACGCGAAGTCGCCCGAGTACCTTCGAATCCATCCGTTGGGAGCCGTCCCGGCGCTTAAGGACGGGGAGATCATCGTGTTCGAATCCGCGGCGATCATCGCCTATCTTGCGGACACGTTCCCGGAATGGGGCTTTGCACCGCCGACTTCCTCGCCGCTGCGCGCCGCGTATTACCAATGGATCATTTATGCGATGGCGACGCTCGAGCCCTGTGTCATTGCTTTCGTAGCGCACACAACCAAGCGGCCAGAGAAGGACCGGTTGCCGACAATCGCACAGGAGAGCCGCGCCGAGTTCATTCGCGCCGCGCGCCCGGTCGAGGAGCTTTTGCGGAACCGGCCCTTCCTGCTTGGCGAAAGTATCACCGCCGCCGACCTGGTGTTGGGGAGCGTGATGAACTGGGCCGCCGCGGTCAAGCTGATCGACGACTTTCCGCAGCTGCAAGGTTACGTCGAGCGGCTGAGGGCGCGGCCGGCGTTTCAAGCGTCGCGACGGGACTAAGCAGAGCCGCTGGCCTTCACGAAGGCGAGCGCCAGCTCAACGGGACTCTCACTGCGACCACTCGCCCCCGCGCGCGCTCGGTTTCGCCAGAATAGACAGCGCAGACGACGGTTGTTCGCTTTCCCTCGATCGACTCGACGCGTGCGCGGAGGACGACCGGCGCGGCGATTGGCGTCGGGCGCAAGTAGTCGATCTGCATCGATCCGGTCACGCACCAAACGAGCGGATCGCTGCCCATCGGGCGGCCCTCGGCGCGGTACACCGCCGACACCGCAGTGCACACGCAATGGCAGTCGATCAGAGTGGCGATGATCCCTCCGTTGAGCACGTGGCGCGGGCCGGCCATGAACGCCGGCCGCGGCTGGAACGTGCACACCGTCTCGTCGCCGTCCCAATAGCTCTTGAGGTGCAGACCTTCGGGATTTTGCGGGCCGCAGCCGTAGCACAAGTTCTCGATTCCCAGCTCGTCTTGAATCGCGCGGCCAGCCATGACTCGGATATTTTCGCGATCGCGCCGCGGATGTCTACCATTGGCTGCGACGCAGACGACGCAGGAAATTAAACGGTCGTTCCTGCTCTAAGGTGGCGACCCCAGATGACGGAACAGATTAAACGGTCGGCTCTCCGCCGACGCGCTGATTACGGCCAGGGCGACCGTTCCCAGAGGTGGGAGTGCCGCGGGGCCGTCGTCCGCGTCGACTTGTGCGACTGCGTGGAGCTTAAGATTCTGTCCAGGGCGATCATCGCTTTGTCGAGGTGAGGTCCCTTGTTGAGCATCACGCACTCGGCGCGCTCGCTCATCGCCGCGTCGGTGATCTCAGCGCGAGAAGGCACGCCGCTCTTGGAGAGGCTCTCCAAGACCTGCGTCGCCCAGATCACCGGAAGGTGCGCGGCCTCGCAGAGCCGCAGGATTTCTTCCTGCATCTCCGCCAGCTGCTCGTAGCCGCATTCCACCGCGAGATCGCCGCGCGCGATCATCACTCCCACCGCCTCACTGCGCATCGCCGCCCAGAGGAGCGACGGCAGATTCTCGAAGGCGCGGCGCGTTTCGACCTTGAGCACGATTCCCAACTGAGGCTTTCCCAGGCGGGAAAGGTGCTCCTGGAGATGGAAGACGTCGTCGGGGCGCTGGACGAATGAAAAGCCCACCATGTCTGCGTGCTGAGCGATGAAGCTCAGGTCGCGAAAGTCCTTCGCCGTCAACGCAGGAAGGCGAAGGCGCGAGTCGGGAAAGTTGACCCCGCGCTGGCTTCGCAGCTTGGCGCCGCCTGCGGGAGCCCGCACGACGTCCAGCAGTGCGCCGTCGCCATCGGCGTTGCGGATGACGCACTCCATTTTTCCCTCGTCGAGGAGGACGCGCTGTCCCGCCCGAAGCTGAAGGAAGGCGTCCCCAAGCGTGCAGCCGATGGTGGCGGGCCGCACCAGCCGCCCCGAACAGTCGCGAATCGGATGTCGCCCAGGTTTGAGGCTCTTGGTGAGGCGCAGCGCATCGCCCGACTCGAGCAGAAGGGGCTCTTCGGCCCTCGGTAGGCCGCGGACCGTTGCTTTGTTCCCGCTGCGCTTGGAGCGCAAAACGGTGCCATCGGTCACGTAGGTGGTGGAATGGCCTTCGGCAAACCAGACATTTTCGTGCTTGGCCCGCACGATGAGGCGGCGAGGCACGCCGCGCGCGTCCTTGAGCTTGAGCTCCTCGCGTGGACGGAGGCACTCGAGAAACTCCGCCGGCAGCCTCAAGAGCGCGTCTGCGTAGACGTCTTCGGAGACGGCGCCGTCGCTCGGAGCCAGGGCGACGATCGCCGGCCGAACGATTTGGCCGAATCGATTCTTGGCAGGCCTCCACTTGAGCATCGGCGGCCCCAGCTCGAGCGGCCCGGTGCGAGGCTTGGGGCCGCACACGTCCATGAGCACTTTGCAGCTTTGACCCAGCTCCTTCTCCGCAGCCCGGAGATGCTGCACGAGCGCGAGCCACTCTTCGGGCTTATTGTGCGCGCAGTTGATCCGCAAGCAGTTCATCCCTGACTGGAGCAGGATCCGGATCAGCGTGCCGGCGTTGGGTTCATCGCCTGCCACGGTCACCATGATGCGGGTTCGTCGACCTTGCGGTGGCGGCCCCAGAAGACGGCTGGTGGCCTGGGCCAAAAGCTCGATGCCTTGCGACATGCTCGGAGCCGAGCTGCGCATCGCGGGCGGCGTTTCACCGAGGGCGCGGCGAAGCACGGCGCGGACCGCATGGAGGCTCGCTGCCAAGTGCGGCTCGGCCAAGCCGAGCGAAGCCAGCCCCTGCTCGGCGAGCTGGGCCTGAAGAGGGCGAATCTCGTGGCGCCTCAGCGCAAGGTAGTGAAGCAGGTTGCATCCGCTGAGGCGCCGGCTTGGATGAAGTGATTGGAGCGCTGCGGCATCTTCGGGCCCGGCGGCAGCAAGCTCGTCAGCAAGAACGTCCAGCTGCTGCAGTAATTGGTTCGACTTGAGCGACAAGTCTCGCGCGCCGACTTGCTCGAGCGTTTGCTCGGACACTGCGGGCGAATGGTTGTCCGATTGACCCGAGTCGCGCACCACGTCGATCGGACCGACCAGCCGGGGCGACCTGGTCGATGTGCTGTTCTGTGATGCATCCGGTTCACGCAAGCCCGCTTGATCGAGCGCCGGGGGCGCATTCCTGGGCAACGGTTCGCTCGACCCTCGTCCGATTCTCAGAGCCTCGAGTCGTTCGATGATTCGGCTCGCGTTGAAAGAGGGAGCGTCTTTCGAGGGACCCGCGTCGCGCAGAGACTTCACTGACTCGAGGACTCGGTGTGACTCGATCGGGAAATCCTCTCTGGACATCACCGCGGCGCGCAAGCCGTCCGGCTTCTCGATCGGGCGGTCGGAGTCGAGGGACTGGTCTTCCCCGATTGCCCCGAGCTCGCGCCGAGACTTGACTGGCTCGAGCACTGCGTGGGACTTGATCGGCGCGCCATCTTGGGGAGTGGCGAGCGCCTTCAGGACGTTCTCGAACAGTCGCTGCGGTCTGATCGCGCCGAATGCTTTAGCCGTTTCCGCTTTTCGCCCGGCATCGATTGACTCGTCCATTCGGCCCAGGGCGATGGCGTGGCTTCCGGATTCCTCGCTGATGGTATGAAGTCTCGAAGCATCTGAATCGGATCGCTCTTCCATTGCCAGACGTATCGCGCGAGCATCCAAGGTTCGCAAGAAAACGCCCACCGGCGAAAACACTTGACATCGCTGAGCTCGCGATGTCCCGAGCGGGTGCACAACTGCGTGGGGCATGCAGGAGGTTCTCGCCTCAGGCGCGGCTCCGAGTTGACGGTCGCGGAGGATGCGAAATCGTTTCGAACCGATCAGATCGGCTACCTCTCGAATCCGCGAGCGCTGCGAACATCTGCAGAGCTGATCGCATCCTCCGAGCAAAGACCCGCGGCGGGAGTCCTTCAGGATTACAAATCGGCAGATCGAACAAAGCCCTCCTCATCGATCGCGGCTTGCATCCATGTCTAAGATCTTGGACCTCTGCGTCAGCAGCATCCCAGGTCTGAGAAGTTAGACCTCTGCGTCGGCACCATCCCAGGTCCAAGATCTTAGGCCTCAGCGTCGGCAACCATCCCAGGTCTAAGATCCTAGACCTCAGCGTCGGCAACCAGCCCAAGTCTACGATCTTGGACCTCTGCGTCGGCACCATCCGAGGTCTAAGATCTTAGACCTCAGCGTCGGCAACCATCTCAGGTCTACGATCTTAGACCTCTGCGTCGGCACCGTCCGTGGTTTACCTCGGCTTGGAGCAGATGGCCCTCCGCTCAGCAGTCATGAGGCACAGCGCCGAGGTCACGCGCCACTGAGGTGAATTTAGAGATGCCGGTGCCTGAGTAACCTGTTATCTCACCCGCGTCATGGCATTCCAGCGCGTCTTTTCGAGAGCAGTGTGGGAAGAGAAGGTCGGGTACTGCCGCGCCCTAAAGGCGGGGACCAACATCTTTGTGACGGGCACCGCGCCCGTGGACGAATCCGGGAAGGGCGTTCACGCGCCTGGGGACGGATACGCCCAAGCGAAGAGATGCCTCGAGCTCATCGAGCGCGCCCTCGTCCAGCTTGGTGCTAGCCGCAAGAACGTAGTGCGCACTCGGATGTTCGTGACGGACATCTCTCGATGGGCGGAGTACGGGCGCGCCCACGCCGAATTTTTCGAAGAGGACAAACCAACCACGACGATGGTCGAGGTGAAGGCGCTGATCGACCCGAAAATGTTGATCGAGATCGAGGTCGACGCCGTCGCCGAATAGCCCGGCAGGCCTCGATGCCGAGACGAACAGCGTTGATTTGGGTGGCGACCAGCATTGCCCTTTTGATTGTGGCGGCGTGCTTCGCCACTTCCAAGAGCCTCCTTGAAGGCGCAGTCGCGGCGACTCGATATTCTGCTCGCTTCTCCGGACTCGTGTTGTCCATTGCGCTTGTCGCTCGCGCAGCGCGTCCGGTTGCCTTGGCGAAGCGGAAGGCGGAATTGACGCTCTCATTCGTGGCGGCGCACGGCGTCCACTACACAACGGTGATTGGACGAGCCTTTGTCGAGCCGAGCAATAACTTGCGGCACTCCGCGATCGAGAACCTCATTGTCGTTCTCGGTGGCGTTGGCCTCGTCGGGTTGGCCGCCTCTACCGCTCGGGCTACGTCTCGCGCGGGAACGCGGACGAACGCGGTTGTCTTTTACATTCTCTGGACGTTGCTTGCCATTGCCTCGGCTTCGCGCTTTCGAACGTCGCTGCCTTCAGCGGTTCTGCTCGTTGTTCTCGTTGGCGCAATGCTCTGGCGTGTGGGTTCCAAGGTCGCGGAGCGTCGCGTCGCACCAGCGCCGTAACCAGCTTCACGCGCCGCTTTCGAACCGCGGCAGACCGTTGTTGTAAGCCGCGGTCTACTCAACGTGCAGCTCGCTAACTTGCATTGCGGATAATCGACCAAAACTCGCAAAGGGAACGACCCGAACTCAAAGGCGAACGGGTCAGATTGCAGGCAAGCGTGATCGTGTCTGGAGCAGAAAGCGCGACGAAGGCCTCGAGCGGCAAAGCTTCGGTCTCGGAATCAAAACGTGACACGAAATCGAGCTTTTCGGTCGGGTCAAGATCCACGATCGCCCTTGCTGGTCCGTTGAAACTGCTGACGTATGCAAACTGCCCAAAGGCACCACTCGTGGTGCACGGAACAATACAACAAGACAGCGTTAGGCCGCGCACCATTTTCCGTTTCATCGGTGACCCTCCTCTAAAAGAACTCCGCAAGCGGCAATCTCGTTTTCTCCCCCGCACGTGGGAGCCGAACGCGTCTCGGCCCCGCCGCCGATTTTTTGACGGAATGAAGGTATTTGAAAATATGTTCCGACGTTTTGTCATAGGCTGGTCAAAAAACTCCGGCTGGGTCGGGCTGGGACGCTCAGACTCTTTGCAGCGAATTCAGTCGTCGAGTGTGCAGCCGGATCCGTCCCGATAACGTGCCGTCCGTCGCACCAATCCGAGCGTGTGGGCCGTCACTGAGCGGCTCGCCGGCGAGACCGACACTGAGACGAGTTTGCGCGCGAGTGAATCCAGATCGGTCGCGCAGCTCTCCGCCGTCCGCCCGCTGACGAATACGCAGGCGCAGACGATCTCCGCACTGTAGCCGGGACCGATGCCGATGAGCGTGGGCAGGTGCAAACGCGCCGATACCAGCGCCGCGGCGCAGGCAATGAGTACACCAGCCAGGACAATCCATTTGCGCATGGTCGAAAGTCTTTCTATGGGGATACTGCCATGCTTGCCGCTGTAGCGCTCCTCTTACTTGCCGCGCCTTTGGTGCCGCTTCCCACGCAGCCCGCGGGCCTGGCCTGGCCGACGCAGGACTGGCCGCGAGGTCCGCCTCCTGCGAGCGTCGACGTTCCCGCTCTCTCGAAATTGCTCGACGCCGTCGATAGTGTCGACGATCCTCTCGGCGAGACACGCGCGGTGGTGCTCGTGCATCGCGGTCGCCTGGTCGCCGAAAGGTACCGCAAGGGATTCGGCGCTGGGACGCGGCTCATCTCCTGGTCGATGGCGAAATCGATCACGCAAGCGCTGGTTGGGATTGCGGCGCGCGAAGGCAAGCTCGATCCGGACAAGCCGATGGGCAATCCGCGCTGGTCGCCGAACGACGCGCGGGCCACGATCCCCTGGCGGCGCTGGCTTCAGATGGTCGATGGCCAGGCGTATCGCGAGATCGGCGTGCGCAATCCCGCCGAGAGCGACGCGGCGAAGATGCTCTTCGGAGAGGGCCGGCTCGACGCGGCGGGATACGCGGCCCGGCTGCCGCTCATCAATCGACCCGGCGACCACTGGAACTACAACAGCGCGGGCATCATCCTCATCGCCGACGCGCTCGCCCGCGCAGTTGCGCCTGAGGCCACGACGCCCCAGGCCCGTCGCTCGTCGATGCGCGCGTTCATGCAGCGCGAGCTGTTCGACCGCATCGGGATGGCGTCTGCGCAGCCGGAGTACGACGCGAGCGGCACCTTCCTCGGCAGCGCGCTGGTCTACGCGACCGCGCAGGACTTCGCGCGCTTCGGGCTGCTCTATTTGCGCGACGGCGTCTGGGATGGATCGCGCATTCTTCCCGAGGGCTGGGTCGACTTCGCGCGCACGCCGGCTCCGGGCAGCGACTCGAACATCTATGGCGCGGGCTTCTGGGTTGCGCCATCCGACGGAGAGCCGCGGCCGCCTTACGGCTCGGCCATCCTGGCTCCGCGCGACACATTCCAGGCGCAGGGCTTCGAGGGACAGGTCACCGTCATCGTTCCGTCAAAGGATCTGGTGCTCGTCCGCCTCGGCCACATGCCCGAGCGGGGCTGGCGCGCGCTCAACCGCTGGGTGACAAGCGTAGTCTCTCTCTTTCCCGACGGATGAGATCTACGCAATTGCCTGATCGCCCAAAGTCAACGGCAGCTCCAACCGCGAAAGTGCTCTTCGCCTGCGTCCACAACGCCGGCCGCTCACAGATGGCGGCCGCATTTTTCGCCAAGCTGGCGAACCCAAAGCGCGCCTATGCGATCTCGGCCGGCACGAGACCTGAAGAGCGCGTCCATAACGAGGTCGTGGAGACAATGCGAGAGGTTGGCGTCGACCTGTCCTCGGCAAGACCGCAGCGCCTCACCCCCGAGCTTGCTCAGGGAGCTGACCTTCTCATCACCTTGGGCTGCGGCGATGAGTGCCCGTTTGTTCCCGGCCTTCGTCGCGAAGACTGGTCGCTCGACGATCCTAAGAGTCAGCCACTCGAGCGCGTGCGAGCTATTCGAGACGAGATCAAGAATCGCGTCACAGAGTTGCTGAGACGAGAAGGCTGGACCAGGACCTGACCGATCACGCTCCGAGTGCAACAAAGACACACAAAGACAACCATCACAAAGGGCGCGCATTACATCCACAACGCGACGCTCGTAACTATAGGCGCGCTTTTTGGCTAAGGGGCGGGACCGGCCTTCGTCGCCACTATTTGCACTTGACTTGAACGGCCTCGTTCTCGCAGCGGGTGTCGCCGCTCCACACCTTTCCAGCCATCGAGCAGGTTTGTCGCGCAAACGATTCCAACGCGCGCTTATTGGCTGGCTTCTTCATATCCTCGAGCTCCTTGCAGCCCGCGCCGGTCATTGGAGCAAGGTCCACCCAACTTCCACACGAACATCCCGCCAGCACGGCGATCACAAGACCATTGATGATCAGCTTTCTCACGAGCTCCGCCTCCTCGGCCTTGCTCTCAACCTCGGAGCAGGACGCCGCACACTACAGGTGCGGGCTCCCGCTTGTCGAGCGGTAAAGTTGCTGTCGCGCGGCTCCGGTTGGTGCGAACTTTGCGGCAGGAGGCGATCAAGCTCGCGCCTGAGCGGCAGCCGAGTGTTTCTACGCATGTCAACGCCGGTGCTTGATTCACCATGCGCGCCCAATTCCGAAGCCGGCGTCGATGGTCAACAGCTGTCCGGTGATCTTTTTCGACTCCAGCAGCGCGACGATGCTGGCCGCGACTTCCTCGGGCGTCATCGTGGTGCGGAGAGCGCTGCGATCGGCGTAGGAGTCTCGGCCATGGCTGTACCGGTCGCCGAGCCCCTCTTTGAGCCAGCGTGTTTCGGTGAATCCAGGAAGCACGGCGTTGACGCGGATGTCTGGCCCCAGCGCGCGAGCGAGGGCGAGCGTGAGTGTATTCAGCGCGCCCTTGGAGCAGGCGTACGCGAAGGAGGAGCCGATGCCCATCGTGCCCGCAATCGATGAAACATTGACGACCGCTCCGCGGCTGGCGCGCAGCGGAGCTTCGCAGGCGCGAATCATCTGGTACGCGCCGACCAGATTGATGGAATAGATGCGTTGAAAGTCCTCCGCCGAAAGCGCCTCGAGGTCGCGCATCGAAGCGAACTTCGTCGTGCCCGCGTTATTCACCAAGCCGTCGATCCGACCCCATTTGTCAATCGCCGCGGCGGCGAGTCGTCGGCAGTCCGGGTCCTGGGCCACATCTGCTCGCACCGTCACCGCTTCTCCCCCAGCGCGAAGGCAAGCCTGCGCCGTCTCCTCCGCTCCGGCGGCGCTCTTCGCGTAGTTGATCACCACGGAGAATCCGCGGCGGGCGAGCTCCAGGGCGGTGGCCGCCCCGACTCCACTCGAGGACCCGGTGACGACAAATATCCTTGCATCGCTCATGGAGGCCTCCCTCGGTCGATCTCTTCCCAAAGATACTGGATCGGCCGAGCTTCGACATCGGATCTCTCAACCGATGCGCCATATGTTCGAGTCGATCGAAAGAGATTCCACGTCTGTTCGCGGCAATCCTAAAACTTCACTAGCCCTACCAGCGCTGTACACTTTGAGGGGCGCGGCCGCGTACGGCGTCGGAGGAGCTTGGCTCATGAAAAAAATGAAATGGCTGGTCCTTTTCGGAATCGTGGCGATATCGAGTCCTTCGCTCGCGGGACTCAGGCTCGATGAGCCAGTCGTCGTCAATGTGGCGATCCGCGAGGCTCTCGGCTCGATCGGCTCGGCGCGCAACGGCGCGGACAGCGTGCAATTCATCGGCTGCAGCATCGAGGCAGACTCGAGCACAGATCCCCTAATCGCTTGTTTTGCAAAGGATGAAACCGGCACGAGCGTTCTCTGTACCAGCAGCGCTCCCAGACTTGTCGCCGCCGTACAGGCGATCACCTCCCTGTCATTTATTGACTTCCAATGGGATTCCGACCAGAGCTGCACCTTCGTATATGTAGTCAACGCGTCTTTTAATCCTCCGCTCGCGCCGTAAAACAAAGGGCCTCCGTGAAACCCGCTCTCTTCTCGAGTTTGGCTGCGCTTTCTCTGGCTCTGGCCGCGCAACTGGGCTATTCGGCCGGCTCACAATCGAAGGTGATCGAGATTCAGCGTCTTCTCCAACGCCAGGAACAAGAGCTGCAGACGCTGCGCGCCGAAGTGACCGTGCTCGGCGAGCGATCTCCGAGCTGCACCAGCACTGCCCACGCCCAGACATCACTCTCGCCCGAGCCGACGCGCCGCGTTTCACCAAATGATAGCATTCCACCTCCTTCCGAGCGCACGTCCGCAGTGATTCCCGACGCGATTTCAACGACCAGCGAAAATATCGCAGCTCGTATGGAAGCGAGTCGCTTGATCGAAGCCGCGGCCTCGACGGGTCAATGGACAGAGTCCGATGCCTCGCAGCTGCACCGGCTGTTCCAAAACACGACGACGAGTGATCGGCGGGCCCTGATCAAGAAGCTGGCCGCCGCGATCAACGGGGGTACTCTGAGAGTCCTGGCAAAAGGCCGGATGTATTAATTTGAATTGGCGGCCGATGAGCCTGGGGTAGATCCCTGAAACACTGACGACCGCGCAACCTCTGGCGCAGCGTCGAATTGTTAACAGTTGTCGCGGGAAGCACACCCCACCCTGCTTGCAGCGGTGAGGTGTAACCACGACGCTACAGGCCTTGGGTAACCGCGGGGCCTCCTGGGACCGGCCGAGCCTCTGCGCAAACCCAACCTAGCCGCCGCGCGCCGGGCGGTATGCCAACGAGGTGATCCATGAAACGCGCTTTGCGAATCGTATCTCTGTCATCCGCAATCGCTCTAGCGGTGGCGACAGCAGGTTGTGGCTCTTCGTCGTCGGACGGCAATGCCACCATTCAAGGGACGGTCATCAACGCCTCGGCCCAGCCGCTCCGGGTCAGTGTCGAACGGACCAGCGTCTCCACCACAACCAACTCCTCCGGCCAGTTCACTCTGCAGCGGGTGCCATCCGGAACGATCATCCTCCGTTTCGTTGGCCGGGGCGTCGACGTTCGCGGCAACCTGTCGGGAGTTAGCGCGGGTATGACGTTGCGAATTACCGTGCAGGTCACCGCCTCGGGTATGGTGATCGTTCGAGTGCCAAATGAGATCGAGTTGACTGGAACCATTAACTCGATCATGGCGCCTAATTTGAAAATCTCTGGTCTCACCGTGATAACGAACGATAACACCGAGCCCAAACGGCGTGGCCGGCGAGTCAACTTCGCTGATCTCGCCGTGGGACAGCTCGTCCGCGTCGAGGGGTTTCTCAGCACAAATGGTCAAGTAGTCGCGCGTAAAATCCGAGTGCTGGTCCAGCCCGACCAGAACAGCGTGCGGATCCGCGGCGTCATCGAGTCAATCACGCCCCCCAACCTGACGATTTCAGGCCTCACCATCGCGACTGATGCGAACACGCGCTTCAATGTGAGCTCGCTCGCCACTCTCATCGTTGGTGATGCAGTGCAGGTGGAGGGTACGCTGCGTGCCGATGGCACGGTACTCGCGCGCTCGATCCACAAGCTAACGCGCGATGAAGAGGACGAGAATGAGGTCGAGCTCGAGGGCGCCATCCAATCCGTCACACCGCCGACGCTCACGGTGGCCAATAAAACCGTCCTCACAGATTCGAATACACGCATCAGCCGAAACGGCAATACGGTCATGCTCTGGGATTTGCAGGTGGGCGAGCACGTGGAAGTGGAGGGCATGCGGCAGGCCGACGGGAGCGTCCTCGCTACCGAAGTCGAGGCGGAGGACGACTGACCTCATAGTGGGCAGCTGCCCGATGTAAAGCCAGCACTCGAGGCCGCGGGCTCCGTATTGATCGAACCTGGCGACGCGTTCACTCCGAATGGAAAAGCAATCGTTGTATCGCCCGCGTCCGCCGCGTACGCTGGTTTGCACCTTTCGATCGAGACATGACTCTATCGACGCCCGCCGGTTTAGTGAGAGGAATTCGCCGGTGGGATCTGGTAGCGCTGGCGATCAACTTCATCGTGGGCGCAGGCATCTTCGGATTGCCTTCCAGGGTGTACCGGCTGTCGGGCCCGGCCAGTCTGATTGCCTTGGCGATCTGCGCGGCCGCCCTTTTTCTGGTCGTGTTGTGTTTTGCCGAGGTGGGCAGCCGTTATGTCGAGACCGGCGGGCCCTATCTCTACGCTCGCGACGCCTTCGGCCCCTTGGTTGGATTCGAGGTGGGCTGGCTCAGGTGGCTCTCGGGTGTCACGTCATTTGCCGCCAACTCCAATCTGTTGGTCGACTACTCGAGTTACCTTTGGCCCACTGTCAATGCTGAACCATGGCGCGCTCTGGTGATAACGGCACTTTCCGTTTCGCTTACCATCATCAACCTCCTTGGCGTGCGCGACGCAGCCGCAGCCAGCAATCTGTTCGCGGTCGGCAAGATGGCGCCACTGGTACTTTTCATCGCGGTGGGCGTCTTCTTCGTCGATCCGCAAAGGCTGTTGATCACCCGTGGAGCGAGCTACGGCGCCCTTTCGCTCTCTGTACTGCTGCTGGTGCACACCTTTACTGGCTTCGAGTCGGTGGGGATCGCCGCCGGCGAAGTACGCGATCCGCAGCGCAGCGTGCCCTTCGCCCTGTTCACTGCAATCGGCGCAATAACGCTGATGTATTTGTTGATTCAGGCGGTCTGTATTGGGACTCTGCAGGAACTGGCAAGCTCCACGAGACCACTCGCAGATGCCGGGACCCTTTTTCTCGGCTCGGCCGGCGGTTACCTCATCGCCTTGGGCGCAATAATCTCTATTGCTGGGAACCTCAGCGGACAACTGCTGGTGACACCGAGGACGATCTTCGCGATGGCCGAGCAAAGGCAACTTCCACAAGCTTTCGCCTCGGTACATCCGCGATTCCGCACGCCCTATGTTTCAATATTGTCATCGGCAGCGGTAATACTCGGGTTCGCACTTTCCGGCACTTTCATCCAGTTGGTGACGATCAGCGTTCTGTCGAGGGTGGCTGTCTATGCGATTACCTGCCTCGCTCTGCCGGTGCTACGGCGCAAAAGCAATCTGCGCGAACCGTCGTTCAAGGTACCTTCGGGCAACCTGATTGCAATCGCTGCATTCCTGATGTGCCTCTGGATGTTATCGAGCAGCACCAAAGGTGAAGCACTGATGACGACCATCGCCGCGGCCGTCGGGCTGCTTCTCTACTTGGCGCACAAGATGCGAACGGCCCGATCGTCCAGAGAACTTCGCACCTAGATGAGCTCCCATTGGAGAAGAGTCCGGCTTCGAGCACCACAGAGGGCGAGACGGCCTCGGCGACGTTCGAGTTGGACGACGGCAGAACTGACGACGAGATTCAAGTGTTAGCCCCTGAGGCCTTTCTCGCGAAGCACGCGCTTCAAGATCTTGCCGGTGGCTGTCTTCGGCAGAGCATCCACGAAGCGGATCGACCGCGGTGCTTTGTAGACGGCCATCTCCGCGCGGCACCACTCGGCGATTTCTTCCTCGCGCACTTTGCCCTGGGCGTCCGGCTTCAACACCACAAACGCGACCGGGTCCTCGCCGCGATAGGGGTCGGGCACGCCGATAACGCCGACCTCGGCGACCGCCGGGTGGCGATACATCATTGCCTCGACCTCCGCCGGAAAGACGCTGTACCCGGAGACCTTGAGCATGTCTTTCTTGCGCTCGACGATCGTGAAGTAGCCCTCCTCGTCGACCCGGCCGATATCGCCGGTTAAAAACCATCCCTCGCAGAATGCAGCTTTGCTCCCGGCCGGATTGCGCCAGTAGCCCTTCATCACCTGCGGTCCGCGCACCGCAATCTCACCCGACTGTCCAATGGGGAGCTCGGTGGCGCCGTCCTCTCCGACGATCCGCGCGTCGGTGAGCGGAATCGGCACGCCGACGGTGCCGTACTTGGGCCGGTGGGGCGGATTGATATGGGTCGGCGCGGTGGTCTCGCTCAGGCCGTAGCCCTCGATCAGCGCGTTGCCGGTCAGCGCCTCCCATCGACGGGCGATCTCCACCGGCACGGGCGCGCCGCCGGAAAAACAGGAGCGCAGCGATGACAAATCAAACTCCCGCACGCGAGGGAAGTTGACTACGGCGACGTTGACCGTGGCGATCAGCGTCGTGAGCGTGCAGCGGTAGCGCCCGATGGCGCCAAGCACGGTCGCCAGATCGAAACGGCCGATCGCGACCAATGTCGCCCCCATGTACGCCATCATGTTCATCTGGCATTCCATCCCGGTGATGTGAAACCACGGCAGCACGCCGAGCGCGATGTCTGTGTCGCCGAGCCCGATGTACACGCGCTGCAGCTCGCAGTTGGCGACCAGGTTGCGGTGGGTGATTTCCGCGGCCTTGGCGGTGCCGGTGGTGCCAGAGGTGTACTGCAGCAGCGCGGTGTCCTCAGGTGCGCGCGACTCGGGGGTGGCGAGCTCCGGAGAGAGCCGCAGGATGTCGAGAAAGGCTTCGGTGTTGGAGAACGAGCCCGCGGGGTCGAGGAATCCGGGAGGCGGGGGCAGCGTCGGCTCGTCGGGAAGGAAATCGCGGTAGGAGGTGACCGCCACGATCTCGAGGTTGCTTGGCTGACGGATTGGTTCCACCACCCCGTAGCCATGGCCAGACGTCACCAGCGCCCGAGCGCCGGAGTCTTTGAATTCGTGGGTCAGCTCGACCGCCTTGTGCATCGGGTTTAGACAGACGGCGATCGCTCCAGCGCGAAGCGCGCCGTAGTAGGCGATCGCAAACTGCGGCGAGTTTTCCAGGAAGATCGCCACGCGATCGCCGGCCTTGATGCCGCGGCTGCGCAGCCAACCGGCGAAGCGTTTCACCGCACCGTCGAGCTCGCGAAAGCTGAGCTCGCGGCCGTAGAAGATCAGCGCGGCGCGGTTCGGAACGCGCTGCGCCTGGCGCTCGAGCAGCGCGGGCAGTGACTGCTCGGGAAAGCGGATTGACACCTCGTCCACCGAGGGTGGCCAGTGCTTCTTCCAGATCTTCTCCATGTTCACCTCTTTGCGTGCGACGATTCAGGTCTCTTGAACTTCATCGCAAGGTGAGTTAACGCCCAATACCTGCTTCGCAGCAATAACGATTTTTAAAACGTTGGTGCCGAAACCCCTCTGAGCATCCTGGACAAATCGGTCAAAACGATCTTTAGAGCAGGTCAAACGGTGGAGGAAGCCATGTCTGCGACAAATAACCTGGCGAAGTTCGGGTGGACCCTTGTTTCACTGCTGATCTCGGCGACGGGAGCGTTCGCCGCGGACCCGGGCGTCACGGCGAAGGAAATCAAGATCGGCAACCTCAACCCGTACAGCGGGCCGGCTTCTGGTTACGGGACGATCGGGAAGGGAATCGCCGCTTACTTCAAAAAAGTGAACGACGAGGGCGGTATCAACGGACGAAAGATCAATTTCATCAGCTACGATGACGCCTACACGCCGGCCCGCGCCGTCGACCAGGCCCGGCGGCTCGTCGAGCAGGATCAGGTTCTGTTCATCTTTCAGTCGCTCGGCACTCCGTCCAACTCAGCCATCTGGAAATACATGAACGACAAGCAAGTACCCCAGTTGTTCGTGGCGACCGGAGCAACCAAATGGGGTGACCCGAAGGGCCATCCCTGGACGATGGGTTGGCAACCCACTTATCAGACCGAGGCTCATATCTACGCGCAGTACCTGTTGAAGAACAAGCCGGCGGCCAAAGTCGCGGTGCTGTATCAAAACGACGACTACGGCAAGGACTACCTCAAGGGCATCAAGGATGGCCTCGGCGGCGCAGCAGCGAAGATGATCGTTGCCGAGCAAAGCTACGAGGTGACCGATCCGACGGTGGACTCGCAGATGGTGAACTTGAAGAACAGCGGCGCGGACGTGTTTTTCAACGTGACCACGCCAAAGTTCGCCGTGCAAGCGATCAAAAAGGCGGCGGACCTGGGGTGGAAGCCGCTCCACATCCTCAACAATGTCTCGGTTTCGGTCGCCCAGGTGATGAAGCCGGCCGGGAGCGAAGCATCCAAGGGCATCATCTCCGCTTCCTACCTCAAGGACTACGACGACCCGCAATGGAAGGACGACCCCGCTATGAAGGAGTGGCTCGCCTGGATGAACAAATATTACCCGGACGGAAGCCTGCATGAGCTGTTCAACGTCTACGCTTACTGCGTGTCTCAGACGTTGGTGCAGGTGCTCAAGCAAGCCGGAAACGACCTGAGCCGGGCCAACGTGATGAAGCAGGCGGCGAACCTCAAGGACTTGACCCTCCCAATGCTTTTGCCGGGAATCAAGATCAATACCAGCCCCACCGATTTTTTCCCGATCGAGCAGGAGCGCATGGCCCGTTTCGACGGCGAGCGATGGGTGTTGTTCGGCGAGATGATCGACGGCCGCGCGGTCAGCATGGTGCAGAACTAGTCAGACCGATTCGAAATTCGTGCCGGGTTTCGTCGACGCGCACTACCATCTCGACCCGCGCCTCGAGCCAGTGAATCGGCTGCTCGCGCAGATGCGAGAGCATTGCATCGACCGCGTGGCGCTCATTGCTCCCCTCTGCGATCCGATTCAGCTCGGACGGCTCGGGCAAACCTTCGGCAGCGCCATGCGCCGAGCGCTCGCAGGCGGGGCGCCACGGATTGGCCGGCTTCTTTACCGCAGCACAACGTGGAGGTCAGGGCGCGTTTCCTTTCTCGGCAATGGCGCTGCCATCTACCCTCGCCCCGACAATGACGCGGTCGAGCGGGTGATGTCCGAGCATCCGAATCAGTTCGTCGGCTGGCTGTTTGTGAACCCCCGCGCCGCGTCGCCGGTCGAGGAAATCGAGCGTCGGTTTCGTCATCCGGGCTGGATAGGGGTGAAAGCCCACCCTTTCTGGCACCGCTACGCGGTCAGCGAGCTCGACGACGCGGCGTCTTTCTGTCAGGACCGCGGCAAGCCCATGCTGGTGCACCTCGGCGCTGGCGCCGGTCGCGGCGATTTTCGACGCCTCCCGCAGCGCTTCCCGCGGCTCAAGCTCGTCTACGCGCACGCTGGAATCCCGTACTACCGGACGCTCTGGGAAGATATGCGCCAAAGAGAGAACGTGTTTGTCGATCTCTCGAGTCCCTATCTCGATCGGCGGCTGCGGTACGAGGCGCTCCGCGCGCTCGGCGCATCGCGCTGCCTGTACGGAACGGACGGTCCGTACGGTTACTTAGGTTCCGACGGGGGCTATGACCATGGAGCCATCTTGCGTCAAATTGAGCGGTCCGGTCTCTCCGCGCTGGATCTCGACCGAGTGCTTGGCGGGAACTTTCGAGATCTCATTGAGCGATGAGTCGCGGACGCCTTCCGAGGCTGGGACGCAGGGGTCACGCCACCTCGAACAGGCCGGCGGCGCCCATGCCACCGCCGACGCACATGGTGGCGACCACGTACTTGACGCCGCGCCGCTTCCCCTCGATGAGCGCGTGGCCGACGAGGCGCGCGCCGGACATGCCGTAGGGATGGCCGATGGCGATCGCCCCGCCGTCGACGTTGAGCTGGTCATCGGGGATGCCCAGCCGGTCGCGGCAGTAGATCACCTGCACCGCGAACGCCTCGTTCAGCTCCCAGAGCCCAACGTCCTGCAACTTTAGGCCGGCTCGCTCCAGCAGCCGCGGCACCGCAAACACCGGGCCGATGCCCATTTCATCAGGCTCGCACCCAGCGACTGCGAAGCCGCGGAAGACGCCGAGCGCCTGCAGGCCCCGCTTCTGCGCGAGCTTGCCGTCCATCACGACGCACGCGGAGGCGCCATCCGAGAACTGGCTGGCGTTGCCAGCGGCGATCACGCCCCCGGGGATGACCGGTTTGATCTGGGCGATGGCTTCGTAAGTGGTGTCGGGTCGAATCCCCTCGTCGGCGGAGAGCGTCACTTCTCGCGTCGACAAGCGGCCCGATTCCTTATCGGCCACGGCCATCACCGTCGTCATCGGGACGATCTCCTCCTTGAACCTTCCGGCGGCCTGGGCGGCGGCCGCGCGCTGTTGGCTGCGCGCGCCGTACTCGTCCTGCTTGACGCGGTCGATGGCGTAGCGCTTGGCCACCGTCTCGGCGGTCTGGATCATCGAGTCGAAGATCGCTGGCTTGTGCGCGACGAGCCAGGGATCTCGGGCCATGTGCGAATTCCGCTCGTTCTGCACGCATGAGATGGACTCCAGCCCGCCAGCCACGACGACGGGCACGCGGTCGACGATCACCCTCTGGGCCGCGATGGCAATGGCCTGCAGACCCGAGGAGCAGAAGCGGTTGACGGTCGTCCCGGCGGTGCTGACAGGCAAGCCAGCGCGAATTGCGATCTGGCGAGCGATGTTTCCGCCGGTGGTCCCCTCGGGGAGGGCGCAGCCCATTATTACGTCCTCCACTTCCGCGGGGTCGAGCTTGGCGCGCTCGACCGCGGCCTTGACCACGTGGCCGCCCAGCGTCGCGCCGTAAGTCATGTTGAGGGCACCTCGCCAGGACTTGGCAAGCCCGGTTCGGGCAGTGGATGCGATGACTGCTTCGGTCATGGATCTCTCCCGGCTTTAGTTGAAGGACTTTCCGTCGGCGGCCAACCTGGCGAGCAGCGGCGCTGGCTTCCAAAACTCGGGATCTCCGCGCGAGTTTGCCGCAAAGCGCTTCATGCTCTGCACCACACCATAAAGCCCGACGGTATCGGCATAGAACATTGGCCCGCCGCGGAATGCAGGGAAGCCATACCCAGCCAGGTAGACCAGGTCGATGTCGGAAGCGCGAAGGGCGATGCCCTCCTCCAAGATCTTCGCTCCCTCGTTCACCAGCGCAAAAACGCACCGCTCGACGATCTCCTCGTCGGAGAGCCGGCGAGGCGCTACGCCTATCTCCTTGCGGTAGACCGCGATCAGCTCCTCGACCACCGGATCGGGAATCGCATCGCGCTTTCCCGATTGGTAGCGGTACCACCCGGCCCCAGTTTTTTGGCCGAATCGGCCCAGCTCGCAGATCCGGTCGGCGATCACGGAGCGCTTCATCTCCGGCTTCTCGACGTAGTGACGCTTGCGGATGTACCAGCCAACATCGTTGCCCGCGAGATCCAACATCCGGAAGGGCCCCATCGCCATGCCCCACTCCTCCAGCGCGGAGTCCACCTGCTGGGGCAGCGCGCCTTCCTCGAGCATGAGAATCGCCTGGCGCAGGTAACGGTCGAGCATCCGGTTGCCGATGAATCCGTCGCAGACTCCAGAAACGACGCCCGCCTTCTTGAGCTTCTTCGACAGCTCCATCACCGTGGCGAGCACGTCGTCCTGGGTCGCCGAGCCGCGCACCAGCTCGAGCAGCTTCATCACCTGCGCGGGGCTGAAGAAGTGCGTGCCAACCACATCCTGAGGCCGGCGAGTGGAGCGCGCGATCTGATTCAGGTCGAGCGTCGAGGTATTGGTCGCAAGGATCGCGCCCGGTTTCATCACCTCGTCGAGCTTCTTGAACACGCCCAGCTTCACGCTCATGTCCTCGAACACCGCCTCGATGACGATGTCGGCCTGCGCGACATCGGTGTAGTTGAGCGTCGGCCGGATGAGACCCATCCTCTCCTCCACCTGCGCCGCGGACAGCTTTCTCTTCTTGGCGCTTCCTTCGTAGTTCCTCCGAATCGTGGCGATGCCCTTGTCGAGCGCCTCCTGCTTCACCTCCAGGATGGTTACCGGAATGCCCGCGTTGGCAAAGCACATCGCGATCCCGCTGCCCATGGTGCCGGCCCCGATCACTGCGGCGCGGTGGATCGGACGCGTCGGCGTGTTCTCCGATAAGCCGGGGATCTTGGACGCCGCCCTCTCCGCAAGAAACGCGTGTCTGAGCGCCTTCGACTCGCTCGACTGCATCAGCTGCAGGAAAAGCTCGCGCTCGAACCGCAGCCCCTCCTCGAACGGTTTGTAGACCGCGGCGGCGACCGCCTCGATGCACTTCAGCGGTGCCGGGTAACCCTTCGACGCGGGACCCACGACATTGCGGGCGAACTGGAAGAAGCCGTCGGCGTTCGGGTACTCGATCGGAATATCGCGCACCAGCCTTCTCGGCATCTCGGGGCGCAGCTTTCCGGCGAAGGCCACCGCGCCCTGGAGCAGGTCTCCTTCGAGCAGAGCGCTGAACAGCGCAGTGCGCCCAAGTTGCTCGGGTGGTACCGATGCGCCGGAGACGATCATGTTGAGCGCGCTCTCCACACCCACCAGGCGCGGAAGGCGCTGCGTCCCGCCTGTGCCCGGCAGCAGCCCGAGCTTCACCTCGGGGAGTGCGATTTGCGCGCCCCGTAACACGACACGGTGATGGCATGCGAGCGCGAGCTCCAGTCCACCGCCCATGGCCACGCCGTGGATCGCCGCGATTACCGGCTTGGAACTTTCTTCGATGGCGCGGATGAGCGACCGAAGCGTCGGTTCGGCGCCCGCCTTGGGCGTGTTGAACTCGCGGATGTCCGCGCCGGCAGAAAAACCTTTCCCCGCTCCGATGAGGACGATCGCGCTCACCGCGGCATCCGCCAGCGCCTGGTCGAGGCCTGCCATCACTGCGCTCCGGAGCTCGAAACCAAGTCCGTTGACCGGCGGATTGTCCAAGGTGATGACCGCGACCGCGCCTTGCTTCGAGTAGCTTGATGCGCTCATGTCTTCTCCGTCGAAATCAAGTGCGTATCATTGAATTTGCAGATCCACTCGATATTCCCGAAAGCATTGACCACCGCGAGGCTCTTACCCCGCGGTGGCCAGAATTTCGAGAGGAGATCAGTTTGGGATTTCTGCGCGCCCTGCGCTGGGCGGGCGTGCCCTTGATAATGTTTTGAATGCTTTTACCGCGACTACACGCCGGCTGGATTCACGGTTGGAATTTGTCTCCCGTCGTCTTGTCGAGCGAGCGCCGCCTACTTCTTGCCGGAGTTGCCCAGCTTGGCGAGCTCGGCGTCGCACTGGGCTATCTGTTGGGCGACCTTTTCAGGCTCGTCTTTATAGGGCTTGTTTAAATGATCGCGCCCCCCGAGCTCGGCCCAGCTGTCAGCGCTGCGCTGAAACCATGACCGCGCGGTTCGCCAGCGCGCGATTTGCTGGCTGGCTGGAGATTTTTCGCTCGACGCCAGCTGGGCGTAGGCAGCGCCGACCGTGGAAAACGACTTCGCCGCACGCGATCTGATCTCCGAGTTGGCCGGATCGTTCCGAGCGATCTCCTCAAAGGCTTCTTCGGCGCGGAGGTATTCCTCCAGAGCCGCGGGCCGGTCGCCTCGCTCGAGCAATACGTCGCCGATATCCTGGTAGATGACCGCGAGGGAAAACCGGGCGTGAGCGTTCTTCGGGTCTGCCTGCGCGATCGCCAGTCGCAGCTGCAACGCTTCTTGGAGGCTGGACAAACCGCCCGAGGTATCACCGGTATTGAGCAGTGTGTGACCTAGCTGGCTCTGGCTGAAGGACAGGTCCAGCTTGGCTTCAGTATTGGTCGGATCCGATTCAGCTCGTTGCTTATCTATCGCCAACGCCTTGCGCGCGACCTCCAACGAGCCGGCGAGGTCGCCGCTCTTCGTCAAATGCGTGCTCAGGTACTTGTAGCTGAGAGCCACGTTGCGAAGGTGCTGAGGTTCGGTGAGCGAAAGCTCCTCATAGATGGATGCCGCCTTGCGAAAGTTGCTGATTTTCTCCGAGGTGGTGTCCGAAGCATCGGCGAGGAACCAGTAGCCTCTGGCGAGGTCGCCTCGGTACTTGGGCTCCGGGTTGCGCTCTGCCACCGCCTGGTAGATTGAGAGCGCCTTGCGGGACATCTCCAGCTGCCCGCGGTGATCGCCGGTTCGGGACAACATCAGTCCTACGTCGGTGTAGACGCCGGCGAGCCTGCGCTGGTCCTCGGGATTGCCAGGCTCAAGGGAAGCTACGAATCCATTCCGCGGCGCACCAGCTTGATCGCGACTTGCTTGCGGTATTGGTCGTCGTCCCGGATGGCCCGATACACCGCGCCCATCCCTCCATGGCCAATTTCACTCAGGACGCGGTACGGCCCGACGCGACGGCCGACCGGCAAGGCGATCGATTCGCTCGGCGATTCGAGAGTCTGATCGCCCAAGACCTTCTCGCGAGAGTCGAGCAAGGCAAGGACTTCCTCGGCGAGGTTGGCATCGCCCGCCGCAGCCTCAGCCAGAAAACTGGCCCACGTCTCCGGCTCTCTTGCCAGGGCAGCCTCGAACAGCTCCTCGACGCGTTGACGGCGCTCCGGCAACATGCGCCAACTCTCCCTCCCTCGCGCGACCTACCAAAGCAACCGCCATTGACCCGAGGGATTCGGTCGCTCCAATCGAAACGGACGCTATCAGTTTTTATCGGTCGTCGGATAGTCTGCCGCCGATGGATGAGACGACTTCAAATACAACCGGCCCGCTCACATCGGCCGTGTTTCATATCCTGCTGGTGCTCGCCGACGGAGACGCGCATGGATATGCGATCATGCTCGAAGTCGAACGGCTGACCGGAGGCCGCGTGCGGCTGGGCCCCGGCACGCTCTACCGTTCGATGTACAAAATGGTCTTGGACGGGCTGATCGAGGAGCTTGGGCAAGGTCAAGGCCCTGAGGACGAACGGCGACTCACCTATCGCATCACCGCTCGTGGAATGGCGACCGCTCGGGCGGAAGCGGAAAGGCTGCAGGCGTTGGTGCGGCTCGCGCGAAAGCGGGGCGTGCTTCGCGACCCCGCCGATCCTCGGCCCCGCAGCCGGAGCACCCGCTCGTGAGTCGGCCGCTGCCGGAAGCGGTTCCGGCCATAACTCCGCACTTGATCGTGAAGGACTGTGCCTCGGCGATCGAATTTTACGCGGCGGCGCTGGGAACCGTCGAGCTGTACCGTGTCAACACACCGGATGGTCGGCGGATTTGGTTCTCCGAGCTGCTCCTCGGCGAGTCGAGGTTTTTTCTCGTCGACGAGTTCCCGGAGCAACAGGCGTTTTCACCCACGACTCTGGGAGGCACACCGGTGGCGTTGCACGTCTACGTGCCGGATGTGGATGCCGCTTGGTCTCGCGCCCTCGCGGCCGGGATGAAAGTGGAGATACCGCTGGCCAACTTTTTTTGGGGCGAACGCTACGGCAGTCTTCGCGATCCGTTCGGACACCACTGGGCCCTGGCGACTCGGATTGAAGATTTGGCGCCGGCGGAGATTCAGCGACGCGCCTCCGCTCTCTATCAACAAAAGTCTTGACTGCCACAAATCTATAGTATATCCACATCGGATATATCTGAACCGGAGCTAAGCAATGATGATCTGGAATGCCGCGACCCTTGCCTCGCTGGTTGCAGCGGCCGCGCCCGCCACCGTCGACTGGAAAGACTGGTCGCCGTTGCTCGGGACCTGGGAGGCAGACCGCTCAGGCGACGGCGCCACCGGGGCCTTCACCCTCTCGGTGGAGCTTCAAGGGCATATTCTGTTGCGCAAGAACCAGGCCGACTATCCGAAGACAAAAGAGCGACCGGCCTTTCGCCACGAAGACTTGCTGGTGCTGTGGCGGGACGGATCGGTCACTCGCGGGGAGTATTGGGACACCGAAGGACATTTCATTCGGTACGTCGTCAGTGTCGACGCGGGGTCGAAGACATTCACATTCGCGAGCGACGTCATTCAGGGCCAACCGCGCTACCGGTTGACCTATGTGGTCTCCTCCCCGAGCGCCCTGTCGCTTAAGTTCGAAATCGCGCCGCCGGATGCCCCGGAGCAGTACAAACCGTACATCACTGCCAACCTGCATCGCGTTCACTGAGGTCGCTTCGGCGCAGAGCGGGGCTATCTCCGCTTCTCCTGCAGACCAACCACAGCGCTGAGCTCCTTTTTGTTGTCATTTGCCCAGCGACAGATTCCGCGCAATGGGATGACAAAACTCCGCCCGAGCTTGGTCAGGGAATACTCGACGGCAACGGACTTGGATTGTCGCGTCACCTGCCTGGCGATTAGTCCCGAGGACTCGAGATTGCGGAGGGTTCGAGTCAGCATTCGCTGAGAAACGTTTCGCAAACCACGTCGCAACTGCCCGTGGCGGCGTGGCCCCTCCTTCAGCGAGTCCATGACCTTCACCGTCCACTTGCCGATGAAAAGATGATCGCCTGTGGATGGCTCCTTCATCCCTGCCTCCACGTGCCAGGTGCCACCGCACGCTGGCAGTTTTTTGCTCGAGGGGCAAGCGGGAACACAAGTGTACCTACTTGACAGCAGTGGTTGTCCACAAACAAGGTGCCAGCCGCACGCGTTTCGGCGCGCAGTCTGTTTATTTAAATGGAGGCAAGCTTGAGCCTGTCTCAAATACTGATCGTCGCGTTGGTATCCCTGATTGCTCTGGTCGTTGTCTCATACATCATCGAAGCGCTCCGGCCTGCGCCGAGGCCGCCCAAAACTCTGGCCTGGGCCCCCAGCATCCCCATCCAGTACGCGAACATCGGCGGCATCAAGGTCCGGTACATCAAGACCGGCGTCGGCCCGGCCCTCGTCCTTCTCCATACCTTGCGCACGCAGCTCGATCTTTTCGAAAAGGCCGTCCCAGATCTGGCGAAGTCTTTCACCGTCTACGCCCTCGACTACCCGGGTCATGGCTATTCGGACATCCCGAACGCGCGATACGATGCCGACTTTTTTGTTCACTCCGTCGAGGGGTTTCTCGACAGCCTTGACCTTCGCGATGTGACGCTCTGTGGGGTATCCATCGGCGGCGCGATTTCCCTGATCATCGCCGGACGGCGCAACGCGCGCGTGGCCCGCGTGGTGCCCATCAATCCATACGACTATGCCAAGGGACGCGGGTTGACGCGCAGCTCGCTGCTGGGATGGATGATCACGGCGACCTCGCAGACTCCAATGATCGGCGGAACGGTCATGCGACTCCGGAATTTCATCATCATGAAAGCCATCCTCGAGGGTGGTGTCGCAAATCGTCAGAGTATCCGCCCTGCGCTCCTAAAGGAGATGTACACGGTGGGAAATCGGCCGGGCCACTATCGAGCTTTTATTAGCCTGTTGCGCAACGCGGCAAGCTGGGAGGCGGCCACCCAGGTCTATGGAAACATCAGCGTGCCGGTGTGTCTGATCTGGGGCGGTCAGGACTGGTCCAATCCCAGCGAGCGCGAGCATGATCGCAACCTGATTCCCGGCGCACAGATGACGACGGTTGAAGATGGCGGACATTTCTTGCCGCTGGATCGCCCTCAAGAGGTGAATGAGTTGATCATCCGTTTTGCCGCTCCCAGTCGGGGCACAACGAGCTTCGGCTGACGCCCTTCGGAGGTCCCCGTGCCAATTTCAAGCAATCACATCCACTTCTTCATCAGCTACGCGGTGGCGTTCCTTGGTTTCAGCCTCATCGCCAGATGGTATCTTTGGCCGGCGATCAAGGATCGCGCGCCCAAGAACGCGCTTACCCCACTTCTTATTTATGCGTGCTTGCGGGTGAATGGCTTGATGTTCCTGATGCCCGGTCTCGTCTCGCGCGAGCTGCCCGCCGCTTTCGCAGTGCCGACGGCCTATGGAGATCTGACAGCGGCCTGTCTCGCGCTGCTCGCTCTGTGGCCTCTTCGCACCGGGAGCGCCCTCGCGGCACCGATGGTTTGGGTGTTCAATATCGCCGGGCTTCTCGACCTGGTTTACGCAAATATCTCCACGTTCAAGGATCATGTCGATCCCACTTACCTCGGCGTCTCTTACTATCTGGCGGTTCTCAACGTTCCGGCCATGATCGTGGTTCACGTCCTGATCTTTGCCTACTTGCTGAGAAAGAGGTCACAATCGTGACCGGTGGCGGACCGCGCTCGGAGTCGCTCGAGCACGTCCCGTCCCATCTGCCTTCCCCTTTTTCAGCATCAAACGTCGCACTTCTCGTAAAGCTACTCTGAATCGGGCCAGCACAGCGAAAGACGCTCACCGCTTCGCTCGAGCAGTGGGCGAATTCCTCCCCCTGCTCGGTGAAAGTGCCTATCTGCAGTGAATGCGATTCTGCACTTAAGTTCTTGCATCACGGCAAATGAAGTGCAGTCGGTAAATGACAGGCGACGTTCAGAGCGGCACAGTCGTCGGAATAACTCGAGAGCTTTCCGTTGACGTTCCTGGTTGATTTGCAGCAATAGCAGCTCCTCCGCGCTCACTCGGCTGAGTAATGAATCTGCAAATGTAACAGCGACAGTCGGTCCTGCGGCGACATGAAGGGTGGTTAGAGTCTCGTCGAAGACGTAGTCGCTCGTAATGGCGACGTAACCCTCCTTTTCCAGACGTCGATCTGTTTCAACGCAGAGATCATGGTGCCGATCTCGCGAATTGGCCAATCCCAGAAACGCCCAGGTATCGTAAAAAAATGATCTCAGCGCTTCTTCGTCCGCATGGTAGGGGGACGTTCCCCTGCGTAGAGAATCGCGTCTGCCTGGTCGGCTGCAGACGGGCCAGCATAGAGCCCACGCCGCAACTGCTCTCGGGCCCTGGCGGCACGTTGACGCAACTCCTGTTGATCTGCCTTGTTCTCGTACCTATCCAGGACCAGCTCGGCACCTTGAGTCAGGAGATCCGTAACCGACTTGTCATGCTTCGCTGCCGCGGCCTTCAATCTGGCGCGCAGCGAGTTAGGCAAATAGAAAGTCGTCTTCGTCGAGTCCACGTTCCTGAGCGTAGCGAGGTGGCAAGCGAGCTGTCAAGCTGTATATACAGCTTACTCCGGCTTCGGGTGAAAGGGGGAGAAATTTGTCACCAATCGCCGCCGAGCACTGCTAGGTTCCTACTACGCTGGTTACCGCAGATCTTGAGGAGCTGGTCGACGGGATCGGAGGGCGCCCAGCGCAATTGATGCGCCGATGAGCCACTGGACAGAAACTGATCGCAGAATTGGCATCTGGTCCGCCGCAGGCGGAGCTGTGATCGCCGCGGTCTATGTGAGTACTGGCATTATTGGTCTGCTGGCTCGGCCGCCGAACGCAAGTCTGTTGCAGCAAGTCGATCCGTATCTCGCTGTGATGGAGATTTTGATCATTCTTTTCGCAGTCAATCTGGTTGCGATACAGGCTTCGGTGTATGCCTTTGCGCAGGCTGATAGAAAAACGTACGCCCTTTTGGCGCTAACGTTCACCGTAGCATTTGCCGTCCTGACGTGTGCGGTGCATTTCGTCTCTCTGACCGTGGGGCGCCAAGTCAAGGCGGAGGCTCTGCCTCGGCTCGTCCAACATCTTTCGTTTGATCGCTGGCCTTCCGTCGCGCTGACTGTTGATTTACTTGCCTGGGACTTCTTCGTCGGCCTGTCGCTGTTGTTTGCTGCACCGGTCTTCCGGAGCGGCGGTTTGCGAGGAAACATTCGAGCCTTGATGATTTTGGGTGGAGTGCTGTGTCTCGCGGGTACTTTCGGACCGTTGCTCGGGAATCTGCAGATTCAGTTTCTCGCCATCGCGGGTTACGCATTTGTATTGCCGGTCGTTTGCGCTCTGCTCGCCGTTCTGTTTCGGCGAGAAACCAGCGCCACCGGCTGAAATCGAGCTCCGGTCAGACGCTCGTCAGGGGTTTGTAGACGGCGGCGGAACTCGAAGTAACAGTCAGAAGATGTGCTGCTCGCTGCGCACCCTGTAAAGAGTTCTGCACATTCAACGCGCTGAGCGCTTTCGAAACACGGCTACTAACCGCGTCTCCTTCGTCGGCACGCAAAACGCATGGGCACCAATGAGGTTCCATACTTTTTGCGAGTGGTAGTTCCTTCTCAAAGCCTCGCGTGGAGGAAGCATGATTGTTAGCGTGACGGTTCGGCCGAGTCTTATTGCCGCAGTACTTGCCACTTTGATTAGCTTAGTGCCGCGGAGCGCCAACGCCGAGCCACAAATCGGCGACTGGGGCAACTTCAACGCCGACCTGACCGTGCCTGCAGTCATTTTCGGCTCCGTTCTCTTCGTCGACGTTGGCTTTGGAGTCTACGATTTAAGCATGATGCACAAGAGTCACCCGACGAAGAGGGGCTTCGCGATTGCGGAAGTAGCGTTCTCAGCGCCACAAATAGCGCTTGGTACGGCGGGCCTTGTCGCGGCGCTCAGCAACAAGAATGGAGCAGGAGTCCTGTTCATTGGGGGGCTGACGCTGTTGCCAGTAGCGCTGACCGCTCATGGAATCCACACGCTGATCTCCAGGAACGACGCAAGCGATACGATCGGCCCGCAGCACGTCGAATCAAATCCGCCTCCCTGCGCCGGGCTGGATTCTCTCCGGGTGCAACCCACTCTCGTCGCCGGCAGAACCAGCACGGGGCCTGGGATGTCTCTGCAATTTAATTTCTGACTTGGGGTTACGTGGCTCGAGTTGCTAAACAAAAAGACCCGGTGCGATCTCTCAACACCGGGCCCTGCTTTGAGCGCCTTCGTTTCGCAATTACCAGTTCGACAGCTCCCACTGCTGGTTGAGGCCGTGATGGCAGCCGTAGATCTGCATCCACAGGCTGTCCCAATCGAGGCCACTGGCGACATCGATGCAATACTGCTGTGTTTCTCGAGGCGCTGCTACCGTGCGCAGCTCGGCGTGGCTCACGGGCTGCTGTAGGTCGGAGCTGTCCAGATACCAACGCGTGGTAAGAGGCCTGAAGCCATTGGCGTCGACACACGGCACCAGGTACAACAGCTCGTTCCACCAGGCTCTGTGAATCCCAACGCACATGTTGGGATTGAGCATGCTCTGGATCTGAAATCCGTTGAAGGTGTTGTACAACTTGAACTGCTGATTCAAGCCTTGATGACAGCGAAATTGCACGATGGGCGTATCGGGAGTGGTGTATCCCCCGGCGACGTCCAGGCACTTGAGACTGGACAGGCTCTTAATTTGCAGCCGCATTCCCTCGGTCACCGCTGCGTCATTGGTGCCGACGTCTTGAGACTGCGCGTCCTTGCTCTCTGCGCCACATCCGCCCAATGCCATCGAAGCGGCGACCGCCAACAAACATGAAACCAGCCGTCCAAAGAACTTCGCTTTCATTTGAATCCTCCGATTGAAAAAGTTGAAGTTGATTCCCCCACGGGTAGTCGAGGGCGACCGGTGGCACGAATCGGGCCAGTGGTTCACCAGCGCAAACGGCCGCAGTCTTCAGTGGATGCGTCGGTTGGAGACTTTCGGGGGCATGGGCGCGCCCGACCCCAGCACTGGGCGCGCCCGCGCGGGCAACTTGCGCATCACGGGCGACCTATCGCTTCCGTCAATGTTGATCGAAGCACGAGGCACCTACGGCTAACCCGATTGCGGTATTTGAGCTTGAGATTCGTATTGCTCGGAGAGGGTGGCGATGCTCTTCGGGGTGCATGCGGTCCCTCGTGTTTAGCGGTGCTTGGTCACACATCCGATCGCCTTGGTTCTGCGATCAGTGACCGGTGGCGCTGGTGATCGGCGCTGCGACCGAAGTGGGTTGCTCTACTGGGTGCTTGAGGAATCGTCCCGGGCGCTCCTGAGTCATTCTATCGGCGTCGAGCACCACCTTGCCGTTGATGATCACGTATTCAATCCCTTCCGAGTAGCGACGTGGATCCTCATAGGTGGCCACGTCGCGCACGATCGCAGGGTCGAAGACCACAACGTCTGCAGCCATGCCAGGGCGGAGCAGCCCTCGATCGTACAGCCCCATTCGCTGTGCCGGCTGGGAGGTCATCTTCCGCACCGCCTCTTCCACCGAGAACAAATGCAGCTCGCGAGCGTAGTGTCCCAGTAGCCGCGGCGCAGACCCGAAGCCCCGCGGGTGGCCTCCTTGCTCCGCGAGCGGACCATTCACCGCCATCGCCGGATCATCGATGCCGAGCGAAATCCACGGTTGTTTCAATCCGAGCTGCACATCATCCTCGCTCATAACGAAACGCACCACGTCAATTCGCGCGTGGGCCAGCTCGATCAGATCGAGGAGCGCATCCTCCGGCGACCTCCCCATCTCCTGGGCAACGGCGGAGAGTCGCTTCCCCATGTATTTTTTCAAGGCCGGATTGACGCACGAGATGAGAAGGATTCGCTCCGGCGCTTCTTCGCCCACTCCGCCGCGCCATAGCTCGGATTTGATCTTCGCTCGAAGGGCCTGATCCTTGAACCGGCCGATCATCGCGTCGAGACCGCCCGCCTGCGCCCAATCCGGAATATTCGCGCTCAATCCGTTGTGCGCGGCGTCGTAGGGATACATGTTGGCGGCGACGTCAATACCTTCCGAGCGCGCCCGCTCCAGCCGCGCCAGCAGCTCCTTCATCTTTCCCCAGTTGTTTCGGCCGGCCACTTTCAAATGCCAGATCTCCACCGGGATGCGCGCCTCGCGGCCGATGGCGAGCGCTTCGTCGATGGCGGCCATCTCGTCGTCCGCTTCGCCGCGAATGTGCGACGCATACACGCCTCCGTATTTCGTCGCGACCTTGGCCAGGGCGATCAACTCGGGCGTCTTCGCATAGGAGCCGGGCGGGTAAATCAGCGCGCTGGAGACGCCGTATGCGCCCTGTCTCATCGCCGTTTCGACCAACTTTTCCATTTCCAACAGCTGCACCGCGCTCGGCTGAACATCGCCAAGGCCGAGCACGGCGATCCGCACCTGGGCGGCGCCCACGAATGTGCCAATGTTGATCGCGCTGCGGTTGGCTGCGAAACGCCTGGCGTATCCGCTCAGGTCCTTCCAATCAACCCTGAGCCGGAATCGCTCGAGAAACGATTTCATCTGTGAAAGAGCTGGCTCGCTGACCGGGGCAACCGAGGTACCTTCCCCGGTGATTTCGGTGGTGATGCCCTGCCGGATCTTCGATTCGGCTCGGTTGTCAATGAGAAGGAACAGCTGCGACTGGCCGAGCAGATCGATGAAACCCGGCGCGACCATCCGGTTCTGCACGTCGATGCGGCGCGATGCGGCAGTGCCCGACAAATTTCCGATCGCGACAATGCGGTCGCCTCGAATTCCGAGGTCGGCTCGAAACCAAGGCGATCCGGATCCATCCACGATGCGGCCATTGGCAATGACCAGGTCCAAGCCAGGTTTCGTCGCTGGATGAGCGCCGAGCGCCCATAGAAGACCAGCGATGGCCAGGGCTCGCGTAGCGATTTGCATATTTCCTCCCACGCTGAATTCATCACAAGCGCTGTAGGAACAGCGAGTCAATTGTCTGAGAATTTGCAGGTAGCCACGCACCCAGCAGAACCGGGCCGGTGATGCTCTCAGTCGGCGACAAGATGGCGCGTCGCCATAGCGTTTGGTTCACCTCTTCGTAGCGACTGCGCCAGGTTCGCGCGGTTCGAACAGGGCGCACTGAAGCACCGGCTGCGGCGGATACTTGTTCGGGAGCAGCGGGCAGAAAATGAATACCGAATTCTTGGCTCGGATGTACTTCGGCGGCGCCGCACACCGATGGCAGAGAGATTTCGGGAACGGCAGCGGCGTTGGCGGCACGGATTCCTTGGGATCGCTCATCGCCAACGTCCTCGGTAGATGGAGTGCCGACTATTTCTTCTCGGAAATGGCGACCGACGCGCGCGTCGTCTCCCATTCCAGATGCATCGTGCAAGCGCTCCCAGCTTGGTCAAATGCGATGGTAAAATTCTCCATCGGCGAGGACAGCTTTGAGACCTTCATCTCCACCCGAGCGATGTCGTCTGCCTCGCCGGGATAGGGGACGCCCCATTCCCCCGTTTTCTTGCTGATGATCAGCGTCCACTTGTCCGGATTCGGAATTGCGAACAGCGTATAGTTGCCCGCTGGGATGCTCTGGCCGCCGATGGCTATGGCGGTATCGGCGACGAATGAGGTGGCCTCGTTTGCGCCCGCTCGCCAGACCTTTCCGAATGGAACCAGTTCGCCGAAGATCTTGCGCCCTTTCATCCGCGGGCTCGAGTACGCGACAGCGATGGTCTTGCCATCGGGCAGCTTGCAGCTGGCTTGTGCCGGCGGGCTGGGGCGCTGCGCCTTATCTGGCGGAGCGGCCAGCGGAGAGGTGGAGGCGACAGCAATGCTCAGAAAGAAGGCAGTCAGGTTTGCTGCACGCGTTTGCATATTCTTCTCCGTTCAAGAGCGGGTAATACCGCGGCCAAAAAACTGCTACGTCGGTGGAAAATTCCAGGCCGGGAGATAAGCGACTGCCAACGATGATTATCAAACGTCACTAGAAACTTGCGATTGGCGCGAGATGACGACTTACCTCGATTTTGGTACCAGACACTAGTGATGAAGACTTTGCTCGCGATTGCCGCACTGACGCTACTTCTACCGGCGTGCAAAACCACGTCCTCGCAAGATGCTCCTGCGCCTACTCCACCGACTAACCCGGTACCGAGCAGCACAACGCCTCCGACGAGCACCGGACCCGAAAAGCAGTCCTCGGCGCCGAGCACCATCACCTCTGCGGCAAACGCGAACCCCGAGGAAAGCAAGGTTCTAGCAGAGGGCCGACAGCTGACCTCTCTGTTCTACAAAGGCGAGACGGCCTCCATCTGGGTCCAGATGACGGAAGAGATGAAAAAGGGGCTGACGAGCGAGGAGGCTCTCAAAACCGCGAGCGAGCAACTGGCCGTGCAGCTGGGTTCGGAAACCAAGGTCGTCGACGAGAAAATCCTCTCGTCCCAGGGATTCTTGGTCTACATGCGCACCGCTTCATTTTCGAAGTGGCACAAGCCGATGAATATCACCTGGACGCTGGACAGCCAGAGCCACATCGCTGGATTTTACATCAAGCCGGTCGAACAGCCGAAATAGGCCCTGGCGGCGGAGGTGCGCCACGTTTTCACTCGCGCCGTCGCGCCGCGGGGAATGCAACGCCATAGCGCTGCCCAAGCTCAACGAGCGAATCATGATGCTCGCGGTCGATGACAATTCCATCTCTCGCCTGCTTTTCGGCGCGCTCGGCCTCGGGCTGGCCGGGGTAGAGCACGGGCCCAGGCGCATTCGGGATCAGCGGCGCGCGCGTCAGTTGATCCAAGAGGCGCTCGAGCCTGGCCGAGAAGGCGACTCGTTCATCGATGGCACCAGGGTCGATCGCCATGAAGAGCTGCCCCAGGTCCGAGGGCCCCGCAGTTGAGAAGAGCCCGACGATGTTGGGACCGAACGCGGCGTTACTGAGGATTCCGGTCAGGACCTCCACGACCAGCGCCAAGCCGTATCCCTTGTAGCCGCCCGTCTCTTCCTTGCCGCCCAGCGGCAGCAGCGATCCCTCGAGCGCGACCTGCGGCTGCGTCGCCGGAGATCCATCGGGGGCGATCGCCCAGCCGACCGGCAGGGTCTCGCCTCGCCGCTGTGCAACTTCGATCCGCCCCCGCGGGACCGCGGAGGTTGCCATGTCGAGCACGAGCATGCCGAATCGCCCTGCAGGCGCCGCAAAGGCAATCGGGTTGGTGCCGATCATCGAAACGCGCGCCCGAGTCGGAGCCGCAACCGGCGATGTGTTTGTCATGCTCAGGCCAATCAATCCCTCTCGCGCGACCCGCATCGCGTACCAGCCGGCAATGCCGTAGTGATTGGCGTTGCGCAGCACTGAAATCGCCACGCCTGTGTCCTTCGCGCGCTCAATTGCGGCCTCGGTCGCCACGCGGCCGGCGTGGTGGCCCCAGCCATTGCGTGCATCGAACCGCGCCAACGCCGTTTTTCCAGTTTCCATCGCGGGGCGTGCCGCCGGGTCCATCACTTCCGCTTCGACAAGCTTTAGATATTGCGGCAGCCGCGCAGTCCCATGCGACGCGATCCCGCGCAAGTCGGCGGCGACGAGAATCTCGGCGACGTCGCCAGCGATGTCGCCCGGTGTTCCAACTCGGCGGACCAACGCATCGGTCCAGGCGCGCAAGCTTTCCGCCTCGATGACGAATCCCTGAACGGGGTCTGGGTAGAGCGGCATGTTTGATAAATCCTGGTTCGTCTCGCGCGCCGGCAGATTCGGAGCTTTCCTACCAGCTGACTGCTGCTCTTAAGCGAGTGTGAAATCCAGCTCGGAAAGCGAGCTTAATTTCACACTCGATTGCTAATTCGCGTTCTCGCTGATGTTTCATGTCTCACTCGTCCTTCGCGGCGCCGCGATGCTTTAGCGCTTGTTCGCGAATCGCGGACAGCGTTGTGTTGGGCGTGATGACCTCCTCCGGGAGGCGCAACTCCAATACCGCGGGCAGGCCGCAAGACAGCGCGCGCTCGAAAGCCGGAGAGAACTGTTCCGTCGTCTCAACGATTTCGCCGAACGCGCCGAACGAGCGCGCGTATGCCGCGAAGTCCGGATTCGTCAGCCGCGTGCCGTGCACGCGTCCCGGGAAGCTTCGCTCTTGCCACATCCGGATGGTGCCGTAGATGCCATTGTTCACGAGCAGCACAATCACCGGCAGCTTGTAATGCATCGCCGTCGCGAGCTCCTGTCCGGTCATCAAAAAATCGCCGTCGCCGACGAAGGACACGACGACGCGGTCCGGATGCAGCGCCTTCGCGGCGATCGCCGCCGGCAACCCGTAGCCCATCGCGCCGCTGGTTGGCGCCACCTGGGACTTGAATCGCCGATAGCGATGAAAGCGATGCAGCCAGGCGGAGAAGTTTCCCGCGCCATTGGCGACGATCGCGTCGGCCGGTAGGCGCTCTCGCAACTGCTTTAGAATCTCCGCCAGCTGGAGCGGACCTTGGACGTGAACCGGCGCATTCCATGCCACGTACTCGTTGCGCGCCGCGGCTGTCTCAGCGAACCAGGGCGGGTTCGACGGCGGGCGCAGATGAGCCAGCGCGCTGGTGATCTCCGGTATGCCGGAGTTGATCGGCAGGTCCGCCGCGTAGACTCGCCCAAGCTCCTCCGCACCGGCGTGCACGTGCACCAGCGTCTGCCGTGGGACGGGGACCTCGAGGTGCGAGTATCCGCCGGTCGTAATCTCGCCCAGCCGAGGGCCGATCGCCAGCACGACGTCGGCCTCCTTGATTCGCGCCACCAGCTTTGGGTTGATGCCAATGCCGACCTCGCCCGCGTACTGCGGATGATCATTGTCGAACAGGTCCTGGAAGCGGAAAGCGCAGGCTACCGGCAGTTTCCAGCTCTCCGCGAATTGGCGCAGGCTGGCGCAGGCGTCGGCGGTCCAGCCACTGCCTCCGACGATGGCGATCGGCCGCCGCGCACCGCCGAGGATGCTCGCCAGGCGCGCCATCTGCTCCGCCGACGGCGAAGCCGCGACGCGATGGTAATGCGGAACGCCCGAAGCCTGCGCTGTCTCGGCGAGCATGTCCTCGGGCAGCGCAAGCACCACCGGGCCCGAGCGACCGGACGTCGCCGCATGAAAAGCGTGGCTCACGTGTTCTGGAATTCGCTTCACATCGTCGATTTGCGCCACCCATTTCGCCATCTGGCCGTACATGCGGCGGTAGTCGATCTCCTGGAACGCCTCGCGCTCGACGAAGTCGCGCCGGATCTGGCCAACCAAGAGAACCAGCGGCGTGGAATCCTGGAACGCGGTGTGGATGCCGATCGACGCATTGGTCGCGCCCGGTCCGCGGCTGACGAGGGCGATGCCAGGCTGGCCGGTCAGCTTGCCGAACGCGTCAGCCATGTTCGAAGCACCGCTCTCGTGCCTGCAGGTGATGAGCGCGACTCTGTCGCGCACGTCGTAGAGCGCATCGAGCACTGCCAGGTGGCTCTCGCCCGGGACGCAGAAGACGTGGCTGACGCCTTGCTCGACCAAGCTTCGCACTAGGATTTGGGCGCCGCTTCCGGAAAGCATCGACGGGCGTCCCATGAAAGTCCTCCGGCTACCGATACGCCTTCGCTTGCGCAGCGATCTGAGCGGCGTCAAATCGGTTCATGTCTTCAACCAATTCGTTGGTGACGAAATCGGACGCCGGTATCTTTGCGTCGATCACCTTCCACTTAAGAAGAAAGTCCAGGTAGGCGTCGAAGTCCTTGATCGAGCTTTCGCCCCATCGCTTCACCCCGCCGGCCTCGAGCCGCCAGTGTTCGGCGCGGGCGAGCAGCGTCTTGACGTCGTCGCGAATTGCTTCCTCGTCGCTTTTGCCCGTCGGCTTGGTCTGTGGATAGATCTCGTAGAGGATCTTCACTGCCGCCTGCGGATTTGCCATCGCGAAGACGGTGCCCATGGCGTAGCCCTTCCCAAGCGCCACCGCCTGCGCGCGGTCCTTCTGCAGCTTCTCCTGAAGCACCAGAAAGCCGTTCGATGGAAAGCGGGCCACCGGTCCGGAATCGAGCAGGCGCACCGGCACTCCGGCGGCCTCGATCAGCGCATATTGCGTGTCGTAAATCGAAAGCGCCGCCACCTGCGCACTGCGCAGCATCGCCGCAGCTTGCGCGGCCTCGCCCACGACGACGATCTGCGCATCCTTTTCCGGGTCGAGACCGTTCATCGCCAAGAGACCGCGCGCGACCGGGACGCCGCCCGACGCCATCGAGGCGACGCCGATCTTTTTCCCCTTCAGCTCTTTGATCGATCGGATCGGGCCGTCCTTGGGCACCGCGATGCCGTAGATGTTTCCCTGGTAGGCGGTGTAGAAAATCTTTGCCTTGACGCCCTGCCGGAGCGCACCGGGGAGCGGCTCGATCGACGGCAGCGAATAGGGCAGATCGCCCGTCGCCACGAGCTTCACGCAATCGGTGGACCCGGGCACCGGCACCAGTTGCACCTTGAAGCCCGGCGAGCCGAACCAGCCCATCTTCGTTGCGATCGCGAACGGCGCCGCCGCCGATGTGATGGTGCGAGCGCAGAAGCCGAATTTCACCACCGTCTCCGCAGCGCGGACCGGGCCGGAAATCCCGGCCGCGAGCGCAATTGACGCGACGAACGCCACCATGGTTGCTTTCTTCATAGGCCACCTTTGATCGATGCTGCGTTCGATTCTGCTTTCTGCGATGGATCCCAAAAAAGCACTCGGCGCCGGACCGAGACCAGAACCGAGTTGAGCGCCAAACCCATCGCGGCGAGGATGAAGAGAATCGCAAATTCGCCCGCCACGTCCATGCTGAAGTTGCGGCTTTGGATGAGCATTCCCAGGCCCGCCTCCGCGCCGACGAACTCGGCGACGATCGCGCCCACCAGTGAGAACACCATCGCCACTTCCAGGCCGGCCATGATGAACGGGAGCGCGGAAGGCAAGCGGAGCATCCAGAAGATCTGCACCTCGCTCGCGGCGAGTGAGCGCATCAGGTCGACTCGGTCCTCGTCCGCAGAGCGCAGCCCCACGACGGTGTTCACCAGCAGGGGAAAGAAAGCGATCAGCGCGGCGCTCACCACTTTCGAAGTGAGGCCCAGGCCAAACCAGACCACGACCAGCGGCGCCAGCGCGACCTTGGGCATCGACTGAAACATCACGATGTATGGATAGAAGAAGTACTCGACGGAACGACTGGCGGCCAGCGCGGCGCCGATGACGAACGCGACGAGGGAGCCCAGCGCGAAGCCGAGCAGCGTCTCGCCCAAGGTGATCCAGAAGTGCTGAAGGTAGATGCCGCTCACCGCGCCGCGGTAAAGCGCCGCCCCGACCTGCGATGGAGCCGGCAGTATGAACGAGGGAATCCGCAGCAAGCGTACCGCAGCCTCCCACAGCGCAAGAGATGCGGCCAGCAGCACGACGCGCAAGGCGGGGTTGCGGAGCTGGCTCATGCTTCCAGCCCGCCCTTCGCATTGAAGTGAGCGCGGATCCGCTGCACGATACCGCCGAACTCTGGGACGGAGAGCACGTCGAGCGCGCGCGGTCGCGGGATACCGACTGGGACGTGCTCGGTGATGCGCCCCGGCCGAGGCGTCATCACCAGCACTCGATCGGCCAGGAAGACGGCTTCGGCGATCGAGTGAGTGATGAACAACACCGTCTTCCGCCGTTCGAGCCAAATCCTCTGCAGCTCCAGGTTGAGGCCCTCGCGGGTCATCGCGTCGAGCGCTCCGAACGGCTCGTCCATCAGCAGCATCGCCGGGTTGTGGATCAACCCACGGCTGATTGCGACGCGCTGCTGCATGCCCCCGGAGAGCTCCCAGGGGTATCGATGCTCGAAGCCTTGCAGGCCGACCATCGCCAAAAGCTCGAGGGCGCGGGCGCGGCCCGCCTCCCGGCCGAGCCGTTGCACGTCAACCGGAAGCAGCACGTTGTCGAGCACCGTTCGCCAAGGAAAAAGAACGGGTGATTGAAAGACGACGCCGATGTCGCGCCGGGGTCCAGTGATGGCGACGCTGTGCAGCTTGACCTCGCCACGCGTCGCTGGAAGCAAGCCCGCGAGGATTTTCAGGAGGGTCGATTTGCCGCAGCCGGACGGCCCCACGACTGCCACGAACTCGCCCTCGGCGACATTGAAGCCGATCTCATCCAGCGCGAGCACCGTCCCGCGCGGAGTCTGGTACTCCTTGCGCAGATTCTTGACGGCAATCACGTCGGCCGAGTGCGCCATCGCGCCTCCTCGTCGACCAAGGTATCAAGGGAGCCACGAGTGAGTCAGCAATCAAGAGCGTCCGCCGGTTCGTACACCACCGCCCAAAGCCTGCGCCCGTCCCCGCCGGCGGTTGCCCAAGCCCGCCGCACGCAGTTTCTTGCACGCCCCGCTCCTGAGCTCGGAACCAATTGGCGGTGGCCGTCGCAAGCTCTGAATTGGAATGACTCGTAGGCGCGAAAGATGTAGCGAAGACCTGCATCGACGAGTGCAAGACACAGCTCGCAACAGGACCGGATAGGGAGGAACTTGTGGCGACAAAAAAAATCATTGCAGTGGTGGGAGCAACCGGCGCGCAGGGCGGCGGCTTGGTGCGCGCGATCTTGAGCGAGCCGAAGGGCGAATACACGGCGCGCGCGCTGACCAGAGACGTCAACTCCGACAAGGCACGAGCGCTGGCCAGTCAGGGCGCCGAGGTGGTGGCGGCGGACATCGATGACGTCCAGAGCGTCAAACGAGCTTTCAAAGGCGCTCACGGCGCATACTGCGTCACCTTCTATTGGGCCCATTACAAGCCGGAGAAGGAGCTCGCCGAGGCTTCGGCGATGGCCAAGGCCGCGAGAGAAACGGGCGTTGAGCACGTCATCTGGTCCACGCTGGAAGACACGCGCAAATGGCTTCCTTTGAGCGACAATCGGATGCCGACCTTGATGGGCAAGTACAAGGTGCCGCATTTCGACGGCAAGGGAGAGGCCGACCACTTTTTCACCGAGCTTCGCCTGCCCATGACGTTCCAGTTGACGTCATTCTATTGGGAGAATCTCATCTACTTTGGCATGGGACCCAAGAAAGGTGCCGACGGCAAGCTGGCGATCGCGATGCCGATGGGAGACAAGAAGCTTCCCGGCATCGCCTCGGAGGACATCGGCCGGTGCGCCTACGGCATTTTCAAGAAGGGGCGGGAGCTGATCGGCAAGACGGTCGGGCTTTCGGGAGAGCAATTGACCGCCTCGCAAATGGTGGTTGCGCTTACCCGGGCCCTCGGACAAGAGGTACGTTACAACGACGTCTCACCGGAGACGTATCGCGCATTCGGCTTTCCGGGTGCTGACGACCTCGGGAACATGTTCCAGTTCAAGCGCGACTTCGAAGCGTACTATTGCGGCGCGCGCGATCCGAAGGTCGCCCGCTCGTTGAATCCCGCGCTGCAGACATTCGACAGCTGGTTGGCTCAAAACGCCAAGCGGATTCCGCTCGGATGAGGCGCGGCTTTACATCTGATCGAGATCCAACTTGGCCAGCTCCTCGCGAACGATTTGCGGCGTGAGCGGAATGTAGACGCCTTCTTTCGCGACGACATCCTGGCCTTCGCGGCTCAGCACCAGTTTCAAGAATTCTTTTATTTTCGGCTGAAGCGGCTTGCCGGGCGCCTTGTTGACAAAGATGTAGACAAAGCGGCTGAGCGGATACCGGTGGGAGTAGACGTTCTCGACGGTCGGGTCGAGGAAGGGCTCGCCCGGTTTTTCGGCGAGTGGCACCACCTTGACGTTTGGCGTCACGTTCGCCAGAAGCGCATACGTCAGACCGCCGGGGTGCTGGGCCATATCCTCAGCCGCCACGGTGAAGGCATGGGTGAAGCCCTTGCCCTTCACGAACTCGATGCCGTCCTTGTACTCGCCGCCTTTCAGGAGAACTCCCTTGAGGAATTGCTCGATGCCATTCACCGGCTTTAGGCCGTAGAGGTGAATCGGTCGCTTCGCCCATTCGCCGGTCAGGCCCAAATCTCCCCAGGTCTTGATATCCGGATGCCCTCGGAGCCGCGTCTTCGAATAGATCGCGTCGAGCTGCGCCATGGTCAGGCCCTTGAGCGGGTTGTTCTTGTCGACGAGGATGACCGAAGTCGCTGTCTTTCCCAGCGAGCCCACGCTGCCAGTGGCGACGCGGATCGCCATCGGCTTGTAGCCGAACTTGTCGACGAAAGCCTTTTCCTCGGCGGGCAATAGCTCGCGCCCCACCGGCGCAAGGTGTGCCCGCCCCTCGGTCAGCGCCGGACCGCCGGTGCCCGAAGCGCGCGCTTCCATCGTGACGCTGAGCTTGGGATACGCCTTGCGGTAGATTTTGATCCAGCCGAGCGTGATCTCGTCCATCACGTCGGCGCCCACCAGGTTGAGGTCCTCCTCCGGCACGCTGGCGACCTCGCCGGGCTTCCAGCTTGGGATCGACGGATCGACGCTCAGCTGGTGCTCGGGGGAGGCGTACTTCAGAGCAAAGGCGGGCATGGCAAGGAGGCTTGCGACTGCTGCTAATCCGAGAAGTCTTTTGGTGAACACTCTCATGGAGGCTCCTTCAATGATGAGGTGGACTCGACCCTTCGTCATGATTTCGAGGCCGGCTTGAACAGGTCGGCATAGCTCGGAATCCGCTTCTGAAGATCGTCACGCAGCTTGCTCGCTGCGATGAAGAACTCTGTCTCTGTCTTCGCGACGCTGGACGGCAATTTGTAGGCAAGCACCAATAGGCCGATGTGCTCTCCCGCCGCGTCGCGCAGAGGCATCATCATCACGAACTTCTTCACCGGATCGCTCTTCTTCCACCGCGGGTCGACGATGGTGATGCCCTTGGTGATCACGTCGATGTCGTCGGGGTCGTCGGGGTTGCCGATCCGCTCCGCGTAAGAGCCGGCAAACATCGTGTAGACCTTGTCGAGCCCGGGCGGCACGCCATGGAAGGTAACGCTGATCAGCTCGGGATGATTGGCCATGATCTCATCTGAGAGCGCCTGCGCCTGGATCTTCGTCTTCGGCGGGGTCCAGTTCTTCGCTTTGGCCGCGGGCGGTGCCGTCTCGGCCGCCCAGGCCGCAGACGCAGCAGAGATGCCGACGCTGACGACAATCACAACATTTGCCAGAGGGGAAAAATGCTTCATGAGACCTCCAAAAGGGTTATCGCCAGCCTCTAGAGCGAGCTGGCTGGACGCGCACTGGGTCGATTTGGCCACGGGGTGAGGTTAGGTACTCAATCTGAAGACAACCTGAAGCGATTCTGAAATAATGTTCACCCGCGGCCGTGCCTGGGGGCTGGCCGCGTCGTCCCGCTCGTCCCGAGCCCTGTCGAGGGGCGGGCGATGGAGGTGACCGCGCCGGTGACGCAGGAGGAATTCGGGCGCAGGAGAATCCACCATGAAAGTACTGGTCGTCGAGGATGAGAGACGCCTGGGCGAGTTCTTAAAACAAGGGCTCGTGGAATGCCGTTACACCGCCACATTGGTGCGTACCTGCAAGGAAGCTTCCGATGCGCTGGCGGAGACGCCGTTCGATGTCATTGTTCTGGACCTGAGCTTGCCTGATGGCGACGGGCTCAACCTGCTGCGGCAATGGCGCGAGAGCGGCTTCAACGAGCCGGTGCTGATCCTCAGCGCGCGGGACTCCTTGGAAGACCGCCTGAAGGGCCTCGACCTCGGAGCCGATGACTATCTGCCCAAGCCGTTCAGCATGGAGGAGCTGTTGGCTCGCATCCGTTCGCTGGCGCGGCGACAGTCGACCGTCAAGCTCACCGTGCTCGAGCACGCCGGCATCCGTCTCGACCTGGTGGGCCGCACCGTGCACGTCAACGGCAAGCCGGTGGACCTGACGAGCCGCGAGTACGCGTTGCTGGAAATCTTCATGCAGAACCACGGGCGCATCCTTCCCCGCACGCTGATCACCGACAAGATTTGGGCTTCAAGCTATGACGTCGACACCAACCTGCTCGACGTGTACATGAGCCGGCTGCGCGCAAAGCTCGAGACAAACGGCAAGGCGCTGTTCAAGACGGTGCGCGGAGTCGGTTATCAGTTGATATGAAGTCATGAAGTCGATCGGGACTCGGATCGCGATTTGGTATGCGTCCGCGGCGACGGTCACGCTGGCTTGCCTGTTCGTCGCCGGCTACGTCCTGCTCGAAAATCAGCTCATCCACGGACTGGACCTGCTCAACGAGGCAGGCTTCAAGGAGATCGAGGCGTACCTCGGAACCGATTACAAAACGCTGAGCCCTTCCTCCATTGAGGAGCGGATTCGCGCGGTCACGGATCACGCTTCGACCCTTTTTTACATCGACGTTCACGTCCCCGGGAAGGGACCGATCTTTCGCTCCACCAATTTGAGCGGCCGCGACTTGCCCGATGTGCCTGGGGAGCCCCGCTTCACCGTACAGGTGCCGGGCATCGGAGAACTGCGCGTCACCGAAGTTCACAAGGCGCCGTTCGAGGTGAGCATCGCCACGCCGCTTCGCCCGGTCCGGGACGTGATGGCCAGCTACGTGCGGGTCTGTCTGCTGCTGCTGGCGGCGATGCTAATCGCCAGCCTGTTCATCGGCGTTGGGCTGACCCGGCTCGTGCTCTTGCCGGTGCGGCTGATGCGCGATACCGCAAACCGGATTGGCTCCGCCGACAACTTAAGCGAGCGCATCCCGGTGCCCGAGACGCGCGATGAGATCTCGGATCTCGCTCGATTGCTGAACCAGATGTTCGACCGTCTCGAGGCCTCCTTCGTCCAAATCCGCCGCTTCACCGCCGACGCCTCGCACGAGCTGAAGATTCCGCTGTCGCTGATTCGCCTGCACGCCGAGAAGATGCTGGTCGAAGGTGGCCTGTCGCCCGCGCACAAGGAGGCGGTGCAAGTTCAGCTGGAGGAGATCTCACGCTTGAACCGGATCATCGACGAGTTGCTGTTTTTGTCGCGCGCCGATGCGAACGCGCTAAGGCTGGACCTCAAGGCGCAGAACCCCGACGCTCTGCTTCAAGCGTTCGCGCAGGATGCGAGCGTGCTCGCGGAGCACCACGGCCGCCGGTTCAGCTGTGAGCACCAGGGCGAGGGAAGCGTCGCCCTGGAGCCGAAGTGGATGCGGCAGGTGTTCCTGAATCTTTTGACGAATGCGATCCACGTCTCGCCCGCGGACGGATTGATCTCTCTGCAATCGGTGCTCAGGGCCGGCCTGTGGCGCGTCAGCGTCGAGGACGAGGGCCCAGGCCTGAATGCGGAGCAGCGCGAGCGGATGTTCGAGCGATTCGTTCGGCTCGTCACGCCGGAGACCGAATACCCCGGCAGCGGCCTGGGCTTGGCCATCTGTCGCAGCATCGTCGACCTGCATGGCGGGCACATTTCCGCAGCTCCCCGCGAGGTGGGACCGGGGTTGCGCGTGGTGATCGAGCTTCCTGCGCAGACCGCCTGACCCGCCGCAACTGCGATTTGAAATGCCGGCGGCCCGTACAGGTTGACTTCAGGTTGCTGATCCACGGTGCCGGGGTGGAGGCAACGTGAAACGAGCTGGATGTCTGGCATTGAGTCTCGTGTCCGCGGGCATTCCTCACCTGGAGCCCGCGATGTTCAATCGCGCGTCCTTGGCGCGAAACACGAGCGTTGGGTCGCTGTTCTCGGCCGCACCCCCGGCGGAGGTTCCGGAGAATCCGGCGCTGCGCCTCGTCGCGAAGTTTCCAATTCCTGACATGACCGGAACGTGGGATCACCTCGCCGGCGATGCGAAGTCCGCGAGGCTCTTCCTCACCGCTCAGGACGAGCATGCGATCGACGTGCTCGACGTGAAGACGGGAAAGCTGTTGCATCGGATGACGGGAAGCTTCAACCGGCCGCAGGGCCAGTACTTCATTCCGGAATTGAAGCGCCTCGTCACCAGCAACGGCCGGGATGGCACCGTGCGATTTACCAACACAGACACATACGAGGTGGTGGACACCGTCCAACTCACGATCGGCGCCGACTTGATGCAATACGATTCGAAAAAGAAACATCTGTACATCGAGTCGGGCGGGAAGGATTCCAACCGCGGCACAGGCAAGATTTCGGTCGTCGATGCGACCAACGGCAAAATCCTCGGGGAGATTGTCACGGATTATCGCGCCGCGGCGATGGCCCTCGAGAAGAAGCGGCCTCGTCTATACGCGGCGATTCCCGCATTGAATCAGGTTTTGCTCGTCGATACAGCGAAGAACGAAATCGTGGGCAAATACGACGTCCCGGGCAGGCCGGGCTTCATCGGGCTGGACGAGAGGCATCATCGCCTCTTTGTTTCGACCCGGAAGCATGCCACCAGCCCGGCGGAGCCGAGCTTCAATGTCATCGACACGGAGTCCGAACGCCGCGTGGCGACGCTTCCAACCATCGAAGACACTTCCGGCGTGGCTTACGACGCCCGGCACTGCCGCATCTACACCACGGGGCTCGCGGGCTTCGTCCACGCTATTCAGCAGGTCGATCCCAACCGCTATGAGACCATTGCCCGCTTTCCAACGGGTCCTCACGCCGGCACCTCATATTTCATGCCGGAGCTGAACCGTTTCTTGGTGGCCGTTCCTCCGCACGAAACGCAAAGCGCAGAGGTCTGGGTCTTCGAGCCGCTGCCGAACAGGTCCGGCGAATGCAAACCATGATCAAAACGCTCGCTCTATTTGTTGCATCGGGCCTCGCGGGAAGCGATGGGCCAGCGGCGGACGCTCTGGACACGTTGCCCTCGTATCAACCCAGAACCCGAGTCACCGGAACCATTCGGACCTGGGGACACGTCTACGTCAAGGATGCGATGAAGAATTGGGAGGAGGGTTTCCGCAAATACCATCCCGAGGTGAAATTCGAAGACAATCTCGTCAGCAGCGCGGTGGCGATCGGCTCCCTCTACGCGGGCGCGGCCGATATTGGTTTCATCGGCCGCGAGGTCAGGCCGATGGAGCTCGCAGGCTACAACCGCGTGATGAAGCACCCGCCCCTGGGCTTGCGAGTGATGACCGGCAGCCATCGCAACGCGGATAAGCTCATCGCGGTCGGGATCTTCGTGCACCGGGACAATCCACTGGCAAGGCTCACCTACTCGCAACTCGACGCGATCTTCGGCGGCGAGAATCTGCGAGCCGGGAGGCGAATCCGGACCTGGGGCGAGCTTGGGATTCGCGGCGAGTGGGCTAAGCGTCCCATTCAGGTCTACACCGGCGTGCTCGACGCGGCCCCGGCCTTCTACTTTTCCCAGGAGGTAATGAAGGGCAGCCTCCTTTGGAACGGCGACCTACGCTACTTCGACGATCTTCCGGTGGCGGGCGCCAAGGACATTGAATCGGGACAGCGCACCGTGGATGCCTTGGCCAACGACAAGTATGGCATTGCGCTTTCGGGAGCGGGTTACCGGAATTCCAGGGTGAAGCTCGTCGCCGTTGGCCTCGAGGAGGGCGGGCCGTTTCTCGTGCCAACGGCTGAGAACGTCGCCAACCGCACTTATCCATTCGCGCGCTCGGTCTGGCTCTGCGTCAACCGTCCGCCCGGCGCTGCGCTTGATCCGAAGGTCGCGGAGTTCCTTCGCTTCATTCTCAGCCGAGAGGGTCAGGCGCTGGTGAAGCTCGACGGCGATTACTTTCCACTCACACCGGAGATCGCGCGAGAAGAATTGGCCAAGCTCGAGTAGAAGTGCGCCAGCTGCCTCTCATCAGTTTGCGTGCCACCGGGTTGCCGTTCGGCAAGCCCGCGACAGTTGTTAACACCGCCGACTGTGCTATCGAGAATGGGATGGCCGCGGCGCTTCCCCCGGGACAGCGAGCAAGGGATGATTTTCCTCGGTTCGGCGTGCCTGCCTACGCGAGCCGGCTTCTGCGAACGCCCGCCAGTTTCGAGCTGCGAGTCGAGCGGGAGGACGGCTCGGCGTGTGCCCCGGTGCGAATGGACGACTTTAACGAGTTGCAGCGCAGAGAGCTCGTTGCTGATTTTCACTGTGTGGCAACTTGGACGCGTCGAGGTCTATGCTGGAGCGGATACGAATTTCGGGATTTTTATCGAAGACTCTTTTCCCCTCGCGCGCGACCGAGCGCGAGTTGCCACTACCTCGAGTTCAAGGCCCTCGATGGATATACCGCGTGCATTCTGCTGGAGGACCTGCTGCAGGGCGACGTACTTCTAGTGGATCGACTGCAAGGCGAGCCACTCCCGCTTGAGCATGGCGGCCCGATCCGACTCATTGTGCCGCAGCTGTATGGGTTCAAAAGCGTCAAACACGTCTGTGCAATAAGGCCGCGCGCAGACTATCGTCGCAGCTTTGCCGAACGCCGAACGCTTGCTCATCCGCGAGGCCGCGTCGCGCTGGAGGAGCGGGGGCGCGGTTTGCCAGGTCCTATCTACAGATTCATCTATCGCGCAATTCTTCCGCCCACGCTTTGGTATTACCGGCGCAAAGAGAAGCAGGGAAAATCGCGCCGCTGACCTATCAATGCAACAGTGAAAGACCAGGGGTCTTTGCCTCGGCCGTCGCTCCCCGCTCCGGCTGCGTTTAGCTCGGCTTTTCCGCTGTCCAGACCGGAACCTGCCACAGCGCGTATCCCTTCGGGTCGCGGGCGCAGGCGATCATTTCGCGAAATCGCTGTTCGACTTCGGCGCGGGAAATGCCGGTGTGTTCGACAATCGAGTCGGTGTACCCATCGCGCCACGCTTCCCAGATTTTGGCGAACGTCTCGCGCGAAACGCGCACGGTGTCGACGACGACGTAGTCCGCGCGGATGTCTCGCATTCCGAGCTCGGCGAGATAGGTGAACGTCTTGCGCCCGACGTGCAGATCGCAGCCAATCGCCTTCCCGTACAGCGGCGGGATGCGCTGCCAGAATCCGTCCGAGTCGAGCGCCGTGGGATGGCACCAGAGCATACCGTAGTCTTCGGCAATCAGGTGCACGCGACCCCCCGGCTTGAGCACGCGGACCATCTCGCGCAGGGCGCGTTGCGCGTCGGGCAGCGCCTGGAGGACGTGTCGCGAGACTGCCAGATCGAAGGTGGAGTCGCTGTACCCAAGCGACAGAACGTCGCCGCGCTCGAAGCGCACTCGCGATCCGAATGCCGCGGAGCGGGCGCGCGCAGTCTCGAGATGTGGCTCCTCGAGATCGATGCCGACGAACGACACCGTGTGAAACTTCGCCGCCAAACGAGCCGTTATCTCTCCCGTGCCGCAGCCGGCGTCCAGCACGCGCGCGCCCTTCGGCGGCGGATGCCGGGCAAAAATTGGCTCTTCTTGTGGCCAGATCGCCTCGGCCTGCGCCGCGAGGTTGCGCACCATGGACTCGTGCGCCATCTCCTTGGCCTGGGGGCTGCTCGGATTCATGCGTTCCGTGCAAGTTAACGGCGGCGCGGCGAACCGGCACGCCGAAGGTGCTTGAAGAATCCGCCAGCACGGTGACTTCAGCCGTTAGGCCGACGTTCAACGCTCCTGTCCCCAGCGCCGGTGCGATGGGATGCCTACTCCTCCAGCTTCTTCAGCTGCTCGCGCACCACGGCGGCCGTCAATGGAAGGTATTTCCCGTCTCGCATCACTTCAGACTGTCCTTCCTGGCTCAAGACGTATTTCAGGAACTCCTTCACGTTGGGGTCCATCGCGGTTCCCGGTTTGACCGTGGTGTAGAAATACGCCTCTTGATACAGGGGATAGGTGCGGTTCTGGACTGCCTCGAGCGTGTGCTCGACAAATGGGCCGCTTTCGCTGGCGGCGACGGGCAGGCGCCGCATTGAGGGACGCTCGCCGCGATAGCGATTGAACGCGATGCCGTACTTGTCACGAGCCAGCGCGTCGGTGATTTGGTCCGCCTGGATGTATCGCTTCCCGTTGGGCTGGACGATGTGCGCGTAGGCGTGGATGTTCTCATTCCATTTGTCGCTCGCCTTGAGCACTCTGTCTGCGAAATCGGTCGCGGTGTTGTATCGAAGATTGAATCCGTACACGTTGATTGGTTTGTTTGCCCATTCGCCCTTCAATCCGAGCTGCCCCCAGGTTCGGATGTTTTTCTCCGGCCCCCGCGCCCAATCTGGACGGAAATTCGTTCCCGCCCAGCCGCCGTCGCGCGCCGCGCCGAAAACGCCATCGAGCTGCTCCAGGGTGATGCCCTTGAGCGGATTGTCCCTGTGGACGAGGATGACGGTGGAGTTTTCCCAGCCGGCGACGTCGTACGAGCCGGTAACGCCGGTGATCTCGACCGGGTCGCAGCTCATCACCCGCTGGTAGGCGAGTAGGTCGTAGAAGCTTGGCTTGTGCCCCATCACCAGGTCGGCCTGGTTGTAATAGAGCGCGCCAAAGGCAATCGCCGCCGTCGGCAAATAAAACGAAATCCGCAGGCCGGGTTGATATTTCGCGAACCCCTGCTGCCAGTATTCACCCAGCTTACCATCGGCGAGGTAGTTGCTGCCGTGGAGTCGAATCCAGCCGGTCAGCTGTTTCTTCGGCGCGTAATGCGGCAGGCCGCTCAAATCGAATTTCTTGGTGTAGTGAGGCTTCTCGCCGCGCTCAGCGACGACCGTGGCCCGTTCCGCTTGAGCGGCGAGCGACTTCTTCGTGTCCTCGGACGAGAGCGGTTGGGCCGGTAAAACATCCGCGGTCACCAGAGCAGCCGATACAAGCGTCAGTGCCGGAGCAATCTTCGCTGCAATTCCAGACATTCTGTGATCCTTTCAACCATCAAGCGCATGCAGATTGCTTCGGTTCACTCGAGCTTGGCGCGCTCGGCAGCCACCTCAGCTGGGGAAAGCGGCAGATACCCTTGCGGCGCCGCGGTCACCATCTCCTGGCCCTCCCGTGACAGGACGAGCCGCAAAAATTCGCGCGCGAGCGGAATCAGCGGCCGCCGCGCATAAATGAGCAAGAAGCGATCGAGCGGATAACGCCCCGCGACGATGCTCTCGGCCGTGGGCGCGACGGGCTTGTCTTTCGCCGTTGCGGCGAGCGCCAGCGCGCGCACTGATTCCGTCCCTCGGTTGGCGGCGGCGAATCCGATGCCCGACGCATGGTTGGACACCGCTGTGACAACGTCCGTCGACTGCGGAAATCCCGCGAACTCCTTGCCGAACGCCCTTCCCCCGAGGATTTTCGTTTGCGCAAAGATACCGAGCACCGTCTCGGGGTTGAGCCCGTACGAGTGGATCGGGCGATCTGCCCATCCTCCCGTCGCGCCGAGAGCGCCCCAGCGAGTGGCTTGTCCGCTGAAGGCCCGCGCGGCCTGCGCCAGCGTGAGCGATCTCAACGGATTGTCTCGGTGCACGAAAATCGCGAGCGGACCGCTGAGCGCGCGCGGATTGAGAGAAGCGTGAGCCACTCGAAACAAAATCGGATCCCCGCCGGCCACGGCTCGATAATCGTCGAGTTGCTGGGGTGTGAATTCGCCGCCCATCGGCGCGAACGCCGAAGCACCCCTCGCGAGTGCAGCCGGTGCGAAACGCGTACCCCGGAGATCGAGCTCGAATCGGACATTGGGATGTGCCGTGACAAAGAGCCGCACCATCGGCTCGAGCATTTCTTCCATGTCGTTGTAGCCGACGACGGCGATTGCGCCACTGGACGTTATGAAGCCGGCGGACGTCGGAATCTCGATGTCTCTTGGCTCGTAATGTCCAAGCGGCGCGTTCGGCTCCCGAGCATCCGCCACCGCAGCCGCAAAGAGGCAGAGGGCTCGAAAGGTGAAAGTCCAAAGGTGAGAGGGCCAGCTTCGCATCGGCTCGACGATTGAGCTTTCCACCGCTGCGGCTGCCTCACTTGCCGAGCAGGGCGCGGCTGCTCTGAACCTGATTAGCTCGCAGGGGAATGTAAATGGCGTGGTCAAGAACAACCTGCTGCCCTTCCCTGCTCAGAATGAAACGCAAGAACTCGTCGAGCGCCGGATTGAGCGGCTTGCCCGGCGCCTTGTTGACGTTGAAGTAGATCAGGCGGCTCAGCGGATAGGTGGCGAGGGCGACGTTCTCGTAGGTGGGCGCCTGCTGCGCATCCCCGGCATTGGCGACGAGCGGCAGCATTTTCACGCCTTGATCGATATAGGCGAGCCCCGAAAATCCGACCCCGTAGCGCTCGTCGGCCACGTGCTTCGCCATCGGGAAGACGACCTTCTCGAACAGGACATCGTCCCGCCACTCGCCTCGCTTTGCCCCAGTGCTCAGCGCCCTTTGGCGCACGAATTCCTCAAACCCGTTCCACGGCTTGATGCCATACGCTTTGATCGGCTTGTTCGCCCATTCGCCGGTCAGGCCGAGATCGCCCCACTTTGTCGCGGGCTTTCCGCCGCGATGGTGCGTGGTCGAATAGATCGCGTCGATCTGATCGAAGGTGAGCTTCTCGAGCGGATTGTCCTTGTGGACAAAGAACCCGACGGCATCGAGAGCTCCAAAGTGGCGATAGGATCCGCCGCAGACCGGAACGCTCAACGGGTCGTAGCCGAACTTGGCCTTGAAATCTTTGATGTCGTCCGGTCTGAGCTCGCGCGAGACGAAAACGAAATCGATGTTCTCCTTGACCAGCTCGACCGCTCCAAGGCTGCCGGCGTACGGCGGCGAGATGGAGAGGTTCACCTCGGGATGACGGGTCTTGAATTTCTCGAGCCACTTCTGGACCAAGACGACCAGGACGTCCGACGCGGCCCCCTTGAAGGTGCCGGTCAGCTTTTCCTTGCGCGGTTGATAGGACGGCAGGGCGGGATCCAGCGTCGGCTGTAGAACTTCGGGCGCCGGAAGCCTTCGGCCGACATCGCGGCCCTCCTTCGCTTCCTCGGGCGTCTGAGGCTTATTGGAAGGCAGCGCTGGAGTCAGCCACTCCACCATCGGCCGCGTGTCTGACGTCTGCGCGAATGCACTTTCGGCGACGACGAATGCGCCGAGCCACACCGCGAGCTTCTTTGAATTAGTCAAGATGCGCTTCACTTTGCCCTCCCTGCAGCTATTTGCCATGGTCTTCTTCACCCTTCGCAGCCCAGACCGGCAGCGCCCACGTCAGGCCGAAACGCACTTCGAAGATGCTGCCGTCGGTGTGGTCCGCCACGCGCACTCCCGCGTCGAGCGACAGGCGGTCGCTTACCTGCCAAATCGCGCCGGCGAGCGCCGAGTAGGTGGTCGCCACGTTCCACTCGCGTTCGACGTACAACTCGGCGACGGGGCGCACAACCCAGTCGCGAGGACCCTCGGCGATGATGCTGGCGAAGCCGTCGAAGTTGTGCTCCCGCGAGACTGCGGCGGAGGTGTTGAGATGGAGCGTGAGCGCAGTCCATTTGTACGAGTTGATCAGGTTTATCTGCGCGCCGAAGTTGCTGCTCCCGCCCGGCTCTGGGAGGAGCGGACCTGCCTCGAGGGCGATGCTTAGACCGGTATCGCCCTGCAGAACGCCGCGCCGAAGGACCGACTTGATGAAGATGTCGGTGTCGAGCAATCGGACACGCGACTGCTGAGGATCGCTGTCGATGCTGATGAAGTTCTTGAAGTCCACCACCAGCTCGAAGCCGCGAGTAATGCCGAGATTGAGGACCGTCGCCGGCGCGACGATGTAGTGACCGTCGGGCTGCGATAGGTACTGGGCAGGCCCCAGCTCCAGCTCGAACTCGCCCTCGGCCGCCACGTCCGCGTCTGTGCCGTCGAAGGGGCGATAGGCAAACGCCGGCCCGGCGGAAACGGTCGCGGTGACGAAAAGCCCGAGGGCGAGATCGAAGCTGGTGCGACTTCCCACGTGGAAAGGCTCGTCCGCCAAGCGCGGCTAAAGCGAAGGTCGCGCAGGTCGCGCTTGCGCGCGCGGCGGCTTTTCACCGCTCTCGACCATTTCTAAAGCCTTCGGAGCGAAGGTAAGGACAGTGAAGGTGTTCGGATAATAGCGATTGGGGTAGAAGGGAGCGACCGCCTTGTTGATCTTCTTTGCCGGATCGGCGGTGCCCTCCGCAGTCACCAGATACACCCTCTTCGTCTTCGGATCGAAAGCCATGGTGCGCGCGTAGGGCCGCGTCGTCGTCGCTTCCGCCAACCGGTAGGTGTTCGCATCCAGCTGATCGTAGATGACGAGGTTGCCGTCGACGCCGTTCGACGTATAGACCTTGCGGCTGGCGGCATCGTAAATCACGCCGTCGTTGCCTCGCCCGATTTCGGCCGTCGCGATGACGTTGCCGGACTGCCCATCCAGGACGGCGAGGACGGGCTTGCTTCCGCGGCAGCCCACGAAGATGCGCTTGCGCGCGGCGTCGTAGGCGAGGCCGGTGGGCTGCTCGCAGCCCTCGGTCTTCCATTGCGCGGTCACTTTGCGCCCGACGACGTCGATCTTCGCCACTGCATTGCGGTCGCGAAGCGCCATGAAGAGATTGCCCTCGCCGTCGGGCGCCGTACCGTCGAGCTTCTTGCTGTCCATGGTGAGATCGCCGACCGGCTTTCCAGATTTTGCATCCACGAAGGCGACTTTGTTGCTGTCGCCCATGGTGAAGGCGATCTGCTTGGTCACCGGATCATAGAACGCGGAGTCGGCGTCCTCGCCGAGCTTGATGCGGTCGATGGTTTTAAGCGAGGAGAGCTGGAAGGCAGTCGTCGACCCATCCCCGTTGGTGGTGTAGCCGCGATCGAACTCGGGCACCAGGCACACGGCGTTGGCGTCCTCGGATTTATCAATCCTCCGCACGATTTTCTTCGCGTTGACGTCGTAGACCGTCACCCCGTCGGCGCGCCGCGCGATGAAGAGGTAGCCGCGGCCTTCATCCAGCGTCAGGTAATCCCAGTCGGGCGACGCGCTCTTCAGGGTAACCGCGTCCTGCAGGCGATAGAACTGCTGCGGCTGCGCGGGCGCGACTTCAAAGCTCAACACCGCCGCGCCCGTCTTTCGCTCGCCGGTAGAGACGGCGACGTAGAGTCGCTTGAGCTCCGGCACCAGAATGCCGGTCTTCGCTCCTTCCGCCGTCGGGACCCGCGCGAGCTCATCGTAGTGGTCGGCGTCCTTCTGCTGAAACACGCCGATGTAGCCCTCGCCGCCGAGCGCGTAGATGCGCCGGTTGGCGGCGTCCCAGATCACTTGATCGCAGCGCTCGGGAGCCTTGAAGGTCGCGACCGTCGCTCCGCTGTCGGCGTTGACGACGATCAGCTTTCCGGGCTTGCGCGTAATCACAAACAGGCGCCGGTTGGGCTCGTCGAAGGCGATTGGCGCATTCTGCTCCGCTTCCTTGATGGGCCAGGTTGCGAGCACCTTCAGGTACTGCTTATCAACCACCGCAAGGTAATTTTTCGCCGGGACATTGATGTAGAGCTTGTTGCCCTTCTGCTCGATGGCCATCGCCTCGACCTTTTCGGCGTCGAACTTGAGGTCGCCAAGGCGCTCCAGGGTGAAGGGATCGACGGCCGATAAATACGTCTCTTGCATCTTCGCGTCGCGGCCGCCGTTGACGATGTAAAGGCGCTTCGCGGAAGGGTCGTACGCCATTGCGTCCGCAGCGGGCGCAGCGAGCTTGAGCGTGCCCAGCGCCTTGTAGCTGACAGCGTCGATTACCTTCGTCAGCCCGTCGGCTCCACCGCTGTCGGTGACGATGAGACGCTTTTGCGGCTTCAGATAGAGAATGCCATGTGGCGTGTCGACGATGCCTTTCACGCTTCTCTGCAGCTTGCCCGTCTTGAGGTCGAACACATCGAGCGTGCCGTGATCCTCTGCGGCGAGCCAGAGGCGATTGCTGCTCAGGTCGTACTCGAAATGATCGAAATCGCCGGTGTAGCCGGGAAGCTCGGTGCGACCGAGCGGGCGCAAGGCTTCATTTGCCGCCACCGCAGGAAGCGCCGTTCCACAAAGAGCGGCGCAGAGCGCTGTCATTGTCGCTTTCATTTTCATTCCTTTGTTTCTCAAGGATCGAGCTCGACGAGCTTTTCGATGGAGGGAATGCGCTGGCGAAGCTCGTCGCGCACCTTTGCTGCCTTCGCCATGAAGACCTTTTCGTCGTCGGCCTGGTGGTACGGCCAGCCCACGCTGAGCGCCCCGACGGTAGTGCCGTTGGTATCCAGGAGCGGCAGCTCGACTCCGTAGCGCTTGCCGTTCGAGTACACGCCCGCGCGTGCTTGGCCAGTGGCGATGACCTTGGCATCGTCGTCGTCGGCTTTTTTGCCGATGCGCCCGAAGCTCGAGGCAATGATGATGTTGTCGCTGGCCTTCGGCGGCGTCACGTGCATCGCCAGCACGTTCAGCTCCGGATGTTTGGCCATCGTCTCGTCGATCAGCTTCTGCGCATGCGTCTTGGTGGTCGCGAGCGGCGAGAATGGGTGCGTCTCCACCAGCGTGCGCGCTTCGAGGATGCGTTTGGCCAGGCTGTCGCGGATCGCGATTGCCTTCTTCTCCAAAGAGGCCTTGTTGTCTCCTTGCTTGTAGGGGAACACCAGCCCGAGCGCGCCGATGTTGTTTCCGGCCACGTCGCGCATCACCAGCTCCACCTCGAAGCGCGTGCCGCTGTGGGCCACTTCGAGGTTCGTCTTTTCAGTGGTGATCACCCGCATGTCGTCCTCGTCGGCGACCTTGCCGATGCGGCCGATGTTCGAGGCGATGATCGGATAGTTGGTCACGTCCGGCGGCGACACGTGCATCACGATCACCAGCAGGCCCGGGTTATGCGCCACTGCCTGATCCACCAGCTCCTGGCCGTAGCTCTTCAAGGGCGGTTGCGCCTCAGCTCGGACCGGAAGCGCCACAACGACGGAGAGAAGCGAGGCGAGAGCATGCAGCATGCGACGAGTTCGAGACGAGGCGGAAGCACGGAGCTGCGGGCGAGACGAGGTCTGTGGGAATTTCGCTCCCCGCGGTCCGAAATTCCCACACAGTTCGCTGAAAACGTCGATCGCGTGCTCGAGGAGAATGTCGGTTCGGATCATTTACCTAGCTCCTGCAGCTTCTTCAGCTGCGCCTGGACGACCTCCGCCGTCAGCGGAAGATACTTTCCATCCCGCATCACTTCCGCCTGGCCTTCCTGGCTGAGAACGAAGCGCAGGAACTCCATCACCTTCGGATCCATCGGCTGGCCCGCCGCCCGATCCGTGTACGCATAGATCCGCGAGTAGAGCGGATACGACCGGTCGTGCAGCGTTTCGAGCGAGTACGGAACGTAGGGCCCACCGTCTTTGGCGGCGATGGTGAGGATCTTCAGCGACGGTGGCATCGCCCTTCCGGCGAGGTTCGTCGTCGGAGCAGCGATATAGGAAATGCCATAGCGATCCTTGGCCAGATCCGAATTGAGCCCGCGTTCCAGCTTGCCCGCAGCGGAGACGTAATTCGCGTAGATGCGAAGGCGTTCGTTCCACTTGTCGCTCGCCTTCAACACAAGGTCGGAAATTTCCGTCGCCTGGTGATAGCGCAGGTTTAGTCCATAGACGTTAATCGGCTTGTCCTTCCATTCGCCGGTGAGGCCGAGCTGGCCCCAGGTGCGGATGTTTTCCTCTGGGCCGCGTGCCCAATTGGGACGCCAGCTGGTGCCTTCCCATCCGCCGAGGCGCTCGGCGCCGAAGATCCCATCGAGCTGCTTCATGCTCAGCCGCGAGATCGGGTTGTCCTTGTGCACCACGATGCCGTACCCGGGTTGCCAGCCGGGCACGTCGTAGGAGCCGGTCGCCAGCTCGATCTCGATCGGCGCGCGGTCCTTGTAGCGCTCGAACAGCTCCTGCTCGGCAAAGGTAACCTTGCGGCCGATGCCCAGATCGCCGGCCCCGAAAACGAGCGCTGGAACCGCCGCCAGCGTGGTCTTCATCTGGAAATCGAATTTCGCGTCGGGATGAAATTTCCGGAACGCCGCTTCCCAGTAGCCGCCGAGGAATCCGTCGACGATGTAATTGCTGCCGCAGATGCGGAGGGTGCCGCTCACTTTGTGTTGCGGCTGGTACTTGGGCAGCACGCTCAAGTCCCACTTCTTCGTATAGGAGATCATCTTCCCCCGCTCGGTCATCATCTTCGCGCGGGCCTCTTGCATCGCCAGCCCTTCGGTGGATTCCTGGCCCGGCGCTTGGACGGCGCCCGTTGAAAGAAAAGCGCCTGCCGCCGCGATCGCCACTGCCCTGTTCATCGATCTGCGCTCCGTTTCGCGGACAGCCTTGCCGGCCAAGCTAAAGGCAACCTGAAGCGATTCTGAAATGCTTTTCAGTTACGGCGGCGCTTCAGGTCACGAGGCGGCATTGCGAGGTGGGCGTGCGGGTGTCCATGTTGCGGCCGCGGTTGAGATGATCGTCGATCTCCGCGGCGCTGCCGATCATGCGGGCGTAAAGGAAGAGCGTGAACGCCGCCGTCTCCAGCGCCTTCGATGAGCATTCGCCGCTGCGAAACGATTGCCAAAGTATTTTCAAAAGCAGCGCCGCGATCACCGCGTCGACGTTGACGCAATACACAGTGCGCGACACGCCCGCTTCGAACAGGGCCTGAACCAGAGCTCGGTAATAGTCGTGGAAAACGTCGTATTCGCCGCGCTCCTTGAGCAGCTCCCAGATGTACACCTCGCGGGGATCGTGATTGACCGCCTTGTCCTTGAACACGGGATGATTGACGCCGGGAATCTTCTTCAGCTCGAGGCTTCCGGCCGCTCTCCTGCTCGATTTGTAGCGGGCGTACTCTTCAGCGCCGCGGCGGGCCAGCGCCGCCAGATCCAATCCGTGATTCGGATTGCTGGGATCGCTTAGCTGCGTCTCCCGGAACTGCTCGATGAGGAATGCGATTCCCTCATAGCCGTTGCCGCCGTGGGCGTAGCCCGAGTGAGTCAAAAAGCCGACCATCGCCTTGTTGAGCTGCACCCGCTCGGGGCTCTCCGGCCCGTCGGCGGAGACGGCGCCTTTCGCTCCCTGGATGGTGATCGCGCCGGGGCCGTTGGTGATCAGGAGCCCGACCAGCGCCCGGAATGCGAACAACTCATCGAGCCTCGCCTCGCGGCCTAGGAGCGCGCGGCAAGCGACTTCGGTCAGCGAGCGCTTGCCCGCGATTTCTTCGAGGGGGATGCCGCAGAAGCGATCCTTGCGGTGCTGGCTCGCGTCGACCGAGGCGCCGATCGCGGCGCCCAGTAGTCGGATGAACCAGGGCAAGTTCTCGGCCGAGAGCCGAGAGATGAGCTTGCCCTGCAGCGGCTCCCACGCCACGGTGGTGGTGATCGCTGCCAGCACTGCATCCGCATTCGGCCGCGCCTCGACGCTCTGCAGCCAGCGCACGAAGACAGACCGCGCCCCGCGCGCCTTGAATCCCGCCAGCATCAGATCGGCGTTGGCATCCGGTCGATCTGAACCGAGCAGCTTTCGCATTTCCGCGTCGACCTTCACCAAGCTCACGTCGAAGCGGTCGTCGAGCGGGCTCCTCAGGCCTGCCTGCGAAAACTTTTCCACCAGCGCGCTCGCGGCCTGGCGCGCCCGCTCGACTCGGCGAGGCCCGAGGATGCTCAAGGCTGCAGCGATGACGGTATTGGGCGAGTTGCCGGCCTCGCGAGCCGCTTGTGCCGCGGCGAGCGCCGGATCGCCGTAGAGATCGATCGCCGCACCGAGGGCGATATTGATGAGCGCCTGATCATTTTCCGCGCCCAGCCCGTGCACCAGGGCAAGACAGACATTCGCTTCCATCGATTGCCGCGCGGCGTCGAGCATCGAGACTCCGTACAGGCTTGCCACCTGCGACTTGGGGTCGAGCTGCGACGCTCCGGAGGCATCCTTCATCGACTGCCGCGGAAAGACGACGCCGACTTGCTGATCGAGCGCGGCGATCTGCTCCTTATAAGGTGGAACTGCCTCGACCAGGGGCAGATCCAGCTCGCGGGGCAGCTCCAGCTTTGCGTTGGAAGCAAACCAGGGCTTGAGGGAGAGGTTTCCCTCGGGCGCGAAATCGGGCCGCGCGCCATTCTCGGCCATGATCGCGCTCAGCGCTTGCGGAACGTGGGCGATGTTGGTGACGAGCGCCCCGCGCGAAGAGAAGACCGGCCGCTCGGGCGTGAAGATGCCGTCGACGTCGAGCTTGGACATGAACCATCGCTCCTTCGCCGCCGCATCGTCGTCGCCGCCTGCCAGCGCTCCGGCGTGGCCGACCGCGCGCGTCAGCCGCGATTTCCAGCGGCCCACGACGCATGCCACCAGCGGCTTGCTGAACTCGGCTTCCAGCTCGTAATGGCCGCCCGGCTCGCAGTAGAGGACGGCGGCCTTGCTGCGCGCGTCGTTGGCGAGCGCGAAAGCAAACTCCGGCGCGGCGTAGTGAATGTACACGTCCTTGCCGCTGGAGATGAGCGTCGTCGTGCCCCACCCGGCGCTGAGCAAATAGGTTGCAATGGTGGTGGTGAAGCCGCCGGAATTGGAGAAGATGGCGATCGATCCCTTCTTGAGAATCTCGCCGGGATTGTCGCCCCCCAGCGCTCCGCCAATGCGCACGCGGTTCCAGGCGTCGGCGACGCCCAGGCTGTTGCCGCCGAAGATGTCGACGCCTCCTTGCTGACCGAGGGCGCGGATCTCCCGCGAATCGTGAACCGAGAGCTTCTCGGTGACGATGAAGATCTTCTTCAGCTCAGGGTTGACCCGGATCAGCTCGGCCACGCCGTCGCGGGCGGCGGAGGGCGGCAGATAGATGACGCCGCAGTTGAAGCGATGGCCGGCCTCGAGTCCTTCGCGGACGCTGTTGTAGACGGGAATATCGCCAATCGCCGTCTTCAAGGATTGGCCGCGCCTGCCGGGCGAGGTTCCGAACACGACGTTGCCGCCGGACCAGGCGTGGCCGATCGGCGTCACCAGGCTCGACTCGGCGCCGAGGATATTCAGGACGCACACGCGATCGTCGCGGGTCGCCACCTGCGCCAGTGAGCTGATCCCCACGAAATATCGAAAATTGCCGACGCCTTTCTGGTGCATCTGACTATCCCAATCTGGCTTTGAGCTGCACTCGCCCGCCCGCCTTCATCCAGGCATCGGCGGCCTTCGCATAGCCGATGACCTCGCTCACGTCGGAATCGAAGCCGAACATCCGATAGGGCAAACGCAGCGCCTCGAGCGTGTCGCGCAGCACACCCATGCCGCGGATCAAATTGGGCCCGCCCCGGCCGACGACCACGTAGAGCGGCGTGGCGCCCATCTGGCTGAAGTGCGCCCGCAGCGCATCGGCGATGGCGCGGAAGGTCTCGTGGATGTCCGTGCTGTTCGACTTGCCACCGATGATGAACAGGACGTTCGCCTGCGCAAGCCAGTGCTTGAAACAAACCCGCGCCACGTCGCGCATCTTTTCGTAGGGTGGGTTTCCGCCGAAATCGGAGGAGATGATCGCGTCGTCGCCGAGCATCCCGGTCACCAGCGAGTTGGCGCCGCCGCCGAAGGTCGGAGCGAGGATGGTGCCTGCGGGATTGATGATGTACACGTCGCTCTGTCCCTGGTGGGTGCGCAGCTGGTTGATCTCCTGCTCGAAGTCTGAGTAGTCGGCGGTGAACACGTGGTCGGGAAGTCCCAGGCGCTGCCAGCGCGGGTCATCGCGGTCGAAGCCGCATTTGAAGTCGCACGCCACCGGCGAGAGGCGCCCTCTCGGATCCGGCCGTAGCCGGATCGGGTTCAGCTCCAGCGTCGTCATCCCGAAGTTGTGAAAGAGCTCCCACAACTTCGGCAAATGCTGCACCAGCGGCGAGATGATGTTCTTCGGCGCGTCGAGGTCGGAGAGGGCGTTGGCGACCACGAAGGCCTTGAGGCCCGTCAACGGATCGAACGGGATCTGCGCAATCAGCTGCTCGTCCAGCTCCTCGATGTCCACGCCTCCGCAGCAGCTCAGCGTCATCGTCGGGGCGCGGAAGCGGGTGCTGTCGGTGATCGAGAAGTACACCTCGCATTCGGCCGGAACCGCTCCCTCGAAGGTCACGCCGTTCGCCTTGACGAGGACGTTCCCGACCCGGTGCTCGGCGAAATAGAGCCGCTCCTTCTCCTTCAATGCGGTTTTGAGATCGCTCGCGCGGCCAACCAGGCCGGCCTTGCCTTTCTTGCCGACTCCGCCCTTGAACACCGGCTTCACGAACACCGAGCCGTGCCGGCTGATGAGCGACTTGATCTCGTCCTCGGTCGCGGCTGGGCCCAGGACCTCGGCCGCTGGGTAGCCCACGAATTTGAGCAGCGTGGAGCCGTGGAGCATGCCGGTGATTTGCATGGCCGGCGGAACAAGCTATCCGCCGAGGATGAAGGCAACCTGACGCGATTCTGAAATGCCGTTTAGCCGGGCCTTCACGGTCTGTCCGACTGACCTGGTCGGACGACGCACTGCTTCAATGAACGGGAATTCAGGGAGGCTTCAGACTTGATTCAGCCTTGCTTCTTAGCGTGCCCTCGCGTGAAGTCTGACAACTCATTGGAGTGATCATGCCTCTGATTCGCCACGCCCGCAGCTCTCGATCCATTTTCTCCCAGGTGGCAAAGACTTCGATGGCAATCGCCGACGCGCTCATCCTTTGCGCCGGTCTTCCCGCGCCCGCGTTCGCCCAGGCCGCCGGCGCGGGCAAAAGCTACGGGCAGGACCTCGTCGAGCGGACGGTCGCTCGGCATCCGGAGCTGATCGGTCTCGATATCCACGCCACGCCGCCGGGCAGCGACCACAGCGTGATCATCGCCTCCACCCACCGCGACCGCGTCGGACAGAAGACGGATCCCGACGACCTCGAGGTGTTTCAGACCGGGAACCCGCGCGTCGAGATAAACCGCGAGGCAGACCAAAACGTCGAAGTGGGGGTCCAGCTGCACGACGTGACCGGCCGAGCCGTCGGCGCGGTCGAGATGACTTTCCCGTACAAATCGGGCACCGACGAGGATGCGCTCATCGAGCAGGGGCAGGAGATCGAGCGCGAGATGCGCCGGCGAATTTCCGGAGAAGAGGGGAAGGGTGCCGCGGAGTTGGTCGCGCCGGTTCAGCTCGACCCATCGATACCGATCGATACCTATGCTCAATTCCTCGTGGACACCATGCTGGCAAAGCATCCCGGCGTCGCCATCATCGCCCTGCACATCAAGTCACCCACCGGGAACGACTACCCGCTCCTAGCCTCCAACATCGGGCGGATCGGCAAGCCGGCGGACGAGAGCGACCGGGCGGTGATCGAGACCGGCAAACCGAAGCTCGCCGTCAGCAAGGACAGCGACCGGCTCGAAGTGAAGGTCCGATTGCAGGACGTATTTGGCGACACCGTCGGAGCAGTCGCCGTCGTGTTCCCCTACGGGGGACACTTCAACCAAAACCAACCGACGCACCGCCAAGCAGTGCTCGAGCGCTCCCTCCTCGAACAAGCCGAAAGCATCCGCGACAAGCTTCGCAAGCATATTGCGGATGCCGGGAACCTGTACGAGCCCTATCCCTACGAGCCCAGCGCCCCGGCCATCCCGGCAAACAGCTTGTGCGGGGCCGTGATCGACTGGGCGCTCGCCAAGCATCCGGAGGTTCTCATTCTCGCCCTGCGCGCGCAGCTGCCGAACGCCGCCGGCTATCCGATCCTTGCTTCGAACGTCGGGCGAATCGGTAAGAAGGCGGATGCGGACGACATGAAAGTGGTCGAGACGGGCAAGCCGAGGGTCGCGACTGGGGAGAAGAGCATCGAGGTGGAAGTGCAGCTGCACGACAGGTTGGGCAAGACCATCGGGGCCATTAGCGCTGTCTACCGGTACGCCAAGGGCGATAGCGAATCCGGATTCGTGGCGAAGGCCGAGGCCCTCGAGAGGGAAGTACGTCAAATGATTCCGTCTGCACCGCGACTGGTCGAGCCAATCCGGCCTCAGCAGAGCGAATACGACATTCCAGAGCTGGGCAACGTCCAGGAGCTGCCGATGACGAAGGCGGTGGTGTCGGGGCGAGCCCTCGAGCAAGGCGCGCAGGAAGGTTACTCCGAGGCGATCAAGAACGTCGCGGGCGTGGCGCCGGCGAACTCGAAGGGAAGCCCGAACGACTCGATCTACATCCGAGGCATCAAGCTCAATCTGTTCTCGAACTACCGTCTCAACGGAGGTCTGCCGACAGCGGGAGTCATTACCACGCCCACCGAAAACAAGGAGCGGATCGAGACGTTGAAAGGGGCCAATGCGCTCATGTTCGGCGTCGCCAGCCCCGCCGGCATCATCAACCTTGTCACCAAACGCGCGGGCCCGGTGGACGTCACCAGCGCGGCGCTCGCGGGAAACTCATTCGGCCAAATCGGAGGCTCGGTCGACATCGGCCGCCGGTACGGCGCGGAGCGAGAGCTGGGCATTCGAATCAATGGCTCGGCGGTCTACCTGAATAACGGCGTCCGCAATATGTACGGAGACGGAGAATTCGTCAGCCTGGGCGTCGACTACAAACCGAGCGACCGCTTTATGCTGCAGGGCGATTTCGAATACTACCGCAAGCACGTCCCCGAGCAGGCTGGCGTCAGTCTGCTGCCGGCGGTCAACGGCGTCGTTCCCCTCACCCCCGTCCCCGATCCGAGAAATCTGCTGTCCGGACGGTGGGCCATCTACACGCCGGACACGAAGAATGCGCAGATCCGTGCCGACTACGAGTTCACCGATAGCCTGAAGCTCGTCACCGAGGCTGGCGGCTCCTGGGCGGGCCGTTCGCGCTACAGCGTGCGAATCGGGAGCTACGATTTGGTCACGGGCGATAATGGCCAGGTGACGGTCAACTTTGTGACCCAGAGGTACCAGAACCTGTTCGGTAGGGTCGAGCTGCTGGGCCGCGCCCCGACCTGGTTTCTTCAGCACCAGCTGACTCTCGGGGCGGCGATTTCCGACCGGCAATCGGCCACGCCCACCCAGAACAACGTCGTCCTGCCTCAGAAGCAGAACATCTACGATCCCATCACGCTCGACCCGCCCGTCTTCCCCAACGCGCCCACCTCGCTGCCGCTGCAGACGAGCACGGACCTGGGAGTCTATGCGTACGACATCATCTCGATTGGCTCAAAGCTGAAGCTCCTGGGGGGCGTGCGCTACACGACCGATAGGGAGAACAACGGCGTGAAGAAGAGCACGCAAAACGTTTGGACGCCCGCCGCGGGGGCGCTCTTCGACGTGGTTCCGAGCCTCACGCTGTTTGCGAGCTACATGCAGGGTCTGGAAGTGGGTGCCACCGCGCCGGTCAATGCCAACAATGCGTACGAGATCCTCGCGCCGGCGGTGTCGACCCAGTACGAGGTCGGCATTCGCGACTCCCATATCAAGGGCTTGTCGGCAAGCATCTCGGTTTTCGACATCACTCGTGCCAACGCGGTGACCAATCCCACGACCAAGATCTTCGAGCCCGCAGGCAACCTCGATTACCTTGGCGTCGAAGCAACGCTCAGCATCGAGATCCTGCGTCGCTTGACGCTCGATGGAGCAGGGCAGTGGTTGCGCACCACCCAAAACAATCCTGATGATCCAACCATTGATGGAAAGCCGCCTGAGAATACCCCGAGAGCGCTGGGCAACCTCCGATTGTCGTACCGGCTGCCGTGGATACCCGGCCTAACGTTGAGCGCTGGCGCTTCCGGCATTACCAAGCGCGCGATCAATCCGCAGAACCAGGGCACGATTCCTGGATACGTCCTCTACAACGCCTCCATCAGTTACGCGACGCGGATTCAAAAGCAACGCCTCCTGATCCAGGTAACTGGCGACAACCTTAGCAACCTCCGTTACTGGAACTCGGTCCAGACGGGAACGTATGGGACCGGGATGGACCGCAGCTTCAAGATGAGCATCAAGTACGATTTCTAGGCCAGCGCCGGAATCGAATTGCCGGAGCCGGCGAGGCTCGAATGAACATCGCCGGGACAATTGCGTGAATCTAAACGAGGGAGATTACCTGCCGCTGACTCCCAAGATCGCTCGACAGCAATTAAAAAAGCTGGAGTGACGCAGGACAGTCAATCCAACTTCTTCAGCTGCTCGGCCACCAGGCGCGCGGGGAGCGGCAGGTACTTGCCGTCCTTCTGCACTGCATCCTGGCCCTCGCGGCTTAAGACGTAGCGCAAGAACTCCGTGACCTTCGGATCAAGCGGCTTGCCCGGATCTTTTCGCACGTAGAAGTACACCTCGTCGGGCAGCGGATACTCGCGGCTGCGCAGCGTCTGGATGTTGAGCTCGACGTGCTTGTCGCTTCCCCGAGGCGCGATCGCCACAGCCTTCGTCGCGGGAGTGAGAAAGCCGATGCT
>DATFTC010000060.1:0-2835 GCA_035262305.1 Myxococcaceae bacterium | reverse complement strand
GTGACGACCGACGCGCCAAATGATGCTGGTTCGACCTTCGATCCGCTGCGGCCGAAGCTCGTCCGCGTCGCCTATCGCATGCTCGGCTCGGTCGCCGATGCCGAGGATGCGGTGCAGGAGGCCTTCATCCGCTGGATGGGGGCCGATCGGAGCGAGGTGCGTGAACCCCGAGGCGTCCTGCGCCGGACTGTTACACGCCTCTGTCTCGATCAACTCAAGTCGGCGCGACGCCAGCGCGAGACCTATGTCGGCTCGTGGCTTCCGATCCCGTCCTCGAAGAGGAGGACGAGGAAGACGTCACCTTGCCGCTGATGCTGGCGCTGGAACGTCTGTCTCCGCTCGAGCGGGCAGCCTTCTTGCTGCACGATGTGTTCGGGCTGGAATTCGAGGAAGTCGCAGCCACCATCCAGCGTGACCCGGCTGCCTGCCGCCAGCTCGCTGCCCGGGCGCGCGCCCATGTCCGCGAAACGAGACCGCGCTTCCAGGTAGAGAAACAGCGTGGTCTCGAGCTTGCCAAGGCTTTCTTCACCGCCTCACGCAGTGGCGACATGAAAGCGCTTGCTGCGATGTTGGCGGCCGATGTCAGTGTTCATGCGGACGGTGGCGGCAAGCGTCCGGCAGCCACGCAGCCGATCTTGGGCTTCGAAGCCGTCATGAAAGTCCACGAATCTCTGGCGGATCATTTCCGGAAGAATAACTCGGAAGCTTGTTCGTGCCGGTCTTGTCAACGGATTGCCCGGCTTTATAACGCTGGAGGCCGACGGTGAACTTCAGACAACCGCGCTCGAAATCCAGGACGGAAAGATCGCCGCAATCTATGTGGTGCGGAATCCCGACAAGCTGAGGCATCTGCGCTAGCACGCAGCAGCAAGTAGCCCGGATGAGCGAAGTATCCAGGACTGACCCTTGCGGCAAGCAATCCCGCATGTTGTTTCGCTCACGCGCGGCTATAAACTGCGATTGAACCAATCGAGGCAGATGACCGTTATGCCGGTAGTTGAGGCGCGGGACTTGCAAGTCGAGATGAAGGAGAGAGCGGCATGGCTATTCATTTCAACCATACGATACTGAAGGCGCAAGACAGCAAAGCGTCGGCGATATTCCTGGCCGAGATACTGGGTTTACCAGCGCCAAAGCATTGGGGACCATTTCAAATGGTAACGACCGGGAATGACGCCAATCTCGACTACATGGACACGGGCGGCGAGATTTCGCCACAGCACTATGCCTTCCTGGTCGGCGAGGCCGAGTTTGATGCGATCTTCGGCAGGCTGCGCGATCGGAAGCTGACGTATTGGGCCGATCCTGCGCAGCAAGTAGAAGGTGAAATCAATCACCACGACGGTGGGCGCGGAGTCTATTTCGAGGATCCAAACGGTCACCTCCTCGAAGTCATCACCCGCCCATATGGCAGCGGCGGTTGGAATCCCTGATCGCCACGAACGGGCGAGCGTCGAAAGTTAAGGGGCAAAGGCGTAACCCGCCATCTTGGTGCATCGGAATTGGCGGATTAGGCATCGCTGTTCTGCGCTACGGGCTCGCCCGTCACTCAAGTACTCATCAGGTCCGCTTTATTCATGAAAACAGCAGAACATCACGCCGGACATTCAGACACCCCTGCTTTATGCCACTTCCGGAATGCGCGCCCAAACTGATGCTGCGTTGTGCTCAGTCCGCAAGCGACGATCAGTCAGAGTTCCGTGGGGAGGAAGGCGCGTGTACAGGCTCATCGAAGCCGGTTCCAGGCGGGGCCACGCCACAGGAGGACTAAATGAGGCGCACGTGGACCATCGTCGGAGTGGCCGATGTCGCTCGCAGCGTCTCGTGGTACCAGACTCTGCTTGGCCTGGCGAAATCGGCCCCTGCCCACGACTACTTCGGTCAGATTCTCGACGCGGATGGCGCGGTTCTGCTCTGCCTTCATCAGTGGGGACCCATGGGCATCCCACGTTAACCCGACCCGACCCACCGCCGGGCAACGGCCTGCTGCTGTCTTCCGGGTTGATGATTTCGACGAGGCGTTACCGAGGGCGCGCTGGTATCCCGGCTCGAGGAGGAGCCGCACCTGAATCCCAACACAGCAACGATGGAGTTCGCCCTTCGGGATCCAGATGGCTACTACGTGATGGTCAGTGCCCTCTCGGCCTGAAGTGCCGTGCCTGCAGCAAGATACTCTGCATATTGTGCACGTAGTGACCCAACACGGCGGGTTTCGTTGCGACCTTCGCTTGCGCCCTGGACGTCCTGTCGGTCATTGTCTCACTCCAAGCCGGTGCGTCGTCCGCTGCACGCGGTGGCATACGGCAACGCGAACATGTACCCACTCTCCGATGCCGCGCTCGCGGTGCTGCGGCAGATGCACGACATCCGGAGAGTGAGACGCGAACGAAGGATGACTCCAAAGTGTCTGGGATGACCGTTCCCTGACACTTTTGGTGCAAGAAAGTGCCCATTTGACGGGCTTAAAAATGAGACGAATAACTCGCGCCGGTTCACGCTCCGCGAATGCGTCTCTGCGGCGACGACGCGTCATCGCCGGTCTCGTGGAGGTCCAACACTTGGACGAGACGAAGGTGGCCCTCTTTGATCCACACGCGGCAGCCGCGGGTGGCCACGCGCGCGCTGAAATGCGCGCCAATGGGTAGACGCAGCCATGACTGCGCCCCGTATGTCTCGCCGCCTTCGCTGAAGCCGCCCTCTAGCACGAGAACCTCAAGCCCCCCGTTCGGATCGAGCTCAATCGCGGCTCCCGGGGCCCACTGCTCTAGGCGAACGTCCTCACGGGCATCTTTGAAGAGCGGCATCAGCCTCACGCCATCGCGTTCCTTGACATCG
>DATFTC010000059.1:0-3282 GCA_035262305.1 Myxococcaceae bacterium | reverse complement strand
AGAGACTAGCGCACCAATTTCGACGAACGCCTCCTTGAAACAAGGAAAACCCGTTACAGAGACCCGGTCTCCGTAAGCCGCGGGAATGTCGCGCAAACTCACGCGGGCGGATCGATTTCGAAAATGCCCTTTGAAATGTGTGGCGAATTTGCCCCGATTTCGGAACTTTTGGGGACCAGAGACTTTCTCGCGGGCAAGGTGCTCCAAGCGCGATGTGCATCTTCTGGCTGGACTGGTTGGCTGGCAGGCAGGACTCGAACCGGGTCTCTCGGAATAATTTTCAGATATCTAGAAGGTCCCAATGATACGCGCTTGCACCGCCGGAAACTGCTCGAAGACAGCGCTGACGATTTGGCAGTTGAACGGCTGCAATCTCAGGGATAGAGCAAGTGCGCCGGATTGTGGTGCAGCAACACCTTGATCTCGTCGTCGGTGAACTCCTCTTCAAGTAACAATTGGCAGGTGATGCGAAGGGCTTCGACCATTGGAGGATTATGTAGCTGCCCGCAATCACTGGAGATGACCGCGCGCGCCACCCCGACGTTGCGGATCGCCCCAGCGAAATCGGCAATCGACACGCGCCACCAGCGGGGCAACAGCTCTCCGGCGGTGAAGTTGATCCATACGCCCTGATCGGCAAGCTCGATCTGCTGAGCCAGGCTGAGATGCGAGAAAAACGGATGGTCGCAGACAATCCGTTTGACGCCCTGTCGCTTCGCTGCGGGCACGATGGCGACCATCTCCTTGAACGAGATGTGCCCGAGATTGAGGATGACATCGGCGTCCGCCACCATCCGGAACACCTCGTGTAGCTCCGGCACCAAACCGCCGTCGGAGTCGAGCAAGAACAGGCGCGGCCTGTTGCGGGCATAATCTGAAATGCCCCCTTTGATGGTGAGACCTCTGCCGTGCTGCCCGACAGAACCGGTCACCTTGGCATGATTGGTCGAGTCGATAGTTGGCAGCCAAATCTGCCGTGCCTCGTATTTGAGGACGGCTTCGACCGCGCTTGGATTGACGCCCCCGACCTCCAGGTTGCAGGCGATGCTGCCAAAGATATCAATGTCAGGGACCACTTTGCGCGCCAGCAGGGCCATCGGCGCGGTGGGGAAGTTATGCGTCTTGAGGCAGACGGCACGCATCCCCGCTGCTTTGGCGTCCTGCGCTAACTCGATCGGATTCTGGATTCGCGGGTACAGATCGGGGCCATGATGGATGTGGATGTCTACCGCGCCCTGCAAGAGCTCGAGGTCGCGGCGGGACGATAGCTCAGGCATCCGAACCTCGCTTGGCAGGATTGAAGCGGCCGCCACCTCAGTCGAAGACGGCGGTGGCCTCGACTTCGATCAACATATCCGGATGCATCAGGCCAGCAACGCCGACGGCTGTGACGCAGGGCGAACGACCCGTCTTGGAGTGCTTCTGGATAAACTCGGTGCGAGCGGGAAGCGCTTCCCTCCACCATTTCTCGCGATCCACGAAATAGAACAGTAGGTAGACGACATCGTCCCACGTTGCGCCGGCCGCCTCGATCGTTTGCCGGACGTAATCCATCGCCTGCAGCGTCTGGGTTCGCATGTCGCCTTTGCCGATGATGCCGTTAGGGCCGATCGCCGGCCATCCGGACATCCGGAGAGTCTTGCCGCCTTCGCTGACGACTCCATGCGCGATGCTGATCGGCCTGTATTCCGGAATGATGGGGGTCAGCGTGGCCATATAGGCCTCCCGCAATCCGGGAAGCTCGATGAATCGTTTCGTCATCGGGAGGCTCCGTTTGTATGCACAATTAAGCGTTTGGCCGATAATCCCTGTCAAGCGGCACACCGGCTCGGTCCATCGCTGAATGCAAGCGCGCCGAGCACGCACGCAACTTTTCAGCCGGAATTCAACAACACCGCATCGATCTGCACACGGGCACCGGGCATCGATAGACCGGACGGTTGAAGCAGCGTCAGCGCCGGCGGATCGTGCGGGAAGAAACATTGCGCGATCGCTTCGACAGCGGCAAAATCGTTCATGTCCTCGAGATAAATTGTTGTTTTCAGGAAACCGTCGCGGCCGACGCCCAAGCAGCCGGCGATACGGAACAAACGATCGTAAATGAGCCAGGCTTGCGCGGCAGTGCGCGCAGCAGTTGCGCTACGGCGGGATTGGAACTGCCGGAAGACTACATCCTCGACGGCGCGGCGTCCGCTGTCGGGCAAATCGCAATAGTCATCCAGGACGTCCCCCGTTTGCGCTCGATAGGACGTCAACGTGGAGGTGAAGACGAATGGCCCGACGCGCGTCGCGAGAGCGTGGCGTCCGTGTGGGACGATGGCGTCGGACCGATCGTCAAGCCTAGCCACCGTTTCCTTGTCCCACGATCCCCGGGGGTCGACCGCAATGCCCTCGATCTCGACGTGAAAGAAGCGCGTCGCGAGGCTTTCAACTCCATAGAGCGAGACTGCAGGATTGGCTGCCGGAGCCAACTCCGCCGCCACCTGCTCTATGACATCGGTGCCGCGAACGTCGCGTAGGTAGATGTTGAGCTTCACGAGATCCTCGAGGCGCGCACCCTGCTCGTGAAGGAAGCGGCGAAAGAGGTCATAGACGAAGGCAGTCTGGGCCCGCAGCGGAGCGTGGAATGCTCGCGCGGACGCACTGAGCGGAGGCTCGGTGACGTGAATGTCGGGCGGCAGGTCGCGCAGAACGTGGATGATCCTGCCCCGCTCCGGGACGGCGGCGACCACGCCGGCGAAGAACATCAGCGAGCCGACTTTGCTGCCGAATTGATAGTTCGAGAGCGCGGCTTGTTCGAGTTGGCCCGACCGCAGCGTTTCGAGCTTGCAATCATCCGCTGCGACAAAGCCGATCGGATCGAAATAGACGACCGCGTCGGCCAGCGGCAGCCCTGCAACCTGCGATGTGGTGACCGGTGGTGCCAGTCCGCCGGCGAATAGGCGGGAGCGCGTGCGCGCCAGCACAGGAAAATTGCGCATGTCGCGCAGGTACACGCTGTGGAACACGATGTCCTGGAGGGTCGAAGCCTGATCCCCCAAAAGCGTCGCGATGCGATCGTAGATGGTCTTGGTCTGGGTAACGAAAGCCTCCTCCCAGGTATTCGGGGCAAGAAGCCCGAGCGCCGGATAAGGGGGTTCGCCTCCGAGTTCTTCATAGCTCTGGAAAGGCCGGCCGCTTTTTGCGGAAAGGCCCATCTGCCCAGACATGAAGAGGAAGGGACCGGCTCGCGTCGCCATCGGGTGCGAGGGAACAGGGTTGGCCATGCCGGACACGCTGACC
>DATFTC010000058.1:0-4990 GCA_035262305.1 Myxococcaceae bacterium | reverse complement strand
CGGCGCCGCGATCGCGGTCGGCATTTTGTCGATGGCGGTCATAAATACGTTGATGGATGCCCCCGACCGTCATCCGCGGCTCATAGTTCAGCTCGCGGCGATTCGTCGCCGCGTTCGCGAGTATGCGAGCACAGCCTTCCGCGGCGAACCAGCCAAATCGATCACCTTCTTGGCGCTACTCCAGGAAATTGTGGCGCTCCGGCCCGAGATCCCAAGCGTGGCTCTCGAGTCGAGCAGCGGCTCCGTCAGGAGCGTCGCCGCTCGCAGCGCGGCGGTCGGATTGGTTGCTGAATTGCAGGCAGCCCGGATCTTGAACAACGATGCTGCTGATGTCGATAACACGGCTTGCGATCAGCCAAGAGCTGCACTCGAGCGAGCGGACGATTCCGGCTGGCTAGCGCAGCGGCTGTCAGGACTCGTGGCAGGGCAGATACGTGACATTGAGACCGAAGCTTCGGCTTGGGCAGCCAAAGAATTGCTGCGTCGGGATGAAGAGGCTCGCCAGGATCTGTTAGCCCTGAGGTCGGCGCGATGGCCACTGCGGGCCTGGCGCGCGCCCTTGTATCGATCCTACAGAACTGCAGTTGAAAGTGGTGTCCGCGCCGCGCTATGGCTTGCAATTGCCTCGATTTTCTACGTTTGGGCCGGATGGCCTGCGGCGAGTGTTTCGCTGTCTTTTGTCGCGCTGATTATCGGATTGGGGGCCACAACACCGAACCCGCGCAGCTTCACCCTCATCACGCTTGTTGGTACACCGATCGCAGCTGTCCTGACCGGCGTACTCGAGTTCATCATCCTCAATGGCGCCGACGCCTTCCCTCTGCTGGCGATCGCCATGGCTCCCTTTACGATCGGCGCAGCCGTTCTCATGAAGTCACAAAACCCTCTGTGGTCATCGCTCGGTCGCGTCAATCTGATGTTCATACCGGTTATGCTGGCGCCGAGCAATCCGCAGACCTACAATCCGCAGAGCTTCCTGTTCACCTCTTTCTTTCTTGTGGCGGCAGCGGCGCTGTTGCTCGCAGCACAGACGCTAATTCCACCCGTCTCCGATGACGAGCGCAGGATGCGGCTGCTCGCGGAGGCCCGCAGCGAGTTGCAGGAGCCGGCACACCAGAATGGAGAAGCTCCGGAAGAGGCAACGTTCCGGGACGCTTCGAGAATCGGGCAATTTCTGGCCGCTGGAGGAGCGCAGGACCCTCGCGCCCTCGCGGAGATGCTCGCTTGCTTCGACCAATCGGCGATGGTCCGCCTTTGCGATGCGAAGCTGATGCAGCTCGCCGATGGGCCACTTGCACCGCTGCCAGACGAAGCACGCGCGGCGGTCGCGAAGCGAGATACGCTGAGCCTGCGCACCATTGCGCACCGGTTGCGTGAAACGGCCCAGAAAGGCTCGATCGAGGCGGATGCTGCTGCGTGCCTTGTCCTGACAAGCAAGATCCTTGATCGGGGTAGCGGCATCGATCTCTCTCAGGGGGCAACCTGATGGCACACACCTTTCCCGAGCTGGTGGTCGGAGGCGTCCTGTTCGCGCCGTTTGTAACCTATTTAGTGGCAGCTCTTGTCCTCATCGTCGTCCTGCGTCCACTTTTGCATGTCGTCGGCTTTGCGAAGATCTTCAGTCACGCCTCAGTTGCTGAGCTCAGTCTGTATGTGACTATTCTGAGCTTATTGGTGCTGTTGTTCTAGAGGAGTTGGCCATGGATGCGGTCGTTCATGATGAGGCTGTTCAGCGAGACGAGATGCAGGCAACCGTCACGCGCTCTTCGCCGAGTGTCTGCGACGCGTCGGCTCGCCAAGCCAGTGAGCTGGACGACGTTGCGGGAAGCGTATCGGAAGCTTATCCAGACAACAAACCGATCGTCTCGTCCTCCGGCAAGTCCATGGTACGGCTGCGAGGTGGCGCCTTGCGCACCGCGCGGTTTCTGCTGCGCAAGGTGGCGACAGCCGGGATCGCAGTCGTTGCGGTGCTGATCGCTCTCGTCACCTGGGACCACTATAACGCCGGGCCCTGGACACGCGACGGGCGAGTTCGAGTCCAAGTGGCGAGCGTGGCGCCGGAAATCTCTGGCAAAATCACGGAGTTGCGCATCGTCGACAATCAATTCGTTCATAAGGGTGACATACTGTATGTCATCGATCCCTTCGATTTTGACGTCGCACTGCGCACGAACAAGGCGATCCTGCAGCAAAGGATGGCGGACCTCAACGTGAAGGATTTGCAGTCCGAACGTCGGCGCCGCTTGTCGGACCTGGCGAGCAGCACCGAAGAGAAGCAGGTGTACGAGGGAAGTGCGCTGCAGGCAAAGGCCGCCGTTGATTCGGCGGAGCAGCAGGTGCGGGAGGCGGAGATCAACCTGCGGCGCACTGAAGTGCGCAGTCCGGTGAACGGAATTGTCACCAACCTCCTGCTCCGAGAGGGGGACTACGCGCATCAAGGCGCCACCACCGTTTCCATCATCGACACGGACAGCTACTGGATCGACGGTTATTTCGAGGAAACCAAGCTGGCCCGGTTGTGTGTGGGTGACCGCGCCGAAGCAAAACTGATGGGCTATTCAGCCCCCATCGTAGGTCACATCGCGACGGTGACGCGTGGTGTCAGCGTATCCAACGCAGCGGCGTCCACGCAGGGGTTGCCCAACGTCGATCCCGTTTACACCTGGGTGCGCTTGGCGCAGCGAGTACCCTTTCGAATCGCGATCGACAATGTGCCGCCTGGTGTCCCACTGGTATCCGGCTTGACCGCAACTGTCACGATCCGGGATAGCGAGAACGGAACGCTGTTGCAAAGAGTCCGCGGCGAACTCGAGACGAGCTTCTTCGGATTGATCGGCGAAGCTACAGCGCGGCCAGGCTGCATTCCTGGCCCTTCGTCTCCGCAACCGTAGGAAGCGGCTATCACCTCTGGGTTTCGTATCGTCGAGGACACCAGCAATGCCGAGATCTCTTGGCCATCCGACTCATTGAAGGAAGCTGAACATGACCCAGGTATATTTCCACTGCTCCAACGCGAAGAAGGTTTTCGTCGATCGCCGCGGCGCCGTGGTGGACGACCTCGCTGAGGCGCGCGATCACGCGAGCCGCGTCGTGCAATCCTTCACCAACGAGCGCAGCCTCGAGGATTGGCGTGACTGGATCCTGCATGTCAGCGACGATCAGGGCGATGAGCTCTTCGTTGTGCCTTTCACCTTCGTGCTCGGCAAGCCCCATTGAAGGTCGCCGTGCTCCATCGGACTACATGGGTAGTCCTGACGCAGCTATCGACTATTGCTGCGCGAAGAAAAAAACGCACGGCGTCGCGACCAGGCCGAAGTACTGGCATCCGAGTTCGCAACGATTCAATGAGATTTTGACTGCTTTACTCGCACAGACGCTCTTTGTCGGATACGAATCTGCCTGGTGATCGGCGGTTGCGAGCACTTCTTAGGCGTCACTGCCAATGTTTTGAATGCGGCGCGGCGGGATCGCCTCGGCTCCCGGATGTCGAACAGCGAGCGACGAAAATGAGTGAGACCTACAAAGCCATTGAGGTGCGGAAACCAGGAGAGTTCGCTGAAGTGACGCGGCCGCTTCAGGATCCCGGCCACGACCAGGTGCGCATTCGCGTCGAGGCGTGCGGTGTTTGCCACTCGGACGCCGCAACAGTCGAGGGAAATTTTCCTGGCCTTACTTATCCGCGTGTTCCCGGCCACGAGGTCGTCGGGCGCATTGACGCGGTGGGACCCGGCGTTCGCGGTTGGCAAGTCGGCCAGAGGGTCGGCGTCGGTTTTCTCGCTGGCTCTTGCGGTTACTGCGAATTCTGCCGCGGCGGCGACCTTGTGAACTGTCAGAACCAGGAAAACACGGGAATTCATCACGATGGCGGCTATGCCGAAGTCTTGCTCGCCAAGGCGAGCGGCCTCATGTCGATCCCCGACGATCTGTCCGCCGTCGACGCGGCGCCGCTGCTTTGTGCCGGACTTACGACGTTTGGTGCTCTAAGAAACGCGCCGGCGAGGGCGGGCGATCTCGTCGCAATATTCGGCATCGGCGGACTTGGCCACTTGGCGGTGCAATATGCGCGTCACATGGGCTTCGAGGTCGTGGCGATTGCGCGCGGCGCCGACAAAGCCGAATTGGCGAAGAAGCTTGGCGCCCATCATTTCATCGACAGCGCCGCAACCGATGCGGGCGCCGCTCTGCAGAAACTCGGTGGTGCGAAGGTGATTCTGATCACCGCTTCGGGCGGCAAAACGGTCGCCGAAACCTTCAAAGGTCTGCGTCCCGAAGGCATGTCGATCGTCCTCGGCGTTGGACCCGAGCCGATCGAAACATCGAGCGCGGACTTGATATTCGGAAATCGAAAACTTCACGGCGCTCTCACGGGCGACCCGGCCACAGGCGACGCAACGCTCCGTTTCAGCGTGCTGAGCGGAGCCTCTGCGATGATCGAAACGGTCCCGCTCGGACAAGCGGCGGCCGCTTACGCGAAGATGATGTCAGGCAACGCGCGCTTTCGCAATGGTCCTGACGATGAAACGGTGACAACGGAGGGTCGAATATGAGCGGCGATCTTTCAGAAGTAACACAGCGTGGCAAACAATATTTGGAAACGGCACGGGCGCTACTCCGCACTGCCAAAACCATGACCGATCAAACGATCGCGGGTCAGCTCAAGGCCCTTGCCGAGGACTACCAGCGGCGCGCCGAGAAAGCTTCACTTGTCGATGCGGCGAAAGCGCGAGCGTTTCGAAATACCGGCGATCGCGCTTGAGGATTGGAAAGGAAAGCCATGAACGAGTTGCTGACGAAAGTTCTCGACGTGCACGGCGGTCTGGAGCGCTGGCGTAGCTATACCAAAGTTGAGGCCACCATTGTCGCTGGTGGCGGCTTCTTTGCCTTGAAGGGCGTTTTGATGGATGCAGATCCGCGCCGCTTGACTGCGTGGCTGCACGAGGAACGAGCGTCACTCACGAATTTTGGGCAGCGGGTCAACGCATCATGTTCA
>DATFTC010000057.1:0-4023 GCA_035262305.1 Myxococcaceae bacterium | reverse complement strand
TGCGGCATCGACCGCCATGTGATCGATGCGGCCTTCGACATTTGGCATCGGGATGGTCTGAACGAGTTCCAGCTCCGCTCCCAGCGCGGGATTGGCTAGCGTGAAGCCGAGCCCAACGGCCAGCAGAGAAATTGTTCGCGCAAACATCGTGCGGGCTCGTTTTGAATTCAGGTCTTTTTCCACCGGAAACTCCAGGTCGAGGCTAGCGCGCGGCGCCAACCATAGATTGTGCGTCGAAGCGCCCGAGCAAGGGCGGGTGCCGATCCACTCCCCCAGTACTGCAGGAAGTGGATCGGAGGCTTCTCGACGATCATGTGATGGTGCAAGGCGACATGGGGAGGCCGTCTGCACGCAGCTCCTAAGCACCGCCTTCACCTCCGGTCCAGTCATGATGAAATCGCCGTCAACTGAGGCGCAGCCCGACTTTGCCTTTCACTCAGCGTCCACCACTCACCGTCCCGGTACGCGCATCGACGATGAACTTGGCGCTTTTGCCATCTGCGGTTGCGACCAGCAGTTCAAAGACGGGGGCATTGCCAACGATCGTCGGCGTCACTGAATACACCGTCCCGCGATCCGAGACCTTCTGGACGACATCGGCAAGACCGAGCTTGGACGTCTGGACGAGCGTCAGCTGCGTCGCCGCCCGCTTGAGGTGCTCCTTGTCTTCAAACACCTCCATCTTTGGGGTCCACGGAGCTTTCGTGGCGTCGCCGGCCGCCTCTGTGAGGACGTTGTGCTCCGCGTCCTTATTGCGCCCCTCCTTGGCGTTGTACACGCTCAGGTTGAGTGCACCGTCCTCGAGCTCGAACTTGGCGGAAATGGCCGGCCCATACTGCTTCTCCGATTGCCTGATGCCATCGGCGAGGCTGATCTTGCTTTCCTTCAGTCTTGCGATCACCGCTGTTGTCGATTGCTCGTCTTCGCCTGCCGCCGTAGCCTGGAGACCAGTTAGCGCCATCAGCGCAACCCACAAAATAGCAGCGACGTTTCTCTTTGTAGCAAAGCCGTGTTCCGGTTTGGTGCCTGTCATGGCCATGGTATGGCTCCTTCGTCACAAAGTATGCTTCGGCTGTGCGCGGTCGAGCTGGAGGCATTTCCGGTTCGCACCGCAGGGCGAGCGCGGCCTCTCATGTCCATCCATCGATCAGAAACCGCTCGGGCGAAATCATGCGCGGCCTATCAGGGTCTCACCACTGAAGACTTTCTGAAATCGCTGTAAGGATGCTGCTTCGGTCGAAGGACCATACCTATACTGCTGATCCGAGAGCGGCTCTCGAAGCGGAGCACTCCGTGCGCATCCTGATCGTCGAGGACGAGAGAAAAGTCGCGAAAGCGCTGCGAGAAGGTCTCGAGGCGGAGCACTATGAAGTCTCGGTCGCCGCCACGGGCGAAGAGGGCTTTTTCCTGGCGAGCCAAGGCTCGTTCGACCTCCTGGTGCTCGATCTGATGCTCCCGCGGCGTGACGGTCTCGACGTTCTCAACACGTTGCGCAAGCGGGGGATTCAAACGCCGGTAATCATCCTCACGGCGAAAGACGCCGTCGAGGACCGCGTGCAAGGACTGGACTGCGGCGCCGACGATTACCTGATCAAGCCATTCGCGTTCCCCGAGCTGCTCGCGCGAATTCGCGCAATGCTGCGCCGCGGGCGGATGGACCAGATCCTCAAGCTCCAGCACGACGATCTCGAAATGGATCTCGTCACGCGCAAAGTCTCAAGGGCGGCCCAGTCGCTCGAACTGACCGCGAAGGAGTTCGACATACTCGAGTTTCTGCTGCGCCATTGGGGCCGGGTCGTCTCGCGCGAGATGCTCGCGAGCGACGTATGGCACGTGGCGGCGCGCGCCACGCCGCTCGACAACGTCATCGACGTAACGATCGCGCGGCTGCGCCACAAACTAGATGATCCGTTCGAGAAGAAACTGCTGCACACGGTTCGCGGGGTCGGATTCGTCTTGGGCGGGAGGCAAGGATGAAGGCCGGCGCGCTCAGCGTCCGCGCGCGCCTGACGCTCTGGCACGCGGGCGTGCTGACGCTCGTCGTATGCCTTTTCGCCGCTGGAATTCTGCTTTTCGTTAAGGCGCGGTTCTACAGCGAACTCGATTTGCAGTTGGGCCGGGAGCTCGCGACCATTGACAGAATCTATCGGGAGGAGCCCGGGGAGCTGCCCGATCTCGCGCCGCATTGGGGAATCACCCTCTTTCAGGTAACCGAGGGCAGTAACGTCCGCCATAGTACGGAAGCGTGGGAACGGGAAGGGCTTGCGCGTGCACCGCAAGACGACAACGTGGCCCCGGCATCCTGGGGCGCGCCCGACGGCCGCCACTACCGCGTGCAGAGGATTTCCGCGCCTTCCTATTCCGTTGCGGCGGCGATAGATGAGACCCCTCTCCGGCACACCCTCTGGACGCTCGCAGTCATCCTCGCGATGGGGGTCCCTTTTGCCATCGGGCTCGCGATAGCGGGAGGCTACTTTCTCGCCGGACGGGTGCTCTCGCCGATCGGTGCGATGGCGGACAAGGCGCGGCTGATCACCGCGGAATCGCTCGACGAGCGGCTGCCAGTAGACAACCCGCGGGACGAATTCGGGCGCCTCGCGACCGTTTTCAACGAGACGCTGTCGCGTCTGCGCGATTCCTTCGAGCGGCTGCGTCGCTTTACCGCCGACGCTTCGCATGAGCTGCGCACGCCACTCACGGCGATGCGCAGTGTGGGCGAGGTAGCACTGCAGGGAACCCGCGAAGCGGGCGCGTACCGCGACGTGATCGGCAGCATGCTGGAGGAGGTCGACCGTCTCACGCGGCTCGTCGATAGTCTCCTGACGCTCACGCGCGCCGAGTCCGGGAGGATTGCCCTGACAAGCGAAGTCGTGGACCTGGGAGAGCTCGCGGGGAGCGTCGCGGAGCAGCTTCGCATCCTCGCCGAAGAAAAACAGCAAAGCCTGAGCGTACACACTGCCGCGCCGGTGACGGCGCGGTGCGACCCGGCGATTCTGCGCCTGGGTCTGATGAATCTGCTGCACAACGCAATCAAATACACCCCCAACAAGGGTGAGATCCGCGTCGGGGTGACCTCAGCGCTGCCTGGGCAGGCCGCGATCGAGGTGCAGGACGTGGGGCCGGGAATTGCCGCTGCCCACCGTCAAAAAATTTTCGAGCGGTTTTATCGCGTTGACGCGGGCCGATCGAGCGACATGGGTGGACTGGGACTCGGCCTGGCCATCGCGCGCTGGGCGGTGGAGGCGAATGGCGGCCGAATTGAACTCGAGAGCGAGGAAGGGAAGGGGAGTCTCTTCCGGATCGTTCTGTCGACGGCCACCGAGTCGTGATCGTGTCCTCGCGAGCAGCAAACTCAGCGGGAAGGTCTCTCGGCTATCCGTTCAGCAGGATTCGTGCCCTGCGCCACTTAGGCAGCTCGAGGCTGAGCGGTTATACAAGCGACAGGACCGGCTTGACGAACGTGACAACCGGGCGGCGAGCCCAATCAAGGAGGTAATCATGCGTGCTGTGCTCATGCTCGCAATCGGCGGCGTGGTGATGGCAACTGCTGTGGCCGCTAATGCGCAGGACATCGACTGGAAGAAGGTCGATGAAGCAGCGGGAAGGACTGGCGCGGTATCCAGTGATGTTCATCGCTACGGGTTTCCGCGGACCGATCTGCAGGTGACGCTCGACGGCGTGACCATCAGGCCCGCGCTGGCGCTCGGCGGCTGGGCGGCGTTCAAGCCGGTGCATGGCGGGGCTATGGTGATGGGCGACCTGGTGTTGCTCGAAACCGAAATCAATCCAGTCATGACCAAGCTGATCGAGAACGGCGTCGAGATCACTGCGGTCCACAATCACCTGCTGCGCAGCAGCCCCGCGACCTTTTACATGCACATCGGCGGGCATGGCGATCCGGTGAAGCTAGCGGCGGCGATCCGAACGGCCCTGGCCGAGAGCAAGACTCCGGTGGCGGCGCCGGCGCCTGCAGCCCCCGCGCCCGCCATCGACCTCGACACCGCTCAGCTCGACCGAATCGTC
>DATFTC010000056.1:0-2603 GCA_035262305.1 Myxococcaceae bacterium | reverse complement strand
CAACGCGCCAGCGGTCGGCGGCCGCCTGGGCTTCGTCGAGCCGGGAGGTCACAGCGGTTCGCTCGGCCGCGAGGCGGTCCATGTCCTCAGTCCGCGTCAGCAGGAGCTCCCTCGTGAAGGCCAGCTGATCGCTCCGCACCGCCAGCTGGCGGCGCGCCTCGTCGAGGAGGGCGTCCAGCGAAGGGCCCGGGGAGGGATCCGGAGGACCCGGCGGAGCCGGAGCCGGGGTCGTGGCCGAGCGGCGCGGGGCCCTCCTGAAAAGGAGCGCCCGCGCGGTTATGAAAAGGAGCGCTGCCCCGAGAGCCACAGCGGCGACGAGGGCGTCGACGGTGAATGTTGTCATGTCGGAAACCTCGGCCAGATCGAGCTGGCGGCCGATGGCGAGCCGCGTGGCGAGGGTGCCCAGGATCAGCCCCCAGAAGAACGGCCGTCGATTCATGTTCGCTTCGGGACCGAGAGCATAGGCGGTACAACCGGTGTCCAAGAGAGCCCCAAACCGGGCAGTGACCGTCGGTCCGCGGCAATATAATCGCCGTGATCAGAGACGCGAACTTCACCGGAGCTACTACTAGATTCCGACGTGTTCCGCCTCTCCAGGAGTCGAAGTCACACCGAATACCTGAGGCGAGCCCAGATGCTAACCGGGCACAGCGGCACCGTCAAGTGGCAGACGGCCCCCTATTGGTTCTCCAAGATTGACCCCGGGGCCTGCACGTCTTCGTTGGGGTTGTTCGGCACGGGCGTTAACCAGCTGCGTCGGCTATGATTCCGCGGCTCCCTGAACCATGTCGGCGCCATCTCGATAGAGGAACGGGACCCAGAACGTTGGCAGATCCCGTGCGCCACGCCTCTCGAAGAAGCCAACGTCAACCAGTTCGGTCGCGTGGCTCAACGCCTCCTCTTCGGTAACGCGCCAGACGCGCGCGAGCGTCTCGACTGTCTGTTCAGTCTTTTCTCCAGCCAGCGCTTCGATCCACGGCTTAAGCGCCGGATATTCAGCAAAGAGAGTTTGTTGAACGCGCACGGCCGACACGGTAGGAAGGGCCGCTCTGAGTGATTCCGACGAGAGCAGATTTTCTCCCGGAGGCTCGTCACCGCCAATCTCAAGATCGCGAATTTGCTCCTCGCGAGCAGACGTCAACATGTGGATCAATTCGCGTGGCGCGGTTTTACCCGACCCATCTCGTGTTCGGCTCAAAAGCCAGTCGAAGGTAACCGCTTTCCTCGAGCCGGCGTCTACTTGCTGCGGAAATATGCGATAGAAAAGCTGGTGTTGTAACTCAGAGTCCCGCAGGACCCTGTGTTCGTCAGCAATCGAGTAGAACGTTCGCACACTCTCGTTGCGAAGCACGCGTCTCACCAGTAGGTTCAAGAGCGATCGCGGCTCCCACACGATCTCGGCATCGCGCGTAATGTGGCTCGCTTCGCGAAAACCCTCCTTCGTAATTCGGCGCCAAATATCACTCCGTAGGAAGATCTTGAGACTGATTGAATCGAAACGGCGGAGGTCGAGATAGACTCTAAACAGCGCACGCAGTGCATTGCGCTCAAGATCATCACTCTCGCCGAAGGCGACATCTAGCCTGTCCAGCAAAATCCAGATCGACAGTCGGGCGTCTCGGATCGCATCGGAACACCAACCAAATACCTCATCCACCGATACCAGCCCAGCGCGCAGCTCCGACGCGGAGGGTTCCCGGAGTGTAATCTTGCCCGTGAAGCCACTCGCCAGCCCGGTCGCGGGATCGATCCTTAGACCGCCTTCGAGCGATTCGGCACGAAGAAGGCTTCGCGCGTAGTCCAAGGCTGCTCGAACGAGGCCGCGCAACGAAGCTTCCCGAGGCAAGAGACCTGCCTGTTCCAGAAGAATGGTGGCACGACTCACACGTCCGTCGATCCGCTCATCAGCTAAAGCACGCACGACGAGTGCCAAGATATACAGCTTCCACAAAGCCCGAAATTCATTCTCATTGGTTGGAGCGTCGGCGACGAGATCTTTGAATACAGGCGTTCCCCGAGGATTCTCTGCCGCGCGGATGAGTATTCCACGTTCCCGAAAGGCGGTGTCTCGGTCCAGAAGGAGCGCATAGATCGCGCTCTTCCCTGATCCTTTGGCGCCGTAAACAATATCGACTTCGCCGGCCAGCATTCGGCGCCACAAATCTGTTTCGACGAAGTAGGATGCTAACTGCTCACGCTCTTCTTCGGCGATACGTTGTCCGAAGGTCAGAGCCTGCAGAGCCTCACTCTTAGTCATCCACGCCCCTCGATTGCTGAATCCCTGCTGCGCCTGTCCGAAGCGCCGCGTCCCCAGTGCCCAACGTACCCATTTCTCTTCCATACATGCGTCGGCCGCTTTCTGCCAAGCAATGCGGTCGCTACCGAAACAGGCGCGAGACGCTTGATCCGTCGTGAATGGCATGAATCGCGTCTGCAAAGAGCCGCGCCACTGATTTGACCTGGATCTTGGCGATGCGCTTGCGGGCAGGAAGTGGGATGGTGTCGGTCACGACGAGTTGATGGAGCGGTGAGGCCTCGATGCGTTCAATTGCCTTCCCCGAGAGCACGGCATGGACCACACAGGCTTCGACCGCGACAGCGCC
>DATFTC010000055.1:0-6866 GCA_035262305.1 Myxococcaceae bacterium | reverse complement strand
ACGTCCTTCAGATTGGCTCCGGCGAGCTCGGCCGGCAAATGAAGGAAGGTCTCGCGCAGGTTGGTCGCGATGCCGCCCGACTCGATCAGCGCGGCCACCAGCCGCGGGATAATCACCACCGCCACTTGATCGCTCAGCCGGCGGCAGAAGCAGACGAGGTGCGTGCTCCGGGGACCGGAGGTGGCCAGCGGCACATATTCGCCGGATCGAAAGAGGACGCTGTGCCGCCGCTTGAAGCGAAGCCCTTGGGAGATGACGAACAGCTTGGCTCGCCCATCGGTCATGTCGGCGACCAGCTCCTGCGACAAGGCGAGTCGATCGCGATCCGCGTCTCGGTCGAGCGCCTCGAGCAACCGCTGGCGTAGGGCGAAATCGACCGGGCGACGATTATCCGGATCGACCAGCGATAAATCCCATAGCTCGCAACCTTGGTAGATGTCTGCACACCCCGGCGAGGCGATCTTAAGGACGGTTTGCGCCAACCCATTGATCTGTCCCGGCAGCTCGATGCGTCGTTTGAATCGCTGCACGTCGGCCAGGAAGCGGGCGCTTCGGGAGACGTCCAGCGCGCTGTGGACGAAGTGCGCGGTTGCCGCTTCGTAATCGGGATTCGGGTTGACCCAGCTCGTATTCACCTTCGCTTCCTTGATCGCCTTGAGCATGTACTGCTCGATCCGCTCCCGAAAGCGCTCGAATTCATCGGGCGCCATCGAATCGCCCATCGGCCAAGTGCCGACGACAGTTTGGTAGAACAGGTACTCGTCGTTGGCATCCGGCCGTCCGGCCGTCTTGTGCCGCTGGTTCAAGCGCGCCCAGCGCCGAAGCAGCGTACGCCATTCAGCGGGCAGCTCGGAGATGACGCTGATCCGCGCGCGGACATCCTCGCTGCGCTTGGTATCATGGGTCGAAGTGGTGGACAGCGAGCCTGGCCAGCGCTCCACCCGCTCCTGGTTACGAAGGTGGAAAGTCTCCTGGTTGGTTCCGAATCGCTCTGGATCGCCGCCCACCTCGTTGAGCGAGATCAGCCGGTTGTAGATGTAGAAGACGGTATCCTCGAGAGCCTTGGCCATCACTGGGCCGGTCACCTGTTGCACTTTCATGGCGAAGCGCAGCATCTCCTGGCGCTCGCGCCGGTCGAGCTCAGGCGGATAACGGCGAAGCAGGATGTCGCGCAAGAACGCGAAAATGGTGACGCTGAGCCCCGATTCCCGTTCCTTGGCCCGTTCGATGGTCCACTCGATGTATTGGATGTCGCGCTGATCGACCTCGGGGCGCCAACCGTCGACGTAGGTCCGATACACGGGGAAAAGAGCGATGAATTCCTCCAACGCTCGGCGCAACGAGTTGAGGGTGAAGTCGCGAGTGTGTCGGTTCAGCTCGGAGGTCCGATCGAGCTCGCGAGCGAGCACGTTGACTTCGCTCGCCATCGGGGCGCTCATGATCAGCTTTTTTTTCTCGTATACCAGCTCCCGGTAATTGTACCGGTGGTTGATGAATCGGGCGTACGCCTCGGTGATCGCCCTCTCGGCGTCTCTATTGACGAACAGACCGCCGACCACGTTGGCGAAACGGTAGCCGGTGTTGCCGGAGATAGCCCAGCCGTCCGGTACTCGTTCTCGCCCGCCCTGGATCTTCTCCACCACCACGTAGAGCGCCCGAGCGAGTGGAGAATCGGGTTGCTCGGCCACCTCGGCGTTGAAAAGTTTACGCAACTCGGTTTCCACCTCAGGCCACCGCGGCGTGGGGGCCTGCATCTTCTCAAACTCCTTCTTCGCCCGCTCGACCCAATAACGCTCCTGCAAGTTCAAGAAGTAAGCGGTCGGATCGAAGAGGCCGTCGGGATGGTCGATCCGCAACCCGCTGACCTTCCCCTCCGAAATCCAGCGAAAGACGAGAGCATGGACGCTGTCGAAGACCTCCGGATCCTCGACCCGGATCGCCGCGAGGCTGTTGATGTCGAAAAAGCGCCGGTAGTTGATCTCCTCGCCGGCTACTCGCCAATCGGCGAGGCGGTAACTGCAGCGATCCAGTACCGAGTCGAGCAGATCGAAGCTGCGCGGATCACCCGGCGAGCCGTTGAAGATCTTCAGCTTGGTGTCGATCCACGAGCCCACCCCGGGCGCGTTTGCCGCCAGGGTGGCCAGCCTGCGTTTGATCACCTCTTTTTCGCGATTGCGCTCGATCAATTTGGCCTGCTCGGTTTCGAACTGGCGCGGCAGATGGTCGATTGCGGTGAGAATGGACTGAACCTCCATCAGGTGGGGATCCGCGGCTCCGAGCTGTTCTTGAAGGACCTCGATTTGGTGCCCGAGGATGGTCGCATATTGCCCCGGTGCGATGGGCAAGCTCCGATCCAAGTAGTGCAAGGTGAACGCCCCCTCGGCGAAGGCGAGCTTGAGCTCGCCCCGCTCGAGCACGGTCCCGTATTGCTCGCCGAGCACTGGAAGCAGCACCTTGTTCTTCAACTTCTCCCCGACTGGGTCCCAGTCGATGTCGAAGTACTTGGCGTAGATCGACGCCGGACCATTCTCCAAAACGTCGTTCCACATCGCGTTTCCACGGTCGATCCCCATGTGGTTGGGAACGAAATCGAGCAGCTGTCCTATAGCTTGCGCGCGCAGCGCGGCGCAGAAGGCCTCGTGCTCCTCGGAAGTGCCGATTTCGGGATTCAAGCTGTTGTGATCAATCACGTCATAGCCGTGCGTACTGCCGGCAGCGGCATTGAAGTAGGGGGATGAGTAAACGTGGCTCACCCCGAGGCGCTCGAGGTAGGGCGCCAAAAGAGCGGCATCGGTGAAGCGGAAGCCCCGGTGAAACTGCAGGCGGTACGTCGCCAGGGGCGTGTTGCGTTGGGCCAGAAACTCCCGCTTGAGCGACGCGAATAATTCCGCAGCCACCGAGGCGGGATGGAAGAGCTCGTTTGCCGGCGAAGGATACCGCATCCCCCTGCTCTTAGGGATTCAACCGGCAAACGTCTACTCCAAACAAAGAGGCTCGCCGATCGCAGCGAGCCTCTGGGCGGTACCCGTCGCTTGTGGTGAATCAGCTGAGTTGCTTATTCACCAGTTTGGTCATCTCGAACATCGAGACTTGTCTCTTGCCGCCAAAGACCGCACGGAGCTTGTCGTCGGCGTTGATCATCCGGCGCTCTTTGGCATCTTGCAGCCCATTCTTCTTGATGTATGCCCAGAGCTTTTTGACGACTTCCGTCCGGGGCATTGGTTTGTCACCGACAACTTCCGCCAACACCGGTGAAGGTTGCATCGCCTTCATGAAGGCGGCGTTCGGCTTGCGCTTGGTTCCACTCTTCTTTGCGGAGTTCCTTTTCACTTTCTTTGCGGCCATTCGGTTTGGGTCTCCTCCCCTCCAGGGGACGTTAGTCGGCTTTGTACCAGCCGGAGAGGGCCTCCTACCAGTTCCTCCGAGGGAAAAACAGTCTCTCGATCGATTTTTTCACTCGAGGGGATCGGTTTTCCGGAGGGGGGTTGGGATTCCACTTGCTCCACGGGCGCTTCCCTGTTGAAAGAGGCTCCCGTGCGAGCGCTCGTCACCGGCGCGAATGGCTTTCTCGGAGCCTGCCTGACGCGACAGCTCGTTGGTCTCGGCGGGCGCGTTCGCTGCCTGGTGCGCAGGAAGGGCGATTTGGCCGAGCTGTCCGGGCTACCAGTCGATCTGATGTATGGAGATGTCGTTGACCTTCCATCGCTTCGGTCGGCGATCGAGGGCTGCGAGGTCGTCTTTCATCTCGCCGGTATTCGCCGAGCCCCTAACCGAGAGCATTTTTTTCGAGTGAACGCGCAGGGCACGAGCAATCTCTGCGAGGCGATGAGCCAAGCCAACGGGCGCCGGCGACTAGTGCTCTGCAGCTCTCTTGCGGCTTCGGGACCATCCTCGCCGACGCGTCCGCGCCGTGAGGAGGATCCACTCGAGCCGCGGGACTGGTACGGCGAGAGCAAGGCGGAGGCGGAGCGAATCGCCTCCTCGTTCGCTGGCGCGATCGACCTCGCCATCGCCCGGCCCTGCCGCATTCTCGGGCCCGGCGACCGGGAGAATCTCTTTTTCTTCAAGCTGGTGAGGACCGGTCTGCGGCTGTCGGTCGCCGGTGGGCCCCGGCCGATCTCGATGGTCGACGTCGAGGATGTCGTCGTTCTCCTGGTGCTGCTCGCCACGCGACCGGAGGCGATTGGGCAGGCCTTTTTCGCGGCCGGTGAAGACACGACCTTGGAGGAGCTGCAGCAGAGCGTGGCTCGAACGCTCGGCCGCACGACGAGGCAGGTACGGGTTGGCCCGGGGACGTTGCGGATGCTGGGCGCGCTTGCCGATGGGGCGAGTCATCTTTTGGGCCGGTACCTTCCCTTTAGCCGCAAGATGGTTCAGCAACTGCTAGCGCCGGCGTGGACCTGCTCGGCAGAGAAGGCAGAGAGGCTTTTGGGTTTTAGGCCGCGCTGGTCGATCCCCGATTCCGTTCGCCGGAGCGCCGCTTGGTACCAGCAGCGCGGATGGATTTAGTCGGCCTCGGTCGGCGGGCACGCGGATCCATTGACACCTCACGGCGGAAGCGGCAGGGTCAGCAAGGTACCGGGGTTACGGGCACGGCGTCGGAGCTCTTGAGCGCGCCGGAGCCGTGCAGCGATGCGATGAGCAAGCCCTCGAACAATTGCTTGAAGGCCGCCTTCTACGACGTCGATGGGACGCTGGTGAAGACGAACATCGTTCATACCTACGGGTACTACGCGATGAACCGCGGCTCACTGTGGGGCATCGCCGGGCGAACGTTGGCCGCCGTCGCCTCGGTCCCGCTGTTCGCGGCGCTCGATGCGGTGGACCGGAAGATCTTCAACGAGTTTTTCTACCGATATTACGCTGGCCTGTCCGAGGATCGCTTGCTCACCCTGGCGGAGGAGATGTTCGACGATTTGGTGAAGCCCGCCATCTTTCCCAAAGCGAGGGATCTCATCGAGGAGGCTCGCCGTGCCGGATGCAAAATCATCTTCGTCACCGGGGCGCTCGACTTTACGGTGCGTCCGCTGGTGCGCTTCCTCGAGGCGGATGACCTGATCGCCAACAAGATGCAATACGTGGGCGGGATTGCTACCGGAAAGGTGATTCCGCCCATCATCGAGGGGGCCAATAAAGCCAACGCGGTTCGCGATTACTGCGTCCGCCAGGGCCTGGCGCTTGACCAGAGCCATGCCTACTCGGACAGCGGCTCGGATTACGCCATGCTTTCAGTGGTGGGCCGGCCGACCGCGGTCAATCCCGACATTCGGCTGCGGGCGCTGGCGAGAGCGTACCAGTGGCCGATCCTTGACTTGAGATAAGCAGGCCCGATGCGCCCCTTGAAGACGCTGAGGAAGCTGTACGACGAAGAGTCGCACGTGGTGATCACCGAAAAGGGATCCCCTCCGCGAGTCCTCTTCTCGGGTGAGGACTTTTTGCTCGAGGATCTGCCGATCGGCACCCGGGTCATCTATCCGCGGGCCCCGCTCGAACCGGTCCCCAACCTCAAAGCGACCATCCGCTATGCGATCAACCACCCCGAGGAGATGGATCCGCTGCACGCGCTTTTGCGGCCGGGGATGAAGGTGACGATTGCGCTGGATGACATCTCGCTTCCTTTGCCGCCGATGCGAACCCCCGACGTCCGGCAAAGCATTCTCGAGGTCGTCCTCGAGCTTTTGGGCGATTCAGGCGTGGACAACGTGCACTTGATCGTCGCCAACTCGCTGCATCGCCGGATGACCGAAGCGGAAATGCGGCGGATGGTCGGCGAGGCGATCTTCCATCGCTTCTATCCGGAGCGCTACTACAACCACGATGCCGAGGATCCGGAGGGCATCGTCGAGCTGGAGCGGACGAGCGAAGGCGAGGTGGTGGCGATCAACCGCCGGGCAGCAGAATCGGATCTGCTGATCTACGTCAACATCAATCTGGTGCCGATGGACGGCGGTCACAAGTCGGTCGGAACTGGCCTGGCAAACTACGAATCCCTGCGCGCGCATCACAACCCGCGCACCATCCGCGAGTCGGAGAGTTACATGGAGCCGTCCCGATCGGCGCTGCATCGGAGCACCGAGCGGATCGGGCGGGTCATCGACCAGCACCTTAAGGTTTTTCACATCGAGACGGCGATCAACAACCGCATGTTCGGCGGCCAGCTGGCATTCCTCAGCAAGAAGGAGGAGGACTACAACGAGTTCGACCGGCTCAAGTTTCAAGGAATGCGCTACACGCTGTCCAAGATGCCTCGGGCGGCAAAGCGGAGGCTGCTGATGAGCATTCCAGCCCCCTACGAAGTAATCGGGATGCACGCCGGGGCGACCGAGCCGACCCACGCCAAGACTTTGGAGCTGTGCTGGCGACAGTACTCGGTGCGGCTCGAAGGCCAAGCCGACATCGCGATCTACGGCGTGCCCTATATTTCGCCCTACAACGTGAACTCAATTCTCAACCCCCTGCTGCTTCAGGTGATGGGGCTGGGCTATCTCTTCAACCTCAACCGGGGCGTCCCTCTGGTGAAGAAGGGCGGGGTAATCATCCTCTGCCACCCTGCCTACGACGAGTTCGATCCAGAGCAACACCCAAGCTACATCGAGTTTTTCAATCGCCTCTTGCCTGAAACCAGGGACGCTTTAGTCCTCTCGCACAAGTATGAGCGCGAGTTCGCCACCAACCCGAGCTACGTTCACCTGTACCGGAAGGGAAACGCCTATCACGGGGCGCATCCGTTCTATATGTGGTACTGGGGTGAAAATGGGCGTCAGCACGTGGGGAAGGTCATCGTCGCAGGCGCGGAGAACAACCACGTTCCTGAAATGCTGGGGTGGGAGCGCACCGACACCCTGGCTGAGGCGATCGATGCCGCG
>DATFTC010000054.1:0-5742 GCA_035262305.1 Myxococcaceae bacterium | reverse complement strand
CAACTATCGTCGCCCAGCCATATCGCCGGGCGATCTTGAGGCGTCCGACGGCTACAATAAGCCGTCAATCGGCTGCTTTGGTCTCCAGCAAACAAGCCTCCTGCATCGCGAGCCAGTTGCCCAACGCGATGTTAACCTCCGGTGTGCCGCATCCCTTCACTCTTTGCAATGCCAAAGAGCAGCCCATGTCTGGATGTGGCACACTTTCCCCGTCGACGGCAGCTCAGCAACTCTCCGCTTTATGGGGTGAAGCAGACACCGCGAGGTGCTCCTTGGCCCCTGCTCGAACTTTGCTCTGATCGATAGTGCCCGGGTTCTTCGACGGTGCGCGCTTCAGCATGTGCCAGAACGACGTCAGGAATCCACTCGATTTTCCCGGTCAATTGCTCCGCTCACCACCGGTGAACTCGTGCCACATCCTGCCGCGAGCATGCAAAGCAACGTGCGAACGGATCATGTTTTGTTTGCTGGCGCTGTGCCTTCTTTAGGGCTTGCGAGAGCGACGAAGCGGGCGTGCGTCATCATCGCCAGCGGAAGCCAGCGGGAGAGGGGAAGAGTTGATGGCGGCGAAGGGGCTGACGAACGCGTTTTCGTCTTCGATGTGGAACGCCTCGTTGTATCGGCGCTCGAATCCCATGGTTGAGGCGGCGAGACGACAAATCAAATGCCAAGCACGCTTTGGTAAGCGAAGAGCGACGGCGCGCCGCCAGTGTGGACGAACACTACATCGTCGTTCTTGCGCCAACGTCCCTCGCGAATGAGAGCGATCAACCCCGCTAAACTCTTTCCGGAGTATACAGGATCAAGGGGAAGAGCTTCCAGTCGCCCCGCGAGCCGAATAGCTTCGATCGTGAGAGCGTGTGGGACGCCGTAAGCGGGTCCTACATGCCCAGCCACGACCTCTACCGAAGCCTCGTCGAATGAAACGTCGAGGAGATTGGATGCCTCTTGGGCAAGGGTCACGACGTCGGCGCGCACACGATCGGGTTCGGCATCAATATCGATGCCGATGATCCGCACATTTGGCATCGCAATAGATGTCCCGACGACGAGACCCGCCTGAGTCCCGGCGCTGCCCGAGCAATGTACGATTGCCACCGGATTGCAACCCTGCGCTGCGGCTTGGCTATCGATTTCACCAACCGTCGATGCGTAGGCGATCGCGCCAAGAGCGTTCGAGACGCCATATGGGACGAAGTAGGGCCTGCGGCCCTTCGTCTCCAGTTCGTTGACAAGCGCGCGAATAGCTGCCTCGCGGTCATCAATCCAAGGGACATCATGCAGATGCGCTCCGAAGAGCCGATTGAGAAGGGCGTTGCCTGAAGTCTTGTATTCTGGAGCCGGCGGCTCGATCCGGCCGTGATAAACTGCGAGGTGACATGCGAGGCCAAGTTTCGCCGCGACGGCCGCGACTTGGCGTTGGCTGTTCGACTGAACAACGCCACCTGAGACGATTGTGTCCGCGCCGTTCGCAAGTGCTTCAGGCAGGACGTAGTCGAGCTTGCGCAGTTTGTTGCCGCCGAAGCCGATCCCGGTCGCGTCTTCGCGCTTTACCCATAATCGCGGCCCACCGAGATGCTCCGTGAGCCTCTTCATGGGCTCGAGAGGGGTAGGTAGTTGCGCCAAACCTAGGCGCGGGAAAGCTGAGAGTCCTTTTGCCAGAATGGCACGACCAGTGTTCATGGAGCTCTCCCAGCAACGGGCATCAGCTGCTCGCTCGTCTTGTGCTTCACGACCACTCCCACAGGGACGCACTCCGGGGTCGCATCGGTCGAACGAGACCTTTGGCGGCTAAGGACGACGCCCCCTGAGCTCGAGCGAAGACCCGATCTGACCATTTCGCGGCTCGAACGTCTCTTACCGTCATTGATCCGACTTGTCATCGCGGCGACGGGAAAGCTTCCGAACCCGTCAGTCTTGGACGCCATCCCTGCCGTAGCCGGGGCCGAGTTTGTCCAATTGCAATCGACCGCCAATCGCCCAGTTTTCGCGCTCAACTTCGTCCATAATGACCGTCACCCATTCTGGTGGCACGTCGAGAGCCACCGCGACAGCTTTTGTTACGGCATCGGCAAGCGCTCGCTTCTTCTCAATAGGGCGACCTTTTTCCATGCGAACGGTGACTACAGGCACAGCGACCCTCCGTCATCTCGGCGTCTAGCGCGTGTTGTTGAAGCTTGTCATGCGCGGCTTCAGCGCTTCCTCTTCCGGTATCGCCATTACCGCTTCGAACGCGATCTCGTCCGCCCATTCCTTATCTCACTCAGGGGAACCGGCGTATGCGCGGACTTGTAGCGGAACGGCCCCTCCGGCATCTTGAAGCCGAGGCCGAACCGCCGCGAGCGGCGGCCATAGAGGGCCTCGAGCAATGGGTAGCTCCAGGTCAGATCCAGCACTTCAGATGGCGTCACCAGCTCGATCCTTGCAAAATCCTCTACTCGCGGGAAATGGGTAGAGCCTAGCTCCTTACTGGATCGGCTGGAAGGTCCACTTTCGCTCATAGAAGCAGACCACTCGAGATGACATTGCGCGGATGTGCCGACGACACCAAATTGTCGAACCGGTGTGGATATCGGTCAACACCACGCCTAGGATGGCGAATCAAGTCCGGGTTTGGCACTCTTCGACCGTACCGGGAGGGCTCACTGCGTGTCCGCTGGTGAGGGAAAACCGACCGCGGCACGACCGACCCTCGTCCAAATGTCCAGCCGATGGTCGCGTCGCATCGGGACCCTCTCGATCCCATCGTCTCATCGCGCGACCTTTTCCAGGACGTTACGTATTTTGCGCGCCGCTTGCGTGATGTCCTCTTCGCTAAATCCGGCAAAGCCTAGTAAGAGTGCCCGCCGCGGAGGGCTGGCAGTGTAATAATCTGAGAGCGGTGATGTCAGGACACCTGCTTGACGTAAGACGGCCGCGATCTCCTGATCCGAGTACCGCCGCGACAACTGCGGCGACAGATCCGCGACGACATGCATGCCCGCTGCCGTCGGGGCAAGTGACAGAAGACCGGTGAAGCGATCGGCCTGCGCCGTCAACACCGCCATTCGGCGCGCATAAACGCGCCTGGTCCGACGAATATGCGTCGCATAGGCGTCGGACGCCATCAGCTCCGCCAGAGCCGGCTGGGCGATGAGCGACGCCGTCGCGCCGCGCCGACGCAAGTGATCGTGCGCAGTGGCGATTAAACGCGACGGGAGAACGACGAAGCCTAGCCGAAGCGTCGGCAGCAACACCTTAGAGAAGCTACCGACATAGACCGCCCGCTCATGGGCGTCGAGACTGGTGAGCGCGGGCAGGGGCGTTCCGGCGTATCGGTATTCACTGTCGAAATCGTCCTCGACAATCGTGGCTTCGGTCTGTCTCGCCCATTCGAGCAGCGACAGCCGGCGCGCCACGGGTAGGACCGCTCCGAGCGGGAATTGGCGCGATGGAGTGACGATGGCGCCACGCGCGTCCCGATGTCTTGGCGCCTGGGAGAGATCGAGCCCCTCACCGTCGACTGGCACCGAAACGACGGTAACACCGAGCCTCTGCAAGACGTATCGAATTGTGGGGTAGCCCGGGTCCTCGACCAGCACGCGCGTGCCGCGCGCGAACGCCAGCTGCGCGATAAGCTCGACCGCATCTGCCGTTCCACTTGTGATGACGATGCGCGACGCCTCGCAGGCAATGCCACGCCACTCGAGCAGATGTCGAGCAACGGCTGCTCTGAGATCTGGCCAACCAAACGGATCGGCAGGCAAGAGCAAGGATCGTGGTGGCGCGCGCCACGTGCGCTGCAGGAGGCGCGCCCATTCGTTGGATGGGAAGAGCTGGGGGTCAATCGCGCCGAGCTGGAACGGGCGGGCGCGCGCGGTCGCTGATGGTGCGACTGAGCTTCGCGACGAGCGTGCGGGTAGCCTGGTCAGCGAGATGCCGCTCTGGACCATCTGCTCCGGCAGTGCCGCCGAAACGAACATCCCGGCGCCATGCCGCCCCTCGACATAACCCTCACTCGCCAGCTGCTCATAGGCATGCACCACCGTCGCGCGCGATATACCGAGATCGATCGCGAGCGCTCGACTGGATGGCAAACGTGCAAGGCGCCGCATGCGACCCGACAGGATCATCTCGCGCAATTGCTGGCCCAGCTGGACGGCAATCGATCCTGTGCGCTGGCGGTCGATGCTCAGCGCTAGGGCAGCTGCAGCCACAGATGGTCTCGAAAGTGGTCTGCTCATTTTTCCTCAAAGTGGTCATTTCACTATGGCCACTTATCGAGCTATAGCACGCGCTGTAGTTCGAAAGCTATCGGAGATCGATCATCATGACAGGGCGCAGCGGCGCACCTTCGGAGCGCGTCCGGGTCAAACGGGTGCACGAGCGCGGCGCATACGATCGCGCCACGATCGATGCCATTCTCGACGCAGCGCCAGTCGCCCATGTCGGGTATGTCGTGGGCGGCCAACCCTTCGTTACGCCAACGCTGCAGTGGCGAGAGGGCGATCACGTTTACTGGCACGGCTCGGCGGCAAGCCGTATGCTCGAGGCAGCCGACGGTGCAGATGTATGCGTCACGGTGACCCTGATTGATGGGATCGTCCTTGCCCGCTCTGCCTTCCATCATTCGGTCAACTACCGCTCCGTGATGCTGATTGGCCGGGCGTCCCTGGTTACCGACCCAGCGGAGAAGGAGGCGCGTCTAAAAGCGTTCATCGACGGCCTGTTTCCAGGGCGGTGGGCGATCCTGCGACCCGTCACGGCACTGGAATTGAGGGCCACGAGCGTTCTGTCGATTCCGATAAGCGAGGCTTCCGCCAAGGTACGGATCGGACCACCCAAGGACGATGAGGAGGACTACGCGCTGGATATTTGGGCAGGCGTACTGCCGTTGCGGCTTGAGACGCAGACACCCACCAGCGATCCGCGCATGAAGGCGGATGTGCCTGTACCGGACCACGTCCTAAGACTCCGGTTGGGATGACCCATGACGGCGATTGTCAGATCGAGCTTGTCACGCGCGGTCTCGGGGCCCGGCTTCGCCTTCGTTCCCGCAGCAGGCATGCGTTCGCTATTGCAGCGGTCAGGATCGCTCATAGACTGGACCGACTTCGCGGCCAGCTGGAACCATTTGGATATCGACGAGCATATGGCGGACAGTGGCCGTTACCGGCATCGCCGCCATGCGATCTATCGAATAGAGGACGGCGCCGCGATCGTCCGGCAACCACATCAGCCGCATTACCAGGCCCGCAACTACAATCCCCTGAACGGCGGCAAGGACCGCTGGTTCTCTCCGGTAACGCCGGAGATCGGAGCATGTGCTAGCCTGATGACAATCCTAGGGCTCTGTGGAAATTGCTTCGGTGCGCTTTCTCCTGCCACTCGGGTCTGGCACGTGGAGGTTCATCAGTTCCGCATCTTCGCAAATCTGGACACTGCGGGCCAGCCGACGCCAGAAGGGATGCATCGAGACGGGGTCGACTATGTGCTCATTCTGCTGGTCGATCGCGCGAACGTTCGGGGCGGCACCACGACCATCGCGGACCTGAAGAAGCGCCCACTCGCCAGCTTCGTACTGGCGACGCCGTTAGATGCAGCTTGGGTTGACGACGCGCGTGTGTATCACGGTGTTACCCCGATCAAGCCGCTTGACAAAACCGCCTCCGCGCACCGGGACGCGCTCGTCGTTACATTTCGCAAAACTGCCTGATGCGATGCGAGGGGCCGAACTCTCGAGAGCGCCAACTGCCGCAGATG
>DATFTC010000053.1:0-25012 GCA_035262305.1 Myxococcaceae bacterium | reverse complement strand
CGGGTGTGGGACGTCGGCGGATTGTCCGCCGCGGTGGCAGAGCTGGGGCGTGAGCTCAGAGCCGCTTCGCGCGGAAGATCGAGGACCTTCATCTCGAGATTGCGCAGGTCGTCGCTCGCGGCATTCGCACCCAGGCTGGCGCGCGCCACGAAGAGCTTCGTCGCGGGCGCCAACCGGCTGAGGAAGGGTTGCGGGAGGACCCCCATCAGGATGGCAAGAGCGACCAGCGGCAACGCTGTGGCGAGTTCTCGAAGGTTCAAATCGCGCACTCGCTGATTCTCCGAGTGGGTGAGCGGCCCGAAGAAAACCCGCTGCACCATCCAGAGCATGTACGCGGGGCCCAGAATGACGCCCAGCGCAGCAAGCACGCCGAAGAACCGCGGCAGCGCGCTTTTGAACGTGCCGAGCAGGACAAGAAACTCGCCCACGAAGCCGTTGGTGCCCGGAACGGCGATCGAAGAGAAGGTGATGATCAGAAAGAGCGCCGAATAAACGGGCATCACCTTGGCGATGCCGCCGTACTCTGCAATCAGCCGCGCGTGACGACGCTCGTAGAGCATTCCGAACAAGAGAAAGAGGGCGCCGGTGGAGATTCCATGATTGAGCATCTGGTAGGCAGAGCCGGCGGCGCCTTCCTCGGTGATTGCGATCATCCCCAGCATGCAAAAGCCAAGGTGCGACACCGAGCTGTAGGCGATCAGTCGTTTCACGTCCCGCTGCGCAAGGCACATCAGGGCGCCGTAGACAATTCCGATGATCGACAGCGAGGCAAGCAGCGGCGTCAAGTCCCGGACCGCCACCGGGAACAGCGGGATGGCGTAGCGCCAGAAGCCGAACGTCCCCATCTTCAGCATCACGCCTGCCAGAATGATCGAGCCGGCGGCGGGCGCCTGCACGTGCGCATCGGGCAACCAGGTGTGCACCGGGAACATCGGGACCTTCACCGCGAAGGCGAGCGCGAATGCGAAGAACATCCAGGGCCCGTAGGTCTGTAGGTTGCGCGCCAGCGGCGACAACCCGGAGCAAACGCCACCCGCGCGCGCGCACGAGGAGACCTCGCGCGTGGCGGAGAGCAGCGAATTGTAGATCTGCCCATAGTCGAAGGAGCGGGCGCCCGCCGGCTGGCTGATGAAATACAGGGCGAGGATCGCCACCAGCATCACCAGCGATCCGATCAGCGTGAAGAGGAAGAACTTCACCGCTGCCATCACCCTTTCTTCGGAGCCCCACACGCCGATGATGAAGTACATCGGAATCAACATCGCCTCCCAGAAGACGTAGAAGAGGATGAGATCCAGGGAGGCGAATGCGCCGAGCATCGCGGTCTGCAGGAAAAGCAATGCGAAATGGAATTCCTTCACCCGCTCCTCGATGAAGCTCCAGGATGCGAGCACGACCAACGGGCCGAGCAGCGCGGTGAGCATCATCAAACTGACCGCGAGTCCGTCCACTCCGGTGTGAAAGCTGATTCCGAGCGCGGCGATCCAGCGCGCTCGATATTCGAATTGGAACTCTGGGCCATTCGGTTCGAAGCCAAGGTAGAGCCACAGAGAGAGAAGCAGCGTGGCAGCCATCCCAAACAGCGTCGCCACGCGAATCTGCTGCTTCTCCGTCTGAGGAAGCGCGGCGACGATCGCGGCAAACAGAAGTGGCGCGAAGATGACCAAGTTCACCAGGTGCGATTCGAGGAAACTCATTTGAGCACCTGGATCACCGCGTAACCTGCAGCGCAGAGCAGCGCGAGGGCCATCACCGCCGCGTAGCTCTGGGCATTCCCCGTTTGGAGGTAGCGAAGCGCGGCGCCGGAGCGGGCGGTGATCCACGCGACGCCTCGGACGATCAGCGTGTCAATGATGAACGAATCGACGACCTTGTAAAGGACGTAGCTGAGGAACTCTGTCGGCTTGACGATGGCGAAGTAATAGAGCTGGTCCACATAGAAACCGTGGCGGACCCAGCGCTCCAACGCACGCGCGAAAGCGGGCACTTGGAGCTTGGGTCGCGAGGGGAAGTACCGCAGGTAGAGGAACCCGGCGAGCCCACCTCCGGCGAGCGCGATTGCCCAGGCCTGAGCCCATGCAACAAGAAGGCTGCTCTCGTGCCCCTGCCGAAGGGTGTGGTGGATGCGAGCGAGCTGCTGCGGTACGGCAGACACCGTGGACAGATAGTTCTCCATCACCGTTTGCGCGGGCCCTCCCGAGGCAGGTGCGATGAGAGGGATCCCGTACACGACGCCCAGTACCGAAAGGGCGGCGAGGACGACCATCGGCAACCTCATCGGCCAGTCGCTCTCGTGCGCCTTGGCGGTCCGCGCCTCCGGCGAACGATCGCCCTCGAATACGAGCACGTAGAGGCGCACCATGTAGAAAGCGGTGCAGAAGGCGGCGCAGAGGCCGATAAGCCATGCCGTGTTGGAGACCCATGGGTAGCCCTGTAAATCGGTGCCGTGTACGCCGTGGAGAATGGCGTCCTTCGAGAAAAAACCCGACAGCGGGACGATGCCGGTGATCGCCAAGGTAGCGATCGCGAAGGTGGCCCACGTCCACGGCATCTGCCGCCGCAAGCCTCCCAGCCGTTTGATGTTCGTCTCCTCCGCATTGCCGTGCATTACCGAGCCGGCGCCGAGAAACAGGCAGGCCTTGAAGAACGCGTGAGTCACCAGGTGAAGGATCGCCGCCCAGAAAACTGCGAGGCCCACGCCCATGAACATGAAGCCAAGCTGGGAAATGGTGGAGTAAGCGAGGACCTTTTTGATGTCATCCTGCCCGAAGGCGATCACCGCTGAGTACAGCGCGGTGGCGGCGCCTATCAGCGCCACCACGGCCATCGCCGTCGGCTCGAGCACCAATAGGAAACCCACTCGGCTGAAGAGATACACGCCCGCGGTCACCATCGTCGCGGCGTGGATCAACGCCGACACAGGAGTGGGCCCAGCCATCGCATCCGGGAGCCACACGTAGAGCGGAAGCTGCGCGCTCTTTCCGGCCGCTCCAAGCATGAAGAGCAAGAGCACCGCGAGCAGCACCTGTCCGAAGGTGGTGCCCTTGAGCGGACCCGACACCACCGATGTGTCCAGGCTCACTGCGTCCCGCAGCTGCGCGGCCGCGGGCGGAATCCGACGAACGGCCTCTTCCAGCCCGCGGAAGGTAAGCGGTCCTTGCTGGGAGATTCCAATCCGCCATTGCTCGAGCGCCCTGCCCTGACCCCCGGCGTTGTTCGTTTGCGCCTGGAACGCGGCGACCCAGAGGGCGAGGAGAAACATTCCGATCAAGAATCCGAAGTCGCCGATGCGATTGACGACGAAGGCCTTCCGCCCTGCCCATGCCTTCGCCGCATCCTCGTACCAAAATCCAATCAACAGGTAGCTGCACAGGCCGACGCCCTCCCATCCAACGAACAGCAGCGGCAAGCTGTCCGCGAGGACGAGCGTCAGCATCATCGCGATGAACAGATTCAAATAGGCGAAGTAGCGCCCGTAGCCTTCGTCGTGACCCATGTACGAGGTCGAATAGACGTGGATCAAAAACCCGACGCCGGTCACCACCAGAATCATCACCCCGGAGAGGTGATCCACCATCAGTCCGAAGTGGACGCGAAATGTTCCCGCGGCGAACCAGGTTCCGAAATCATGCGCCACCGCATAACGCACCGGATCTTGCGAGAAGGATGAAAGAAGCGCTGTCCTCGGATCGTTCACCGCCCAGAAGGCGAGCAGGGAAAGGACGAACGAGCCGGCAACCGCCGCGCAAGCGATCAGGTTGGTATTGGCCCGGCCCAACATTCGGCCGAAAACACCGCTGACGAACGCCCCGGCGAGCGGAAGCGCGATGATCGCCCACAGCATCTGCGCTATCGATTCCGAATCCACCGGCGACTGGCGCAAGCAGTCGATGAGCGACGCATGCTGGAGACACTCAGAGAGCGGCATTGTTCGACCTAGTGCTTCATCGTCTTGATTTCCTCAATGTTCAGCGTTCCCCGGCTCCGGAAGACGGCGATCATGATCGCCAGGCCAATCGCGGCCTCGGCCGCGGCCACTGCAATCACGAAGAAGGCCGAGACGTGCCCGACGCTGTCGCCCCGCTGCCGCGCGAAGGCGAGGAACGTCAGATTCGCCGCATTGAGCATCAGCTCGACGCACATGAAGACCACCAGCGCGTTCCGGCGGACCATCACTCCAAACATCCCGACGCAGAAGAGGAGCGCGGCCAGGAAAAGGTAGTTGTTGATCGGCACCATGGCTAAATCCGGGCCTTGGCCACCACCACCGCTCCTAGGATGGCGACCAAGAGCAGCAGCGACACCGCCTCAAACGGCAGTAGGTAGGTCGTATAAACGATCTGCCCGAGGGTCCCCAGCGAGCCGAACGACGCCTGCTGCGCGGGACCGAGGGCAGCTGGCTGTGCCGAAAGGCGGGAAATGGCAAGCCCAAGCACTGCGAGCAGGCCCAAGGTGCTGGCGCCGCCGACCAGCCAGGAGAACCTCAGGACCGGCGCCGAGACCTCCGCCTCCGCCAGCGAGAGCAGCATGATTACGAAAAGGAAGAGCACCATGATCGCGCCGGCGTAGACGAGCACCTGCAGCACGGCGATCGCGTGCGCCCAGAGCAAAACGTAGATCCCCGCCAGGAAAAAGAAGGTGGCCACCAGCGACATCGCCGAGCTCATCGGGCTGCGAGCGGCAACGACGAACAGCGCGCCGATGAGCGTCGCCAGGCCGAAAACCCAGAACAGCAGAAGCTCGCCGTTCACGCGCGACCTCCGCCGAAGTGGCCCCAGGGACGCTCAGAGAAAGGACATCGGCCGAGCTCGATGTGCCGTTCGAATTCAGGGCGGAACTTCTGCACAAACGAGTGCACGGGCAGGGCCGCGGCATCCCCTAGCGCGCAGATGGTGTTGCCGAGGCCGATGGGTGGAAAGGGCGCGATCGCGGTGGCGACGTTGAGCAGAATTTCGACGTCGCTTGCTTCACCGTTGCCCTCTTCGATTCGGCGGAGGATCCGCGCCTGCCAGGGCGTTCCTTCCCGACAAGGCGTGCATTGACCGCAGGACTCCTCGGCATAAAAGCGGGCGATGCGCCAAAGGCAGCGCACCACGCAGGTGGAATCGTCCATCACGATCACCCCGCCCGAACCGGCCATCGTGTTCTTGGCCTTCAGCGCTTCGAACTCGAGCTCGACATCGATTTCATCGGCGGCGAGAACCGGAGCCGAAGTTCCTCCTGGAATCACTGCCTTCACTGTTCTTCCCGGCGGCATGCCCTGCCCAAGCTCCGCGTCGTAGATCAGGTCGCGCACCGTAGTCTTCATTGACACTTCGTAAACGCCCGGGCGGTTCACACTGCCGGAAAGGCAGATCAGCCGCGTACCCCCCGACTTCTCCGTCCCCAGGGCAGCGAACCACTCGCCTCCCCGCTCGATGATCGCCGGAACGTTCGCCAGCGTCTCCACGTTGTTCACAACCGTGGGCGAGCCGAACAAGCCGACCACCGCGGGAAACGGAGGCTTCAGCCGCGGCCATCCCTTCTTGCCCTCGAGGGACTCGATCAGGCCGGTCTCTTCACCGCAGATGTACGCGCCTGCGCCGCGAACTTGGTACACGTCGAGCGGATATTCCTTTCCCAACATCCGCGGGCCGAAAATGCCTTCGCGGTAGGCTTCGGCGATCGCCACGTCGACCACGTCGGCCTGCATTTTGAACTCGCCGCGCGTGTAGATGTAGACCTGGTGGCAATTGAGCGCGTAGGCGGAGATCGCAATTCCCTCGAGCAGCATGTGCGGGTCCTTTTCGAGGATGTAGCGATCCTTGAATGTGCCTGGCTCGGATTCGTCCGCGTTGACCGCGATGTATTTGGGCTTGGGGCCGCCCTTGGGAACGAAGCTCCATTTCAGCCCGGTGTAGAAGCCTGCGCCGCCGCGTCCGCGAAGATTGGATTTCTTCACCTCGTTGGTGACCTGCTCCGGCGTCATCTCCAGCGCCTTCTTCAGCGCGCGGTAACCGCCGCTGCGGCGGTAGGACTCGAGGGTGTGCGATTGCGGCGTGCCCCAGTTGCGCGTGATCACCTTCTCGACGGGGATCATTTCCGGTACGCCCTGAAGCTACGGGAGCCTTTCGATGATCTCGTCCACTCGGGCAAGAGTCAGAGACTCGTGATGCTGCAAATTGACTTGCAAGCAGGGCGCGGTTCCACACGACGCAAGGCACTCGGTTTCGCGCAGCGTCCACCGCTCACTGCTTTCGCCCGCTCGCAGCTGCAGCTTCTTCTCGAGGTGGGCGAGCAGCTTCTCAGCACCCCACAGCGAGCAGGACAAGTTGGTGCACACGTCGATCACGTACTTTCCCGGTTTTTCGGTGTGGAACAAGGTGTAGAAGGTTGCCACCTCGAAGGCTCGCTCCTTGCTCACCTCGAGCTTCTCGGCGACGTAGCGCAATCCCTCCGGCGCTACCCATCCTTTGATCGACTGCAGCAGATGCAGCGCCGGCAGCATCGCCGCGCCCTTGCGGTCCGCCGGGAAGTGGGTGAGGATTTTGTCCAGCTCGAGATCGAATCTCGCCCGCTCTTCCGGAGAAAATGGAGCGCTGGTCATGCAGCGCAGTTCGTAAGTCTCGCCCCATTCGTTGTCAACGAAAACCCTCGCTCGTATACTCGATTTGCGGAACGGAATTATTTGTAATTTCAAACTCTTTGAACAACGAAACGCCATCTCAAACGCGGCGCGGGCAGCATCTCAGTGCGACCGTGAGCTCGCCCGGACCGCGCGGATTGGAAGCGCTGGCGGCGACCGGCCTCTCCATTCTCGTCGTCGAAGACAACCCACACATCATGGAGATGTACAGCTACGCGTTGAAGAAGCTCGCCGCGGGAGAGCTTCGGGGGAAGGTGCCTCTGGAGGTGCATTACGCCGCCGACGGTCACGGCGCTTTGGCGCAGCTTTGGCAAAGGCCCTTCCAGCTGGTGGTGACCGACCTTTACATGCCGGTGATGGACGGCTTCGCGCTGGTCGAGCGGATCCGCGGCGACGAGAAGCTAAAACACATTCCAGTGCTGGCCATCTCCGCGGGAGGGGCCGATGCACAAGAGCGCGCGTTGGGTCTGGGAGTTAACAGCTACCTGCAAAAGCCGGTGAGGTTCGCCCAGGTTCTGGAGACGGTGAAACACCTGCTCGAGATCCAGTGATAGGGTCGCTCGCTCAGTGGCGTCCGGATTTCACGAGAGCTTGGCCAAAGGGATAGAGCTCTTCAATCGGCGGCACTTCTACGAGGCTCACGAGGCCTGGGAGGAGGGCTGGATCGACGAGCTGTCGGACGACCGGCTGCTTCTCCAGGGGCTGATCCAAGTCGCCGCCGGCTTCTACAAACTGCAAAATGCGTCCCCAACTGGAACGGTGAAGTTGCTTACCGTCGGGCTGGCAAAGCTCAGGCCGTTCGTCGGCAATTCCCTCGGCGTCGATCTGGAAATGCTGATTCCGCAAGTGGAGCTTTGGCTCGCGCGGGCGGAGCAGCTGTGCGCAGCAAATCGGGCGGACTTTGATCCTTCTCAGCTGCCGAAGATCGCTTATACGCGTCCCGGGCGCGCCAATGGACGATGAATCGCGAGGAGCGATGGTTACGGTGCCGAGCGCTTCACCGGCGTGCCGTTGGTGCTCAGCGCCAGCGGCAAGCGGAACAAGTCCATCACCTGCTGAACGTCGATCGGCTTGGGTAGACATGCTACCGCGCCGGCCTTGATCGACTGCTCGACCAGCTCCTGCGAGTGCCGCGCCGTCATCGTGATCAGCTTCACCGCCTCGAGCTGCTTGCGAACGCGGATCCGGCGGCACACTTCGAAGCCGTCCAAGTCCGGCATGTTCAGGTCTACCAGCATTCCGTGCGGCTTTTGTTCGCTAACCAACAAAAGGGCTTCGACGCCGGACGTGGTGGTCGTCACATCGACCTGATTGCCGAACGGCTTGAATGCGCGTTTCAGTCCATCCAACACCGGCTTTTCGTCGTCCACGACCAACAGGCGAATCACGCCGCTGCCCAGCTCTTCGGGAACCGGCATTTGATGAGCAATGAGAAAAGTTCGCAAATCGCTCGAGCGGACGCGGCGGTGTCCACCCGGAGTGCGAAAGGCCATCAAAATCCCTTTGTCGATCCACTTGCTGACCGTGGAGGGGTCCACTTGGAGGAGCCTGCTGATGTCGTGCGTGGTGAATAACTGATCCATGGAAAGACTCCAGAACCGGAAACTAGGAATAACAACGAAATCCGAAAAGTCAGAAATGTGTCAACTGGTGCAGTTCTGACCCCCATGCTCTCAAATCTGACCCCCGCGCATCAGATCGAGAGCGCGATTCCAGCGATCGCTTGCTTTGAGACAAAGCTCAATCAACTCGCGCGCTGCTCCGCGGCCGCCCGGCCGTTGAGCGATGAAGAGCGACTGCTGCCGCACTTCAGGGGCGGCGTCTGCCGGACAACTCGGTAGCCCGACCATCCGCAGCGCGCCGAGATCATTCACGTCGTCCCCCATGTAGGCGCACGCCTCGGCCGGTGTTCCAAGCTGTTCCAAGATCTCTCGAAGCCCGAGCACCTTGTCTTTTTTTCCCTGCGCCACCGCAGCCAAGCGGAGCTCTCGAGCGCGAATTTCGACGATGCTCGACGTGCGCGCGGTCAGCACTGCACCGGGAAGGCCGACGAGGCGCGCCATTACCAGCGCATGCCCGTCCTTCACGTCGAAGCGTTTGAGCGCCTCTCCCGACGGGCCGTAATACAGCCCGCCGTCGGTGAGCACGCCGTCCACGTCGAAGACGAGGAGCTTCACCGAAGCCGCGCGCGACAGCAGCTCAGCGCTCGCCGGTTTCTGCAGAGGATCCAATCCAGACATTCCGTCCTCAAGCCTGATGATGAAGCGCGCGCCGGATGGCGAGCACGTCCACCAGCATCGCCTCGAACATCTCCGGGGTCAGGGCGCAGGGCCCATCGCAAAGTGCGCGGTCTGGCTCTTCGTGTACCTCGGCGAACAGCGCGTCAATTCCGGAAGCAGCAGCGGCGCGCGCCAACAGCGGGACAAATTTGCGTTCGCCCGCCGTCTCGCCCGCACCGGCAGCGGGCAGCTGCACCGAATGGGTCGCATCGAAGCAGACCGACAACCCCGCCTCCCGCATCAGTAAAAGTCCGCGCATGTCGACAACGAGGTTGTTGTATCCAAAACATGCACCGCGCTCGGTGACCAAGACGTTTGGATTTCCCACCGCAAATGCTTTTTCGGCCGAATGGATGATGTCTCGCGGAGAGATGAACTGTCCTTTTTTGATATTGATTCCGCGGCCGGTGCGGGCCGCCGCCTGAATCAAATCCGTCTGCCGGGAGAGGAAGGCAGGGATCTGCAGCAGGTCCGCGACCTCCGCCGCGGGCCCAACCTGGGCGGCCTCGTGGACATCGGTGAGCAGAAAAGCCCCGGTGTCTTTCTTGATCCGTCGAAGAATCGCCAACCCCTCGACGAGTCCCGGCCCCCGGTAGGACTTGCCACTGGTGCGGTTGGCTTTATCAAAGGAACATTTTAATGCAAAGGGTGTATTGAGCCGCCCGCAGATCGAGGTCAGCCGGCGAGCGAGGCGGCCGACCATTTCCTCGCTTTCGATCACGTCCGGTCCAGCGACGACGAAGAGCGGCTGGTTCGGCCCCACGCTGTGGCCGCACAGTTGAATCATGGCGCGACGCTGGTCTTGGCGAGCGAAAGGTGCGGTCGGCCGCGCGCCTCTCGGAATTCCACCGCGGCGCGGATGAAGCCCGAGAACAGCGGGTGGGGTGCGAAGGGTTTGCTCTTAAACTCTGGATGAAATTGGCAGCCGATGAAGTGCGGGTGATCGGCAAGCTCGATCATCTCCACCAACCCCAGCTCGGGGTTGTGGCCGCAAAAGACCAAGCCCGCTTCCTGCAGGCGCCCGCGGTACTGATTGTTGACCTCGTAGCGATGGCGGTGGCGCTCTTGAATTTCGTCTTTGCCGTAGAGGCGATGGGCCAAGGTGCCGGGCTTGAGCACGCACTTGTACGAGCCCAGCCGCATCGTCCCCCCCATGTTCTGAATCGCCACTTGGGATTCCATCAGCGTCACTACCGGGTCGGACGTCTTCTCGTCGAACTCGATGGAGTTCGCCGCGGCGAGGTGGAGCTTGGAGCGCGCGAATTCCACCACCGCCATTTGCAGTCCGAGGCAGATTCCGAAGAACGGAATCTTGCGCTCGCGAGCATATCGGACGGCGCTGACTTTTCCTTCGCTGCCCCGGACGCCGAATCCACCGGGGACGAGCACCGCGTCCACGTCGGATAGGAATTTGCCCGGACCTTCCGACTCGACGTCCTGCGAGTCCACGAAGACAAGCGCAACCCTCACGTCGTTGGCGATCCCGCCGTGGAGTAAAGCCTCGTTCAGGCTTTTGTAGCTCTCCTTCAAGTCGACGTACTTACCAACGATCGCGATCCTCACCTCGCCGCGGCTTGGATGGTACGTCTTTTCGACGATTCGCTCCCATCGCTCGAGCTTGGGCGCGCGGGACCAGATGTTCAAAAGCTCCGCCAGCCGGTCGTCCAGTCCCTGGCGGTGCAGCTCGAGCGGAAGCTCGTAGATGCTCTTCACGTCCGGCGAGCAGAAAACGCTGCCCGGATCCACGTTGCAGAACATCGCGATCTTGTCGAGCAGCTCCTGGGGTACGTCGCGGTCGGTGCGGCAAACCAGGATGTCGGGTTGGATGCCGATCTCTCGCAGCTTCATCACCGAGTGCTGCGTGGGCTTGGTCTTTACCTCGCCGGCGGCGGCGATGTACGGCAGCAGTGTGAGGTGAATGTAGACCGAGTCCTGGGCGCCTCCCTCGTAACGCATCTGTCGAATCGCTTCGAGAAATGGAAGCGATTCGATGTCGCCGACGGTGCCGCCAATCTCCACCAGCAAGGCGTCGTACCCCTCGGCCGCAGCTCGGATGTTGGCTTTAATCTCGTCGGTGATGTGCGGAATGACTTGTACCGTTTTTCCGAGGTACTCGCCCCGCCGCTCCTTCTGAATTACCGAGTTGTAGATTCGCCCCGTGGTGAAGTTGTTGCGCTTGGTCATCTGCGCGCTGGTAAACCGTTCGTAGTGCCCCAGGTCGAGATCGGTTTCCGCGCCATCGTCGGTAACGTACACCTCGCCGTGCTGAAATGGGCTCATCGTGCCCGGATCGACGTTGATGTACGGATCCAGCTTGAGCAGCGTGATTGCCAGGCCGCGGTTTTCGAGAAGGGCCCCGATCGATGCAGAGGCGAGCCCTTTTCCGAGGGAGCTCACCACGCCGCCGGTGACGAAGATGTACTTGGTCTTCTTAGAGCGCATATCCCGTAATGCCAGCTGCAGGGGTCGGCGTCAACGTGTCAGCGCCACTCCGTGAAAGAGTCGATGGAAACCAGGAGAATCGGGGACATCGGCGGGCGATCAGCCGAAGGCGCGCAGCGCTGCCTCGGCTCTGGCGAGATCTGCGGGCGTGTCGACCGCCACGCTGTCGTTTGCGGTGAGCACGCACCGGATCCGGATCCCATGCTCCAGGGCGCGCAGCTGCTCGAGCTGCTCGGCAAGCTCAAGCGGCGTCGGGGGTAAGGCCGCAATTCGCAGGAGTACTTCGCGGCGATAACCGTAGAGGCCGAGGTGAGCGTAGCCGGTCGCCCCTCGTTGCTCGGCATTGGAGGGGATGGCCCTTCGCGAGAAGTAAAGCGCGTCCCCGTTGATCGCGAGCACTGCCTTGACGACGTTCGGATTGGCAGCCTCGTCGGGCAACAGCCGTCGGACCAGGGTGGCGATCGCGATTTCAGGATTCTCCAGCGCCTCAACCAATTGCCGCAGCGAGGCGGGATGGACCGCGGGTTCGTCTCCCTGGACGTTGACGATTGCGCGGCCATCTGGCAGCAGTCGGGCCACCTCTGCGGCGCGCTCCGTGCCGCTTCGGCACGAGTCGGCAGTCATCACCACCTCGCCGAAGCTCGATCCGACGTCGGCGATTCGCTCATCGTCGGTGGCGATGATCACGCGCGAGAATGCGCCGCTCTCCTGGCATCGCCTCCAAACGTGCTCGATCATCGTCTTGCCGGCGATCATCGCCAGCGGCTTTCCTGGAAAACGAGACGACGCATAGCGCGCCGGGATGATGGCGATCGGAGCGGAGGCGGAGGTGTTCGAGCTCACGGGTTTTCAGACGCGGAAATACCGTCTCGCGAGCGCTCCGTCTACCCGAGGCCCGCTCAATCCCCGAGACAGGCGACGTAGGCTCCGTTCAGGGTTTCCCGAAGGAGGAGAAAAATTGCAGATTTTTTCCGGTCGACTTTCAGGGAACAAACAGTCTCATTCCGAGGTATGAAGGGCCGCCGCCCCCCGCGGCTCCTTTACAAGGAGAACCCTCGTGCGATCTTTCTTTGGCCGGAAGCTTGTCGCCTTCTGTTCTGGCCTGCTGTTGTCTGTGCCCACCCTTGCGGCAAGCCCGGCGTCCAAGGCTACCCCAGGCAAGACCGCGGCTCCCAAATCCGAGCCGAAGAAGGTCGCCAGCGTGGAAGGTCTAACCGAGTTCGACCTTTCAAACGGATTGAAGGTCGTCCTCTTCCCCGATCAGTCCAAGCCGACGGTCACCGTGAACGTGACTTACTTCGTCGGCTCGCGCCACGAATCCTACGGTGAAACCGGAATGGCGCACCTGCTCGAGCACCTGATGTTCAAGGGCACGCCGACGACCTCCAACATCCCGGCCGCGTTCCAGGAGCACGGAGCGCGATGGAACGGGAGCACGACGGTCGACCGAACGAACTACTTCGAGACGATGCCCGCGAGCGACGCGAACCTCGAATGGGCGATCCGATTCGAAGCCGATCGTATGGTGCGCAGCTTTATCGCTAAGAAGGATCTCGACTCGGAGATGACCGTCGTTCGCAACGAGATGGAGGCGGGGGAGAACAGTCCTCAGCGGATACTCTACGAGCGAGTCTTCGCCACAGCTTACGAGTGGCACAACTACGGCAAGGATACGATCGGCGCGCGATCGGACGTCGAGAACGTTCCCATCGCACGCCTGCAGGGCTTCTATCGAAAGTACTACCAGCCAGACAACGCGATGGTGATCGTCGCCGGTAAGTTCGACGAGGCGAAGGCCCTGCGGCTGATCACCAGCACCTTCGGGAAAATCGTTCCCCCCAAGCGGGAGATCTACCCGACGTACACCGCGGAGCCGCCGCAGGACGGCGAGCGTACAGTGACGCTTCGCCGCGTGGGGGACGTGCAGCAGCTGATGGCAGCCTATCACGTCCCGGCCGCCTCCCATCCGGACAGCGCCGCGCTCAGCGTCCTCGCCGAAGCGATGGGCTCTTCGCCATCGGGCCGGCTTCACAAGGCTCTGGTGGAGACGAAGAAGGCGGCCTCCGTTGGCGCGGGCAACCGCCATCTGCGGGAGCCGGGGTTGATCGCCTTTTTCGCCCAGGTCCGCAAGGAGGACTCGCTCGACAACGCCAAAGCCGCACTGCTCGAGGTGGTCGAGGGCACGAAAGCGACGCCCATGACTGCCGAGGAGGTGGAGCGAGCGAAGAATTCAATTCTGAAGAACATCGATCTGATGCTCTCCTCCTCGGACACGGTGGGCATTATCCTGAGCGAGTCGGCAGCCATCGGCGACTGGCGCTTGCTCTTTTGGGACCGCGACCAACTGAAGAAGGTCAGCCCCTCCGACGTGCAGCGTGTCGCAAGCACATACTTAAAGCCGTCGAATCGCACGCTCGGGATGTTCATTCCGACGGACAGCCCGGACCGGTCGGACGTGCCTTCCGCACCGAACGTGGCCCAGCTCCTCCGCCAGTACAAGGGGGATGAAGCGCTCGCCGCCGGCGAGGAGTTCGATGCCTCACCGGCGAGCATCGAGGCGCGAACCAAGCGCAGCCAGCTGCAGGGAGGAATGAAGCTGGCGCTGTTGCCGAAGAAAACGCACGGGGAGGTCGTTACGGCGCACATCTCGCTCAATCTGGGCGATGAGCAGAGCCTGACGAATCGAAAGACGGCCGCGGGAGTTGCCGCTGGAATGCTCTTGCGTGGGACGAAGAACAAAACACGCGAACAGATCAAGGACGAGCTGGACCGCCTAAAGGCGCGGGTGAACATCTTCGGCGGGCCGACCAGCGCCAACGTCATCATCGAAGCCAAGCGGCCGCAGCTTGCGGACGTGCTCAAGCTCGTCGGCGAGGTGCTTCGCGAGCCGGCGTTCGATGCCAAGGAGTTCGAGCTGCTGCGGCGGGAGCGGCTGGCCCAAGTCGAAAACTCAAAGTCGGAGCCGCAAGCCCTGGCTCCGATCGAGCTGAACCGTCACCTCAAACCGCGGCCCAAGGGACATCCTCAGTACACGGAGACCATCGACGAGACAATCGCGGGGCTGAAGGCGGTTACGCTCGAGGAGGTGAAGAGCTTCTACCGGGATTTCTACGGCGCGAGCTTCAGCCAAATGGCGGTGGTGGGTGATTTCGACGCCCCCGAGGTGAGCGCGCTGGTGTCGAGCATGTTTTCATCATGGAAGACGCCGAAGCCGTTCGTCCGCATCGTCAACAAGTACATCGACGTCGCCGGGAAGAACACCGCTCTGGAGACACCGGACAAGGCGAACGCAGTCTTCTTTGCGGGAATGAATCTCAACGTTCGCGATGACGACGTGGATTATCCGGCTCTGGTGCTCGCCAACTACCTGCTCGGCGGGGCTCAATTGAACTCTCGGCTGGCAACGCGCCTGCGCCAGAAGGAAGGGCTGAGCTACGGTACCTTCTCCAGCCTCAACGTCAGCGCCCTGGACAAGGAAGGTACGTTCACTAATTTTGCCATCTACGCGCCGGAGAACGTCTCGCGGCTGGAGAAGGCTTGGCAAGAAGAGATCGAGCGCGCGGTGAAGGAGGGTTTCGGCGCTGAGGAAGTGAGCAAGGGCAAGAGCGGGCTGCTCCAACAGCGGCAACTCTCTCGCGCCCAGGATAACAGCTTGGCGGGCACCCTCACCTCGTACCTCTTCCTGGATCGCACCCTCAAATGGGATTCGGACCTCGAGCAGAAGATCTCCGCTTTGAGCCCCGAGCAAGTGACCGCGGCGTTCCGCCGCTACGTGGATCCGAAGAAGATCACCATCGTCAAGGCCGGCAATTTCGCGAAGAACAAGTCGACCGAAATCGCCCGCCAACCCGCGAACTGAGCCTAGCCCGCGCTCTTCAGCTCCGGCCGCATCACCACGCGGTTTCTGCCCCAGCTCTTTGCTTCGGAAAGGCTGGTGATCGCGTGCTCGATCAGCTCTTCCGGCGTGGCGTAGTTTTCGTTCTGGAGCGTGGCGATCCCCAGTGACATGGTGAGGCTGATCGTCTGCGGATCGCCATTGCGATCGGTCACCGTGAACTGCGCCGCCTCCATCGCCCGCAGCATGCGCTCGGCAAAGACGGCCGCCTGCTCCTGGTCCGTCTCGCGGAGAATGACGGCGAACTCCTCGCCGCCGTAGCGGGCGAAAACGTCCGCCGCGCGCATTGATCCCGCCAGGAATTTCGCCACTGACGCCAGAAGGCGATCCCCGGCCTGATACCCCCAGGTCTCGTTGACCCGCTTGAAGTGATCGAGGTCCATCAGGCAGAGGGAAAGCGGCCGCTTGAAACGGCGGTAATACACGAATTCCAGCCTGAGTTGCTCGATCAGGACGCGCTTGTTGTAAATCTGGGTGAGGCTGTCTTTGATCGCCGCGGTGTAAAGCGCTTCCTGGAACTCCTCCTTGAGGATCTCCTCGTAGGTGAACTTCAGCACCGTGTTCAATCCGAGCTGGAACTTGTCTCCCTCGCGAAGCACCACCTCGGCGATCCGATCGCCGCGGTAGAAGGTTCCATTGGTTGACCCGAGATCCCGCAGCCGTACTCGTCCATCGGGAAGGCAGGTGACCAGGCAATGCTCCCGGCTGATCGCGGTATCGCGAAGCGGGATGTCCGCATTCCCCGACCGGCCGATGATCGTGTCGACCTTCTCGAGCTTGAAAAGTCGCGTCGAAGAGTCGCCCCGAACCAGGATGAGATACGGATGATCCCCCCGGTGCTCCGCCAGATCCTCAGGAAGCTCCTCCGTCGGTCCGCCGGTTTCTGTGTCTTCGGTATCGAAAATATCGTCCACCACTTCAGACCTCGGTTGTTGAATGCAGCCGCTAGGACAGCACTCCCAATGAGAGCAGGACAGCGATCAACACGCCCAGCAGCGATTCGCCGGCGATCGTCCCGGAGGCGATCGCATCGCTGTAGGTGTGCGCCCATCGCGGATTGACTGCGCGAGCGGCGCCGAGCAAGACGGCGCCAAGCCCGATGGTGAGGCCGTAGGAAGCGGGGGCGAGAAAACCGACTCCCATTGCAACCGCAGAGGGAAGGAATCGGCTGGGAATCTTGCGCTCGAGCAGCGCCAGCAGCACGCCGACGAGCAGAGCGCCGCCGCCCGCCGCCAACGCTCCGGACGGCAAGCCCTTGAAACCGGAGTGCACCAGGCCTGCGAGCCCTTTCCACGACGCGGCCGCCGGCGCGGGCAGGGATGCGGATCCGAGGCCATAGGCTCGCACGACGAGCTGATAGGCAGGAACCACCACCAGTGCGCCGATCGCGATTCCCACCAGCTGAGCTCGGATGACGCTGCGCTGATTCGCTCCGAGCAACGCGCCTGCCTTCAGCGACCAAAGCGTCTGCGCGGTTTGGGCGGCTGCGCCGGAGACGACGGCTCCGGAAAGCACGCTGCCTGCAACGGTCGGCGACAACATTCCAACCGAGAGCTGCGACAACTGCCCCACCTGGGTCACCGGAGCGATGTCCGTTTCGCCCGTCGCACGCGCGCACACGCTCGAGAGCAGGATGGAGAGCAGAAGCGCCACCACGGTAAGCAGCGGGTGGAGGCCAAAGGCGATCCAGCCAACGAAGATGGTCACCAACGCGAGGCCAACCGGCGCGGTCCAGAAATATCTTGCGGGCGAGCCGGCGCCGACTTTCGCCGGTCGCAGCTCCGCCAGGTCCTTCAAGCCCCGGCCAAACGTCTCCCAGCGCAGAAACAGCGACGTCAACGCTGCCGACGCCATCAGCGCTACGCCAGGCCACAACAGCCAACCGGAAAGAGCGGAAAAGTCCACGCTGCCCACCCAGCGCTGATGCAGAGCGAGGGGGGCGAGAAGAGCCCAGGCCACGAGGGTGCCGAGCAGCAGGCTGACTCCATTGCGCGGGCCGATCAGCAGACCGGTCCCCAAGAGCAGCGGGCTGAGGTTGATCCCAAAGCCCAGCGACTCCGCACTCACGCCGCTGACTTGAAACGGCGCCGCCGCCACCTGCGGAATCAAGGCCGGCTGGCCGTCGCGGAACCAGACCAACGCCATCGCCGCTGCGCCGCTGCCGATCAACGCCCGGGCCCGTCTGAGCGCAGAGCGGGCGGCGCGGTGGAGGGCTTCAATCACCTCGGCGGTTGCAATGCCGCTTGCAAAAGGAAGCCTCTCCACGCCGAGGAGCCGGTCGCGTAGAAGCAGCGCGATGAGCACGCCCGCCGTCCCGAGCGCGACCGCCCAGACGCCGATCGCCCAGAAAGGAAACGCCTGGCCCATCATGCTGAGCGCCGGAAAGGCGCTCACCAAGCCCGCGGTGAAGGACATTCCCGCCGCAGACGAGGCGACGGTCTGAGTGATGTTGTTTTCGAGCGGACTGTAACCGCCGCGCCCGACGCGCCGAACGAAGGCAAAGATGGCGAATCCCGCGAGCGACGCAGTGATGTTTCCCTGGTCGGCCCATCCCGTCTTCAGACCCATGTACACGTTGCCGACCGCGAGCACTGCGCCGATACCACAACCGGCGACGATGGCGCGCAGAGTAAGCTCGCGCGGCGGTGTCAGATCGGGGAGAGAAACGGGCGGCGTCTCCACCGGCATCGGCAGATCGCGCTGCACAGGCGAGACGCTCATGAAACCGTCACGTACCGATCGCCTGCGGGGGCGGTGCTCAGCCCGGACAGTCCCTCGCAAGCGCGGGGAGTGGCGCACAGGCCCTGCGCGTCCTCCTGCGGCACCCAGGAACCGATGGTGAGGATCGCTCCGCCGACGATCTCCGGGCCCTGGTTCGAGGTGCGGATCAGCGCTTTGTCGGCGTGGACGCAGACGTTGACGTGAATTCGTGGATCCGCTGTGGGTCGCGCGGTGAGCTCCCGGTAGAGCGGCAGCGCGAGGTTGAACGCGCGCTGTCGTTCCTCTCGGTTCTGATCCGCGTCATCCGGCAGCAAAAGCACTCCCAAAAGCGCACTGCCCGTTTGAAGCGGAATCAAGAGCCCACCGGTGCGCATCCGCTGCTCCGCGGTGTCGAGCACCGCGGTCAAGTCGTCGAGCAGCGCATCATCCCCATCTTCCTGGGCTTGCGGCGCGGTGCGAACCTCGACGTAGATGGCGATCGCGCCGAGAGAGAGCACTTTCTGTGCCGCCTTGCGCGGGTCCTGCGCCGCCACCGCATCTCGCAGCGCGACAATGAACTCAATCGCCGAAGGGTATCTGCGCTCGGGTTTCTTCTCCAGGCAGCACAGGACGATGACATCCATCGCCGGCGAGATCGGCGCAATGCGGCTCGGCGGCGGCGCCGGCGCGTTCAGGTGGGAGCGTTCGATCTCTTCCGAGGTCGCGCCCTGGAATGGAAGCTGTCCAGTGAGCATCCGGTAGAGCAGTACGCCGAGCGCATAGACATCCGTGCGCGCGTCTATTTTGTCCCCGCGGAACTGCTCCGGCGCCATCGCCGATGGCGTGCCGAGGCGCCGTCCAGCAGTGGTCAGTCCGGCCTCGCCCGGTTCTGGGTGGATGAGCTTGGCGATTCCGAAGTCCAGCAGCTTGACTGTCTTCTGATCGCCCTTGGTGACGATCATGATGTTGCCGCCCTTGAGGTCCCGATGCACGATTCCCTTGTCGTGCGCGGCCTGCAGAGCGGCGCACACCGGCTCGAGGATCTCGAGGGCTTCAGCGGGCGTGAAACGCCCGTGCTGCTTGATCAGCTCGCCCAGGCTCACGCCCTCGAGCAGCTCCATCACGTAGTAGGGCCGCCCGTCTTCCAATCTGCTGAAATCGATCACATCGACGATGTTGGGGTGCTGAATCTGGTTGACCGCCTTGGCCTCGCGCTCGAAGCGCTTCAGCATCTCGCGCGAATCCGCCAGATCTCGGCTGAGAACCTTGATCGCCGCGCGGCGCCCGAGCATCTGGTGCTTGGCCCGGTAAACCGTGCCGCAGCCGCCCGAGGCGATCGCCTCTTCGATGACGTAGTCGCCCGCCTTCATTCCGGAGGACAGCCGGTCCGGATAGACGACAGGACGCTGCGGCGCAACGGTGTTGGTGGGCTCGTCAGCCATTCGGCGAGGCATTCAATGTTCGCATGATCTACGAGCTTGAGCGAAATGCCGCGCCGAACATTCCCTGCTCGAGATCAGCGGCGCGAGGACGACAGGTACGGAGAGCGTAGGTAAGTGTCCGTCGTGGTGGGCTCAGTCGCCGATTCCGGAGCTGACGCGGTTACGCCCCGCCCGCTTCGCCTGATAGAGGTGCTTATCCGCCGCGGCGATGAAGTCGTCCATCGTCGCAAAGCGGGCTGCTCCCACGGTGGCGATTCCGCCCGAGATGGTGAGGGTGATCGACTGCGGGCTACCGTCCTTGTCGGTCAACGCGAACTGCGACTCTTCGATTCGACGCCGGATGCGCTCTGCATAACAGGTGGCGTTTTTCTCGTCGATGTCCCGCAGCAAAACCGCGAACTCCTCGCCCCCGTACCGACAGATGATGTCCTCGGTGCGGGAGGCCTTGTCTACCAAGCGCGAAAGCTGCGCCAGCACGGCATCGCCAGCCACGTGGCCCCATCGATCGTTGATCTGCTTGAAGTGGTCGATGTCGAACATGCACAAGGAGAGCGAGACTTTGTGGCGCGCGCAGTAGGCGAATTCCGCGGCCAAGCGGTCGAGGAGGAATTTTTTGTTGAACAGCCCGGTGAGCCCGTCCCGCGTGGCCGATTCGTAGAGCTGCCGCTGGAATTCCTCCTCGATGTTGTCCTGGTACGTCAGCTTGAGGATGGTGCTCGAGCCGACCTGGAAGCGGTCTCCATCATGCAGCAGAATTTGCTGCACCCGTTGACCCTTGAAGAAGGTGCCGTTCTTGGAGCCGAGGTCTTCGACGACGAACGCCTTGTTCGAGGTCACCTTGAGCTTGGCGTGATGCCGGCTAATCCCTCCATCGTCGATCAGGATGTCTGCGTCGTCTCCCCGACCGACGATCGTCTCCGGCTTGGACAGCTTGAAACAACGGCCGATCGCCACCCCGCTGATCACCAGCAAGCACGCCGAGCCGGTCCGGCTTCCGGCTTTGATGCCGGGCGCGACCTCGGTAACCGTGTCGTCGGGCAGTTTCGTCATCTCACGCCTCCGCTGCGCCGATCGCGGCGAGCTCTCGCTCGATCCGCTCGCGCATCACATTGGGGACGCGCTTGGCGATTCCCAGCGCTTCCTCGAAAGCTTTTCGAGCCTGCGCCTGCCTTCGTTGGTGCTGAGCGGCTCGCGCGCGCATCTCGAGGACTTCGATCAGGTCCTGGCCGGTCAAGCAGCTGCTGGCCTGTGCTTGCAGGCTGTCCCATTCGGGGTCCTCGGCCTGCCTGGTCGCCAGATCCACCATGGTGAAGAAGGCCTCCTCGGAAGGCAGCAACTCAATCTCGCGGTCGTTTCGCTCCCGCGCTCGGGCTTGGCGCGCGCGGATCTCGGTGAGGATGGCGCGAGCTGCCGTCGATTCCCCCCTCGCAGAGAGCACCCGGGCCAGCAGCAGGTGGGACTCGGGCCTTGCCGCTTCGCCAAATCGCCGCTCGTCGATCTCCACCGCCCGGCGAGCGTGTTTCTCAGCCTCCTCGAAATTGTGCAGCCAGCGCTGGAAGACTCCGAGGTAAAAATGCGCCTGCTGCTCCATTCGGCCATTGCCCATCTCGCGCGAGATTTGAAGCAGCCGCTCGAGGTCGGCGATCAGCCGGTCCTTCTCGTTGCGGCACGTCCAGAGCATGAATCGGTTTCCCACCGCCGCACCGAGGTGCAGCTTGTCTCCGCGCTCGGCGCACAGCGGGATGACGCGATCGAACGCTCGCTCGGAGTCGTCGAGCCGTCCGAGGGTGGCCAGCACGTAGCCATTAAGGAGCAACGAGATGACAAACGTTTCGTACCCGGCGTCCCCGAGCGGCTCGGCTCGCTCCGCGGCTTGATCGAGCAGCTGCGCCGCCTCTGCGTCGCGGCTGAAGCGAAACGACGAACGCCCCAGCCCCATCAGCAGCCGCGCGTCGATTAAGGGCGTCTTCGCACGTTCAGCCAGCGCCTGCGCCTTCTCCACCAGCTCGTTCGAACGGCGGTACTCGTCCGCCCAGTCGAGAGCGGTCGCTTCGTCGAGCAGGACCTCCACTTCGGTCTCGAAGTTTTCCAGCTGATGCGCAGTATCGCGGGCGATCTCGAAATCCTTGCACGCATCTGCGTACCGGCCGAGGCGATACCGCATCAGTCCGCGGCCTCGACAGGCGGACATCCGCTTGGCTTGCCCATTCGCCGCCATCTGCTCGATCGCCTGGGTGTACATCAACTCCGCTTCGAGGTAGGCGTGCCGCGCTTGCGCCCGCTCGGCCAAGGAGAGAAAGGCCGCCATCGCCTCGTCTCGGCGTCCGCTCCGCGCGGCGTGGAATCCCAGGCGGGGAAGCCGTTCCCCCTCGGGGAGCTCGCAGCGCTCGCCGCGGTAGTAATCCAGCGCCGCCTCGTGAATCGGAAGGCGCATCGCCTCCGGAACCGCTTTGTAGACGGCCTCGCGCACCAGAGCGTGGCGGAAGCTCAATTGCCCGTGCCGGCGCGCGATGAGGATGCCGCCGGTCAGGAGGCGTTGAGTCCCTACCGCCGGATCCAGCGGAAAGGCCTGCGCCCCTCCCCGGAGTTCGAGCTCCTGGACGACGCCGGCGATTTCGATCGGCTTGAATTCGGCGCCGAGCAATGCCGCGAGCCTGGCGTGGGCGGCGAGATCGGGCGAAAGCGATTCCAGCTCGCGGCTCGCCAGCCATTCCACCAGCGGAAGGTCGGGAAGGCGATTCAGCTCGTCGGTTGCCAAGTACCAGGCGCGGGTCCGGTTGTCCTGGCGGATCAGCCCTTCCCCTTTGAGGGCGCGAACCAGCTCGACGAGGAGCAGGGGGACGCCGTGCGTGCGGTCGACCAGCCTCTGGATGGCATCCGCTGGAACATTCTGCGCCGGCAGCAGCAGCGTGCGGCACAGCTCCACCGCGGACTCGGCGCTCAGAGGTCCGAGGCGAACCATCTGCCGCTCAGAGCAGCGCTCGGCCCAATTGGGGCGCCCGCTCTCGAACGCAGGCCGCCCAAGAACGCAGGTCCAAATCGGAGCGTTGGCTTCCGCCAGGGTGGCCAGCTCGATCGCGTCGAGGGTCGCTTCGTCCGCGAACTGAGCGTCGTCGAGGACGAAGAGCAGCGGTTTTTCGCTCGCCCATCGCTTCAGCGCGGCGGCCGCGGCGCGCGCTGCTGCCGCTCGGAGGACGCCCGGCGCCGCCGCCAGCCCCCGCAACTCCGGCGCATCGGCAGCCACCCAGCCAAACACCAGGGCCACTCCGGGCCAGACTTCCTTTCCGAGCTCCGGGCCAAGCCTGTCGGCGAGCAGGGTGTGCCCTCCGTCGCTCGGGTGATCGGATGGTATTCGAAGCACTTTGGTGAGCAGCTCGCGCAGAGTTTGATCGGCGTCGCCGCCCACCGGCTCGCGCGCGCGCAGCTGGAGAAGTTGCCCGCCGAACGAAGTCGCCTGCAGGCGCTCGATCAGCGTCGCGCACAGATGGCTCTTTCCGTGGCCGGGCTCGGCGATCACCGTCGCGATCGTCGGCACCTTGCGCTCGAGCGCGCCGCGCGCGCTGGCCACCAATGCGTCGAGCACGTCATCGCGTCCAACCAGCGGGCCCGCGCCCTGCTTGACGATGGTGGCCTGCTCCTGAACCTGATCTCCGGCGGCGGAGACGCGGAAGACACCCGGACGCCCCGCGATCGGCACGGTGGCGAGATCTTCGAGCATCTTGGATGAGGCCTCGGTCACCAGCACCCCAGCTGGATCGGAGGCATTGGGGAAGCGGTCGGCGCGAGTGAACAGGGCGCTGATGTAGCGCTTGCCGCCGCCGGGTCGCGGCTGGATGGTGACTTGTCCCAAGTCCACCAGCGCGCGCTCGGTCAAATTGCGACCGATCAGCGCCCTTCCGGCGAGCAATGCTCGGCGCGCGGGATTGTCGCCGGTTTCGTGGCCGAACACGCCGACGTACGAGCCGCCGGCGGCATGCGCCAGGTGGCCGCCGAAAGACGTGAGCACCGATTGGATCGACGCGGCGTCGCTCGAGCTGGCGAAGAAGACCATTCCCATGGTGCGCTTCTCGCGCGTCGGCGCCGCCGCGGGTGAAGAGGCCTTGGGCGGGGCAGCGGCCGCCGGGGCTTCGTTCGCGCGAGCCATTGCCGCATCCAGCGAGGTGCGAAGCTCAGCGACGCTGCCGAAGCGCTGTTGCGGCTCTTTGGCCAGACAGCGCAGCACCACCTCTTCGATCGACGGCGGCACCGGCACCAGGGTGGAAGGGCGCGGAGGCCGCTTGCTGCGATGGCTCTCCTGCACGTCAGCCGCCGTTCCGAAGAAGGGCACGGCGCCGGTAAGCATCTCGTAGAAGATGACCCCAAGCGCGTAGAGATCCGCGCGACAATCCAGCGCGGCGTCTTCGCGGCATTGTTCCGGGGACATGTATTCGGCGGTTCCTTCAATCCCCACCGGTGCACTTCCGCCGGCGTCTGAGCCCAGGCGAGCGAGGCCAAAGTCAAACACTCGGGCGCGAACCGGCGGCGATTCGATGAAGATGTTCTCCGGCTTGAGGTCGCAGTGGACGCGGCCGCGCGCATGGATCGCGGCGATGCTGGAAAGCATCGCATCCGCGCGCACTTTGAACGCGTCTGGTTTGAACGGGACCGCGCCGTTGGTCAGCTCGTCCGCGAGCGTGGGGGCGACGACGAATTCGAGCACCGCAAAGGCGGTGCCGTCGGCCAGCTGGCCCGAGTGATGCACCGCGGGCACGTACGGCGGGGCCACTGCTCTAAGGTGCTCGATTTCGCGAACCAGGCGTTCGCTCGCTCCAGCCTGATCGTACCGCGCGGTTTTGATTGCGACGCGAAGCCCGTCTGATTCGCGCTCCGCGGCGTACACCATTCCATGTCCCCCGCGCCCCAATACCCCGCTGATCCGATAACCCGGCAGCTCAGGTGGTTGATCTGCCGCGTGCGGCTCCTCCGATGCGGGAGGAACGGCGGGCATCGATCCGTGAACAGGGCAGGAGGCATCCGGCTTTCTCAGCCGTCGCCCGCAATTTAGGCAGCGCAAACCAAGTGATTCTACGAGACCGAACGAGGCGTGGAAACGCCAACTGCGCGCGGCGTCCATTTGCAAACGCCGCGTAAACCACAGCTTCCGACATCAGGTGAGATTTGCGGACCAGCGATCGATCCGCGCCTCGGTTGACCACCGTTGGCTCTCGGCGGGGCTCCTGAGCCGCCCCGGCATTGCGCACTGTCGATCTCAAGCGGCTGAGAACGAGCCGGCGCAAGTCGCGCATGTTTCAAACATGTATACATGTATATGTATTTTTCAACACCGCGGATTCTCAGGTCAATTGCTCAACCGAGACGTGGCCCGTCCATTGCTAAACAAGAAACCGAAAAGGTTTTTAACTCTGGAGACACACATGTCTACCGAATTTTCGTCGATGCGGAAGAGCAATCGACGGCTCTGCTTCTCAACCGCTGTGGCAAGCCTTGTTATGACTTTGGCGGCTTGCGGCTGGACCCCGAACCTCGACGCTCCATCGATAAGCTCACAGGAGCGGGGCGCGGACAACGCGATGAATGCGATGAACGCGATGAACGCGATGAACGCAATGAACGCGATGAACGCAATGAA
>DATFTC010000052.1:0-3051 GCA_035262305.1 Myxococcaceae bacterium | reverse complement strand
CGGCAAGCAAGTCGTGAACCCGCAGCGGCACTTGTTCGAACTCCTGCCTCGAGATTTGTGGCATCGGGTCTCCTACAGCTCGGTGGTTTTTCCCTTCGATTGGCCCTGGCCGCCGGAAAGCGATCGCCTCGAACCGGGGCGCAAGGCCTTTCCCAAACCCCTAATGCTTGATTAACATATCCACTTTCTTATTTCGATCCGTCCCGCGGAGGCGCCTATGCGTTTCAAGCGAACCACTTTCCTCTTAGCTTGTCTCCTGTTGATTCCAATCTTCTCTTCCGCCCAGAACTCGCTGGTCGATCGTGTCGGCAACACTGGGTTTGTTCGCGTCGAAGCCAGAAGCTTTCAGTCTCTTGATTTGAAGCAGCAGCAACTGGCATATTGGCTGAGCCAGGCCTCCATCGCGATCGATCCCATCATCTACGATCAGTTTTCACGTTTTGGACTGCGCCAGAAACGCCTGCTCGAGGGAATCGTCGCCCACTCCGCTTCCGGCCAAAACGATAAGATCATCGCCTTCGCCAAACTCTTCTGGGCCAACCGCGGCAATCACAACGAGACCACCGCGCAGAAGTTTCTCCCCGAGTTCGGCTTCGAGGAACTGAAGCAGGCTGCGCTCGCCGCGCAAGGAGATGGTGCCTTCAAGACTGCCTCCGCCGATCTGCCTCCGCTTTCGACTCCGGCACAACTGACCGGCGAGCTGGACGAGTTGCGCTCCTCCCTGTTCGATCCCGATTTCGAGCCCATGACGACCGCCAAGAGTCCGCGCGGCGGCCTCGACATCATCCAGGCCAGCTCGAACACGTTTTATCAGGGTGTAAGTCTTGCGGATCTCAAGGATTTCCTCGGCCGGTACCCACTGAACTCCCGCGTCGTCAAAGGCCCCGACGGAAAGCTGCGCGAAGAGGTTTTTCGCGCCGGCACTCCCGACGGCAAAATCCCCGCCGGGCTTTACGCCACCTTTCTCAAACGCGCCAACGAATACCTCACCAAGGCCCAGCCGTTCGCCGATCCCGCCCAGGCTAGGGTTATCGGCCAACTCGTTCGCTATTACCAGACTGGAGATCCCAGAGATTGGCTGCAGTTCGGCACCGACTGGGTGCAGAACGACGCCACCGTGGACTTCGTAAACGGATTCATCGAAGTCTACCGCGACGCGCGCGGCGCCAAAGGCAGCTCGCAAAGCTTTGTCAGCGTCACCGACAAACCGCTCACCAACAGCATGGTCCTGCTCGGCAAGCACGCCGAGTATTTCGAGGCCAGGGCTCCCTGGGACGACAAATACAAGAAGCAGGCGTTCAGGCCACCCGTGGTCAAGGCCATCGAAACCCTCATCCAGACCGGCGACTTCGGCGTCACCACTATCGGCGACAACCTGCCCAACGAAAACGAAATCCACGAAACGTACGGCACCAAGAATTTTCTCTTCACCGGCAGCACGCGCGCGCTGAACAATGCCGCCGGCACTGCGGCGTTCAGGGAATTTGCCCCCACCCCGGAGATCGCCGCGCGCCTCGAAGCCCACAGCGATGAGGCCGAAGACCTGCTGACCGCGCTGCATGAGGTGATCGGACACGGCTCGGGGAGACTCAGCGAGCGCGTGAAGGGCGGAGCCGAACCGTACCTGAAAGAATATTTCTCAACCCTCGAAGAGGCCCGCGCCGACTTGATGGCATTATGGAACGTGTGGGATCCCAAGCTGGTGGAACTGGGGCTGGTCTCACACCAGGAAGAAGTTGCCAAGACCATGTATGACACGGCTGCGCTGGCACCTGTAATCCAACTGCGCCGCATTCCTCGCGGAGACATTATCGAGGAAGATCACGAGCGCGACCGTCAGCTGATCGTCGGCTACATCCGCGACAAGGTGCCCGGCTCGATCCGCCAGTTTGATCGCGATGGCAAGACATACATCCAGGTCGAGGACTACCAGAAGATGCGCCAGGGCGTGGGCATGCTGCTCGCCGAACTCATGCGCATTAAGGCGGAAGGCGATTACGCTGCCATCAAGGCCTTGGTGGACCAGTACGGCGTCCACTTCGATCCCGCCCTTCGCGATCAGGTGGTCGCGCGCTTCGCCAAACTCGGCATTCCCGTCTACTGGGCGGGCATCAACTCGATACTGACTCCCAGGCCGGGCGCGGACGGAGAGATCGATCGAGTGGAGATCAGCTATCCCAAAACGGTGAGACAACAATTCCTGTCCTACGGGGCAATGTACGACAGCGGATTGCGCGAAAGGATTCGCTAGCGGGATCGGTCATACCATCCGAACCGATCGCGTCATCCAGGCAGGTTTTGTCATGGTGAGTGAAGCGAAGGATCCCGCTTTTCCGCCCGAGATCCTCGCCTCCGATTGACCAGCCTCAGGCCGCCGTATCGTGCCGCACGGGCGTGTGGCACAATGCGGAAACCACCGCCCGGGTATCATTGGGCGCACACACGTCGGCCGCTCCCGCTCGCAGCGCCGACGCCCACAACTCCTCGTCCGCCACGCGATGGGTGCACACGATCGTCGTCTGGGGAAATTCGCGCGTCAGACGCTCGAGGGCTTTGAGCGACGCTACTTCCATGTCAAGAACCACGCTGTCGGCGCGATGACTGATAATGTTGGCTCGCAATTCATCAAGCGTGCGCACCGTGCGCACATGAGTAAACGAGTGGCACAGCGAGGCCACAATGGCCTGAGCCGCGCCTCCGTCCCGTTGAAGCACGATTACACTGGAATACTGCATAGGATCCCCATTTGCTGCCGCCGTTACGGCTGATTGGGCCGCCGCAGGCCTCGAGGGTGGAAAGCCTGCCGCGGACGTTTACGGATTGAGCGACGACGAACCAGCGCGCCTATTTCCGGCCAGGCGCTTTCTCGGCTTGGGGCTCGAACGGCTCGGCCTGGAGCTTGCCGTTCTGTTTGAGTAAGATCTCAACCTTGCCTTCCGCCTCATCCAGCTCTTTGCGGCAAGCGGAAGATAGCTGCATACCCTCCTCGAAAAGCGTCAACGACTTTTCAAGAGGCACATCACCCTTTTCCAACTCCTGGACAATCTTTTC
>DATFTC010000051.1:0-15350 GCA_035262305.1 Myxococcaceae bacterium | reverse complement strand
TCGGGTGCGGTGGCGTGGGAACGAGAGGGCGCCATCGGCGTGCGTTTTGAAAACGTTGACCCGACCGATCGCAAGCGGTTGGCCGACCTGGTGGGACGCTTCAAACGCCGCTGATTGAGGCCCCGACTCGGCCCAACCGCGAACGGTATTTTTCAGCTTGGTCGGCGGGATAGCCTAATCGATGCGGGTCAGTCGCGGCTTCGGAGGCAGCTTGATTGGCCGCGGTGTTTACGTGAGACGAGCGAGCGCACGCCCTAGCTTCTGCCCTGGGTGTCGACCTGCTCGAGGTGCTACCCCTTCACCGAGCCCACGGTGAAGCCGGCGATGAAGCGGTCCACGAAGAAGTTGTACAGAATGGCGATCGGCACGCTGGCGATGAAACACCCGGCCATCAGCGAGCCCCAAAAGTACACATCGCCGCGCACGAGCACGGTCGGCACTCCGACGCTGATGGTGAAACGGGACGCGCCGCTGATGAACGTCAGAGCGTAAACGAACTCCTGCATCACCAGTGTCAGGGTGAAGATGATCACGGTGAAAATTCCGGCGATGGACACCGGCACGATCACCTTGAGAAAGGCGCCAAAGCGACTCAGTCCGTCGATCATCGCCGCCTCCTCGAGATCGCGGGGAATGACTTTAAAGAAGCCCATCAACAGCCAGGTCGAGAAGGGCACGGTGAACGTGGGATAGACGAGGACCAGCGACCAGAGCGAATCCTGAAGGCCAAGCGTGCTGATGATCCGCGACATCGGGATGAAGAGGATCGTCGACGGAACGAGGTAAGTGAAGAAGATCGCAATCCCCAACTTTTCTCCCGTCGGGCCCGTCAGCCGCGCCAGGCTGTACCCTGCGGGCACGGCGAGAAGCAGCGTGATAACCACCACCGTCACTCCGACGAAAAGCGTGTTGGCAGCAAAGCGGGCGAATTGTGTGTGGAAGAAAAGGATGCGGAGGTGCTCGAGCGTGGGCGGCTTGTGGAATACGAAAGGATTGTGGGTGGGGTCGACCAAATCGCTGGTTTGCTTGAAGCTGGTGATCAGCATCCAGGCGAACGGGAAGGCCGCAAAGGTGGCGAATCCGGCGATCACCGCGAAGGTGATCGCCTTGGCGCCCGCCGTTCTTACCAGCGCCAGGCTCGCCATTTCAGACCACCTCTGAGCGACGAGCGAGCCGGAGCAGCACGATGGCGCCGGCGGCGAGGACCGGAAAGAGGAATAGAGCGATCGCAGCGCCCGCCGCGAGGTCGCCTCCGTCAATGCCGGTGAAGAACGCGAGCGTGGCGAGCACCTGTGTCTGATCGTACGGCCCGCCCCGGGTGAGGACGTAAATGACGATCATGTCCGTCACCGCGAAGATCAACCCGAACATCAACGCGACCAGCAAAATGGGTTTGATCAGCGGAACGGTGATCTGAAAATGATGGCGCCAAAAGTTTGCCCCGTCGATCGCCGCCGCATCGTGGATGTCCTGGGGAATGGAGCTGAGACCCCCGAGCAGGATGATCGTCGCCAGCGGCAGCAGGCGCCAGACGTGCACGGTGATCACCGAAGCCATCGCCAAGCGTGGCTGTCCAAGCCAGATCGGCCAGGTGTTCGGCCCGAAGATGCCGATCGACCGCAACGTCCAGTTGATCACGCTGTAGATCGGCTCGAGGATCCACAGCCAGCCGATCGTGCCCAGCGAGATCGGCGCCACCCACGGCAACAGTATCAGCAAGCGCACGAACCATTTGCCGCGGAAATTCTTCTGCAGGGCGAGGGCAAGCGTGGTAGCGAGGATCAGCACCAGAGCCTGCGAGATCAATGCAAAGACCAGAGTGTTTCTCAGAGCTCGGATGAAGGTGGGGTTCTCAATCGCCGACCGGAAGTTCTCTATTCCGACGATGCGAAACCCGGTGCTTCCGACCGTGACGTTGCTCACGCTGTAGAGAAGCGCGAGCGTGAAGGGCAGGCCGACCAGGGCGACGATGTAAATGACCGCGGGCGCCAGCATCAGCCGACCCAGCCGCGCCTCGTCGTCGGCGACGCCGCTTCGTCGGGCGCGCGCGCGAGCCCGGAGTGCCGTCTCTGCCGCGGTGCTCATGCGCGCTTCCAGAACGGCTTTGGTTCCGTGCGTACGCCGGTGGTGCGGTCGAAGTACTTCACATCCTGTTCCTTGATCGCGAACTCGTATGCCGCACCCGGCTTGATGTGCAGGTGAAGCGTGGATGGAAGGTTGACAATCACCTTTTCGCTCTGGAAAACGTCGCGCAGATGCCCGTAAACCAGGCGGTCGGCGCCGAGGTTCTCCACGCGGTTGACGTGAAACCAGAGGTTGATCAACGGCTCCTGGACGCCCTGATACACCTCTTTGGGAAGGAAATGCTCCGGACGAAAGCCGGCCGAGACGTTGTCTTGGTTGAAGAAGTTCATCGGCGGTGAGCCGAGGAATCCCGCCACAAAGGTGTCCGCGGGATCGTAATAGACTTGTTGCGGCGGCCCCAGCTGCCGCACCTTGCCCTGGTTCATCACCGCGATCCGATCGCCGAGCCCCATTGCCTCGACCTGATCGTGCGTGACGTAGATGGTGGTCGTAGCGAGCCGCCGCTGGAATTGTTGCAGCTCGTCCCTGGCCATCGTTCGAAGCTTCGCGTCCAGGTTGGAGAGCGGCTCGTCGAGGAGAAAAACATCGGGTTGGCGCACCATCGCGCGCGCCAGCGCGACCCGCTGCCGCTCGCCGCCCGAGAGCTGGCGAGGTTTTCGCTCCAGCAGCCGCTTGATGCCGAACATTTCCGCCGCCCACTCCACCTTCCCGGGTATCTCGCTTCGCTTCGCTCCCTGTGCCTTGAGCGGGAACGCAATGTTCTCGGCAACCGTCATGTGCGGATAAAGGGCGTAGCTTTGGAAGACCATCGCGATCTTGCGAGCGCGCGGGGGCAAGTCATTGACCACCTGGCCGCCGATCAAGATGTCGCCCGAGCTCTGTTTCTCCAGGCCGGCGATCATTCGCAGCAAGGTCGTTTTCCCGCAACCGCTGGGGCCAAGCAGCACGAGGAACTCGCCCTCTTTGGTGGCCAGGTCTACGCCGTCTACCGCGATCGAATCCCCGAAGCGCTTCTTGATGTCTCGCGTCTCGACTATTGCCATAGGATTCGCTCGCGAGGTGAACGTGTCAACGTCCCCCTTTCAAAAAACGCAGACCCCGCAGTGCAGTTTAGATGAGCTTCTTCTCTTGCCACTTGGCCCAGATCTTCTTGCACTTGGCCTCCGCCTCCTTGATCGCGTCCTCAGGAGACATCGCTTCAGTGCTTGCCTGGGCAAACATGGTATTGATCACCCACGTGGTAAAGCACTCGTCGATCGCCGCGGTGGCGTAACCGGGATAGCCGACGTTGGTTGCCCAATCGAGCGAGTCGACGAGGACCTTGTATTTGCCTACCGGCTTGCCCTTGGTGTCCGACTCAAGCAGCTTGGTGATATCCGGCACCTGATTCCAGAAGCACGGGAAGTTGTAGAATTCGCTGGCGAGGAATCCCTGCCGGAAGTTGCCGATGTAGTCCGCGAGAAACTTCTTCGCTCCTTCCTTGTTTTCGGCAAACTTCCAGATCACGTACACATTCATCACGTGCTCGAGGCCCATTCGGCGCACCGGGCCCTTGGCCGCCTTGGCGAGCAAGATCTTGTCGCCGATGTCCATGTGGTCGTTCTCTGCCTGTCGGGTGATGGAGATGGCATTGAGAACAACCGAAGCCTTGCCGGCCAGCATGGCGCGGTTGTTGGACGATGGGTCCCACGCCAGCACTTCCGGGGTCATCGTTTCTTGATACATCGCCTTGACGAACTTAACGGCTTCCAAGGTATTTTTGGAATTGAGAATGAGCTGATTGTTCTCATCTTGCTCGGACGCGCCGAACGAGAACATCACCGCGCGCATCGCCATCGCGGTGTCCAGCTCGGCAGATTGACCAATGCCAACCGGAATGCCAGTCTTGTCCTTGATCTTCTTTCCGCCTCGGCGGATGTCGTCCCAGCTGTCCGGCGTCATCCCGATTTCGCCCCAGAGATCGGAACGATAGTTCACCGGATCGGGTACGAAGCTGTCCGAAAAGCCGAAGTACTTTTTCGTCTTCGGATTGTAGGTGCTCTTGATCGCGAGCTGGATCGGCTTGGTGTTGTATCGCTTCTCGACCTCCTGATAAATCTCCTTGTGGTCGATGACTTGGTCTTCATAGACCGCGGGCGGCGAGAGGAACAGGAACAGATCGTGGCCCTTTTGCGCTGAAACTTCGGAAGCCGCGCGCGCATTGATCGCCTTGACGTCGATATTGTCGACGCTCACCTCGGTGTCGTTCTTCGCGCCCCACTGCTTGATGTATGTTTCATTGAACCACTTGTCGTAGCCGGGAACGAAGTGGTTCCACTGCAGGATCTTGAGAGTCTTTTTCTTTTGAGCATGGGCATATTTCGGCAGCACCAAGCCTGCTCCCAGCCCGGCCGCACCCACGCCCGCTGCCTTGATAAAGCTTCTCCTCGTGACTTTGCTGCTCTTGCTCATGTGCTTCTCCTCTCGATATTTCAAAGTCGAAGGTTCAAGGTCGAAAGACACTCGTTCTGAACGTCAACAACTTTGGATCTCCACTCGACGCCCATCGGGCCTGATTGCACGAGGGTAGAGCACGCCCCAGTGCGGCGCGCAAGCAAAAGGGATGGTGGAATTCCCCCGCGAGTGGCATCCTGCACAATGGCTTTGGAAAAGGACCGACCTATGGCACCGCGCTACGACGAAGCATACCGGCGGTCGCTGCAAGACCCGGAGGCCTTCTGGGGTGAGGTGGCGGAGGGAGTTCGCTGGGAGCGGCGATGGGAGCGGGTTTTGGACAAGTCCCAATCTCCGTTCTTCCGCTGGTTTGCCGGCGGGATGCTTAATACCTGTTACAACGCACTTGACGTTCACGTGGAGAGCGGACGGGCGGACCAGCTGGCGCTGATTTACGACAGCCCAGTGACGGGTACCGTGGCGCGCTTCACCTATCGGCAGCTTTTGGATCAGGTCGCGCGATTTGCAGGGGCGTTGAAAGCTCAGGGCATCGCCAAGGGCGACAGAGTAATCATCTACATGCCGATGGTTCCCGAGGCGTTGATCGCCATGTTGGCGTGCGCGCGGATCGGCGCCATCCATTCCGTGGTGTTCGGCGGGTTCGCGCCTCACGAGCTCGCGACGCGAATCGATCACGCCGAGCCGAAGCTGATTGTCTCCGCTTCATGCGGAATCGAAGTGGGCCGGACCATTCCGTACAAGCCGCTGCTGGACAAGGCGATCGAGCTGGCCCATTTCAAACCCGAGCGATGCATAGTCCTTCAGCGACCGCAAACGGCGGCGCCGATGTCCGGCCGCGACGTTGACTGGGCGGAAGCGATGGCCTCCGCGCGCCCGGCCGGATGCGTTCCCGTCGCCGCCACCGACCCGCTGTACATCCTCTACACCTCCGGGACGACGGGTCATCCGAAGGGCGTGGTTCGGGACAATGGCGGCCACGCCGTCGCCCTGCGTTGGAGCATGGAGGCGATCTACGGGGCCAAACCGGGTGAGGTGTACTGGGCTGCCTCGGACGTTGGATGGGTCGTCGGTCATTCGTACATCGTCTACGCGCCGCTGCTCACAGGGTGCACCACCGTTCTGTACGAGGGCAAGCCGGTGGGGACTCCGGACCCGGGTGCATTTTGGCGAGTCATCTCGCAGCACGGCGTCCGGGTTCTCTTCACTGCGCCGACCGCGTTTCGCGCCATCAAGCGGGAAGATCCGAACGGCGAGCACATGCGCCGCTACGACCTATCCCGCTTTCGAACCTTGTTTCTCGCGGGCGAGCGCTGCGATCCGGACACGCTGCTCTGGGCTCAGGAGCGACTGAAGGTGCCGGTAATCGACCACTGGTGGCAGACGGAGAGCGGCTGGCCGATCTCGGCAAACTTCGCCGGCCTTGGGATGCTGCCAGTCAAACCCGGCAGTGCCACCAAGCCGGTGCCCGGCTACGACGTTCAAATACTGAACGAGGCCGGCAAGGAAGTGGGGCCGAACGAGACGGGCAGCATCGCAATCAAATTGCCGCTGCCGCCGGGGTGCCTGCCGACGCTGTGGAAAGACGATGCGGGTTACCAGAAAGCCTATCTGAGTCGATATCCGGGCTACTACCTGACCGGCGACGCCGGCTTCAAAGACGAAGACGGCTACTTGTCCATCATGAGCCGCATCGACGACATCATCAACGTCGCAGGGCATCGGCTTTCAACCGGAGCGATGGAGGAGGTGCTCTCGTCTCATCCGGATGTTGCGGAATGCGCGGTGGTCGGCGTGGCGGACGAGCTCAAGGGCGAGATTCCCGTCGGCTTCGTGGTGCTCAAGGCGGGCGTCACGCGGCCTGAGAGCGAGGTTCTGCAGCAACTGGTAAAGCTGGTTCGCGACGAGATCGGCCCGGTGGCTTTTTTCAAGGTCGTCACCGTCGTCAAGCGGCTACCGAAGACGCGCTCGGGCAAAATCCTGCGCGGCACGGTCAAAAAGATCGCGGATGGCCTGCCCTATTCAGTACCCGCGACCATCGACGATCCGGCGATCCTCGACGAGATCGGCGCGTCGCTGCAGAGCCTGGGGTATCCCAAGACATCGCCTCCGCGCTCGTGACGCAGCGCATTGATCCAGGTCTGTAGCGCCTCAGTCCAACACGCGAGGCACCGCCCCTCTGGCGCGCAGGCTCGAGTTGGCGTCTACTTCCGCGCCCGATGGCGCTCATGCCCGACCGCAGCCGAACGTCGGACCTGGCCCTGCTTCTGTTCGGGGTCGGCGTGCTCGTTCTGGCATCGCGAGCACGAAATCTCTGGGCAACCGGTTGGCATTGGCTCACGCCGTTTGTGCTATGGCTTCTGCTGATCGTCGGGGCATGGTGGGTCGCCCGGCGGAGGAAGAGCCGTGACACTTGAAATCGGTCCGCTCTTTGCCGCGGCGCTCGGGTACCTGCTGCTGCTCTTCTTGATCGCCTATGCGACCGAGCGCGGGCTGATTCCGGCGCGCGTCTCGCGCCACCCGCTGACCTACGCGCTGTCACTCGGAGTTTATGCCACGTCCTGGACGTACTACGGCAGCGTCGGTTTCGCTCGCGGCCAGGGCTACAACTTCCTCGCCATCTACCTAGGGGTGACCCTTTCTTGCCTGCTTATCGGCGCGCTTTGGATGCCGGTGCTGCGAGTGATTCGGGACAATCAACTGACCTCGCTCGCCGACCTGTTCGCCTTTCGCTACCAGAGCCAGGCAGCGGGGGTTCTGGTCACGCTCTTTATGATCGCCTGCAGCCTGCCCTATCTGGCTCTGCAGATTCGGGCGGTGACGGAATCGGTTCGTGTGCTCACCCAGTTCACCGCGCCCGGCACCGTGGGGCTCGCGTTTTGTGCGCTGGTCACGCTGTTTGCGATTCTGTTCGGCGCTCGCCACGTCACGGCGCGAGAGCGGCACGAAGGGCTGGTCGTCGCCATCGCCTTCGAGTCGGTGGTCAAGCTCGCCGCACTTTTGATGGTCGCCGGCATTGCCGTCTTTTTGGTCTTCGGCGGCTTCTCGGGCATGGAGAATTGGTTGCGCGCCCATCCGCTGGCGGTGGAATCCCTGTTCCGTCCGGTCCGCGAGGGTCCTTGGAAAACGCTGCTTCTGCTCTCTTTCGCGGCTGGCTTTCTGCTTCCCCGGCAGTTTCATATGGCGTTCACCGAGAGCCTCAACGAGCGTGGGCTGCATGTGGCGAGCTGGGCATTCCCGCTCTTTCTGCTGCTGCTCAATCTCGCGGTGCCCGCAATCCTTTGGGCTGGGATGGAGCTGTTGCCGAGCGGCAACGCCGATTTCTACGTCCTCACCGTGGCGCGAAGGAGCGGCTCGACGCTGCTTTCGGGAATCGCTTTCCTGGGTGGGCTCTCCGCCGCGAGCGCGATGCTGATCGTCGACACGCTCGCTTTGGCGGCGATGTGCCTCAACCACTTGGTGCTGCCCCGCCGCGATTTGGCGAAGCCCGGGGACCTCTACAGCCGACTGCTGTGGGCGCGCCGAGCGCTGATCGCGGCGATCATTCTGGCCGGATACTGCTCCTCCATCTTCCTCGACAGGCACCGCGGGTTGGTCGAGCTTGGGCTGGTGTCGTTCGTTGCCGTCGCCCAGTTCTTGCCCGGGCTGTTCGGCGTGCTCTTCTGGAGGAGAGCAACGCGGCTCGGGTTCATTGCCGGCCTGATGGGTGGCATCTTCGTCTGGGCGGCCACGCTGTTCGTTCCACTGCTTACCAGGTCCGGGCTTCTTCCAAATGCCTTCGACATCAGCGCGCTGTTCGGGATAGCCCCCGGACGTGAGCCTTGGAGTATCGCCACTCTCGCGTCGCTTTCGATCAATGGACTGCTGTTTGGAGCCCTCTCATTGGCGACGCGTCCCACCCATGCCGAAGAGCGGGCGGCGAGCGCCTGCGCCAAAGAGGTGCTCGCGCCGGAGCTGATCGTCGTTGCCGCAACTTCGCCGGTGGAGTTCCAAGAGCGCCTCGCGCCGCTGCTCGGGCCGGAGGCCGCGGAGCTGGAAGTCGCGCAGGCCCTGGGCGACCTGGAGATGACGCGAAACGAGCGGCGCCCGGCGCAGCTGCAGCGGCTTCGGGAGCGAATCCAGCGAAATCTCTCCGGGCTGGTCGGGCCGTTGGTGGCAAGGATGATCGTCGATGAAGGACTGCGCCTCGATACCCAAGCGCGTCCGGCTCTTTCGGATCGACTTCGATTTCTGGAGGAGACGCTTCGAGAATCGCGCGCGCACTTGCCGGGGCCGGCGGCGGAGTTGGAAGCATTCCGGCGATACCTTCGCCGGATCTTGGAGGATCTGCCGCTGGGCGTCTGCGCCTTGGGCCCCGATCGCGACGTGGTGATCTGGAACCGCGCGCTGGAAGCGCTGGCCGGGATTTCGGCAAACGAAGCGACCGGTGGAACGCTGCAGCAGCTCGAGCAACCGGTCGCGCGCGCCTTGGCGGAATTCGCCGCGCGTCCGGAGCCTCAGCAGGAAATAAGGCTCGGCGACCGCTTCTTTTCCTTGAGCAAGTCCGTCGTCGACGGCGCTGCGCTGCCGCGACGAGGGACGAGCCCGTCTCAGGGTCTGGTGATGCTGGTGGAGGACGTGAGCGAGCGAAAAGCCCTCGCGTCTCAAGTCGCACATCAGGATCGACTGGCGTCGATCGGCCGGCTCGCGGCGGGCATCGCGCATGAAATCGGCAATCCGCTCACGGGCATCGCCTGCATCGCGCAGAACCTGGCGCATGAGGATAATGCCTCGGTGCTGCGCGACCGAGTGCGGTCGATCCTCGAGCAGGCTCAACGGATCGACGCCATCGTGCGCGGCCTGCTCAGCTTCAGCCGCAGCGGCTCGGACAATGGCGTTCAGGAGGTAGAGACGTTTTCGCTCCGCGAAGCGGTTGGAGAGGCGATTGCCCTGGTTCAGCTCGACCGAACGGCGAAAAACATCCCCTGCGAAAACAAATGCCCAAGTGAGCTGACCATCGAGGGAGACCGGCAGCGGTTGCTTCAGGTGTTTGTGAATCTTCTGAGCAATGCCTTCGACGCCTCGCGACCGGGCGAGCGCGTTTGGGTGGAGGCGAAAGTTCAGGGCGGCGATGTTCGGGTTTTGGTGATCGATCAGGGAACCGGCATTCCCGAAGCCGTGAGGCAGCGCATCTTCGAGCCCTTCTTCACCACCAAGGAGCCCGGTCAGGGAACCGGGCTGGGGCTGCCGCTGGCCTACAGCATCGTGCGTGAGCACCAAGGCACGATGGAAGTGAACAGCGCGCTGGGGGCAGGAACGACGGTTGTTCTCCAGTTGCCGCTGCGGCAGAAGACGGCGCCGCTGCCGCGGCTCGAAGTGCGCCGAGAGCAGGTGCGAGCGTGAGCCAGATCCTCATTGTGGAAGACGAACCGATCATTCGCGCGGAGCTGGGGCGATTGCTCGCGCGAGCTGGACACGACATCTCGGACTCGGCGTCGGTCGCCGAAGCCGAGGCGAATCACTCCCTCGACGTCTTCGATCTGATCATCGCGGACCTGCGGTTGCCCGGCGGCGACGGGACAGAGCTGATCGGCAAGTGCGGCAACGCCCCGGTGCTGATCATGACGAGCTATGCCACCGTCAGGGCCGCGGTGGAAGCGATGCAAAAGGGCGCAGTGGACTTCATCGCCAAGCCGTTCGACCACGACGAGATGCTGATGGTGGTCGACCGGATCCTTCGCCAGACGCGCATGGAGAGACAGAACGCGGCGCTGCGACAGGATCTCGAGCGCTCCTACGCCGTGGGCGGGATGGTGGGCAGCTGCCCGGCGATGCTCGAGGTCTTCGAGCGGGTGCGCAAGGTGGCGCCGACGGATGCCACGGTGCTGATCCTCGGCGAGTCGGGCACCGGAAAAGAGTTGGTCGCCCGGGCGGTGCACGCGCAGAGCCCGCGGCAAGACGCGCCGATCATCGCGGTCAACTGCGCTTCGATTCCCGACACGCTGATCGAATCCGAGTTGTTCGGCCACGAGCGAGGTGCGTTTACCGGCGCGCATACCTCGCGGGCCGGGTTGGTCGAAGCATCGGATGGCGGGACATTGTTCCTCGACGAGATCGGCGAGCTTCCGCTCTCTGCTCAAGCGCGGCTGTTGCGCGTGCTGCAGGAAGGCGAGGTCCGGCGGGTTGGCGCGACGGTGGCCCGAAGGGTCAACGTGCGGCTAATCGCGGCCACCCACTGCAATCTGCGCCAGATGGTGCGAGACCAAAAATTCCGCGAAGACCTCTACTTCCGGCTCCGGGTGGTCGAGATTCCACTGCCGCCGCTGCGCCAGCGCGGCGAGGACATTCCGGCGCTGGCGGATTTTCTGCTGGTCAAGACATGCCGAAGGCTGAATCGCCCTCCGCTCCAGTTCGCCCCTCAAGCGCGGGCCGCGATCGCCAAACACGATTGGCCCGGCAACGTGCGCGAGCTGGAAAATGCGATCGAGCGCGCTGTGATCCTGTGCGACGCGGGGACGATTACCGCTGAGCTGTTGGCGATCGACTCGCCGCTATTAACGCCGGCCGAGATCAACGAGCTCGAGGGCGAGGCGATGTCCGGAAGCCTCGAGGAATATTTCCGCAAGTTCGTCCTCGAGCATCAGCACCGATTGAGCGAGACGGAGCTGGCCAAGCGCCTTGGCATCAGCCGCAAGGCGCTTTGGGAAAAGAGGCACCGGCTGGGAATTCCCAGGCCGAAGTTGCAGGCGTAGGGCCTCGCGAGGCTGGTGCTCTCGAGCTACGCCGAGCCAGGCATTTGTTCCGGCGACCGCGCCGTTCCGTACTCGGCGTGGATCTTCACATCCTTGGTTTCGCGGACGAACAAAGTGCCGATCACGAGGGTCATCAGCGAGACGATGATTGGATACCAGAGGCCGGCGTAGATGTTGCCAGCCTTGGCCACGATTGCCGTGGCGAGCAACGGCAGCATGCCGCCGAACCAGCCGTTGCCAATGTGATAGGGCAGAGACATCGAAGTGTATCGAATGTTGGCTGGGAACAGCTCGACCAGGAATGCGGCGATGGGCCCGTAGACCATGGTGACGTAAATCACCATTAAGATCAGGATCAGCTCCGCCATGACCCAGTTCACGTTGGCCAGGTTTGCCTTGGGCGGATATCCGGTTGATTTGAGTGCTGCTTGGTATTGCTTCTCGTCCCACCCTTTAATCTCGATGTTGCCGATCCGGGTCACGACCTCTTGACCTGGAAGCGCGGGCACTGACGTGAAGGAAAGCCCAGCCTTTCCGAGAAAGTCTTTGGCTTTGTCACACGCGGTTTGATCTGACCAGGGACCGAGGAAAATGTGGAAGTTGCAGTTCGAGGCAGCGACCGAGATCGGCGTTGTATCCTGGTATCGCTCGAGTGCCGGGTTTATATAGTGCGTCAGTCCGCCGAAAAGCGCCCGGTAGGTCACCGCTGCGATCAGGCAGCCAGCCAAGATAATTTTCTTGCGACCGATGCGGTCCGAGAGCGCGCCAAATACGAGGAAGAAAGGCGTGCCAATAACCAAGGAAAGGCCGATGAGGAAATAGGTCGGGATGAAGTCCAGCTTTAGGTAGATCAAGAGGAAGAAGAGAGCGTAGAACTGCCCCGTGTACCAAACCACTCCTTGACCCGCGGTGGCCCCGAGCAACGCCAGTGCCACGTACTTGTTGTTGGGATACTTGAAAAAACTGTCCTTGAGTGGCGATTTCGAACGCTTGCCTGCCGTCTTCATGCGCTGGAAGATCGGTGACTCTTGCAGCTTCAATCGGATGTAAATCGAGATCGCCAGAAGTGGCATCGAGAGCCAGAAGGCGATTCGCCAACCCCAGGCCGAGAACGTCGTTGCTGACTGAAAGTAGCGACTCAACGCGATGACGATGAGCGCCATCAACATGCCCACGGTAGCCGTTGTTTGGATCCAGCTCGTCGCATAGCCGCGCTTGCCATCGGGCGCATGCTCCGCCACGTACGTTGCTGCGCCGCCGTATTCGCCGCCGAGCGCCAGCCCTTGCGCGAGCCGTAAAAGAACGAGGATTATCGGCGATGCGAAGCCGATCGATGCGTAGGTCGGCAGAAGGCCGACCAAGACCGTGGAAGTTCCCATCACAACGATGGTGATGAGAAATGTGTACTTGCGGCCAACCAGGTCGCCGATTCGACCAAAGATAAGTGCCCCGAAGGGACGAACGAGGAAGCCGGCCGCATAGGTGGTAAAGGCTGCGAGGAGGGCAGCCGTTTGGTTGCCGCTTGGAAAGAACTTCGTGGCGAAAAAGGGCGCCAGGATCGCGTAAAGGTAGAAGTCGTACCACTCGAAGACAGTGCCTACCGAAGAGGCGATGATGACTCGCCGTTCTTCCGCGAAGGTGACAACTCGCTCCGTCGGCGCCAAGTTCGCTGCTGTAGTTGCGGCCATTCTGATCCTCCTGGTTCAAATCCCGGTTGACAAGCTGGCCGGGAGAAGCCCCCGACTTCTCCAACGGTCGGCCGTCACCGTCCGGCTCTCCCGGTAACAGTTCAGGGTGCGGTTTGCAAGGTGCATTCCGTACACCACGCTGCCCGAAAGCGCGGGTCTTTACAGTGTTGTGCAGTGCGTCGAGTGTGTTGTTCAGTAACAAGCTGTTACCGACCGTAACCCTGGTCGGTCAGCCGGCGTTCTGCGAAAGGCTCGCGATCAACCCCGGCTGGATCAGCCGGCCATGACTACCGCCGAGTCCAGTGCTTCTCGCCGCGTGCTCTTTGACGATGTTTCTGGTTGGCCATCTGAGCGGCGGCGGGGAGGGGGCTACTAGTCCACCAAGCAGCTCCCCGCGCGTGGACTCTCCGGAGACCCGGCCGCTGTTCGAGACCCCTCCCTTGCCGCGGCCGCCGCGTTCGGCGCCATTGCCGGCGCGCGTGTCCGAAGTGACCGTCCGCGACAATGAGAAGACGACCGCTGGTACGGTGCGAGGAATTGCTGGAATTTCAGTGGGGGAAGAGCTGACTGAGGAAAAACTCGCCGAGGCCACGCGGCGGCTGAATGCGAGCGGACTGTTCAAGGAAGTCGTCGTCACCCCTCGAGCGCGTCCGAACGGCACGGTTGCGGTGGAGATCTCGGTCCGCGACAAGATCTCCTGGGTGATCGCCCCGACCTTTTCGCTTTCTTCGTCCAACATCGGAGGCGGAGTTCTCTACGCTGAAAACAATCTTTTCGGCGAAAACAAGAAATTGCTGATTGCCGCGCAGCTGACGAGCGCGGAGTCCGGCATATACATCGGCTTCCTCAATTCAAACATCTTTAATTGGTATCCCCTGTCGCTGACCATGGAAGCTCTCTATAAGCGCGATCGCACGGATGAGTATGCCCCCGACGCGTCGATGGAAGATCCCCCGCTCGAGCGGCGAACGACCGTCCTATCCTACGGCGGCGGCATCGGCTTTGTGCTCAACTGGTTCGACGTCGTGAAAACTGCGGCGCGGTATCGGTACCTGCGGGTGAGCAATCACAATCCTGAGGATAATCCCTACGGCCCGGCGTTTGATCCGGGGCCTTCGCGGGCCGATGCGAATCTGCGCCTCAGCATCAGTTACGACACGCTCCGGGATCTGGGGCCGATCCAGGAGGGCGGATTGTTCGAGCTCGGCTACGAGGGTTCCTCTCCCGCTTGGGCTTCGGACTATCGCTACAGCGAGCTGGGCGCGACATTCAAGCGAAGCCTGAGATTGTTCCAGAGCCACAATCTCAGATTGAGAGCCTCGGCTCACCTCGGCTTCGATACTCCGTTTCACGCGGAGCTGGTGGCCGGCGGCAACAATCTGCGCGGTTTTCTGTATCGCGAATTTCGCGGCGATACGCGGTTCGCGGGCAGCGGCGAGTACCACTTTCCGCTCTTCAAGATCGATCCAATCGCGATTCGCGGGGTCGCTTTCTACGATACTGCGTTGATTTATTTTCGAGACATTCCGCCGGATCTGGTGCGCGTCGATTACAGCGGGCACGTGGTTCGTCGGTATCTGCCCGATCAGCTCGGCGGTCCCAAGCTGAATGATTGGGGCAACGGGATTGGAGCCGGCATCCGCCTTTACATGAGCAACATTGTCCTGCCGCTGCTCGGAATCGACGGCGGTTATGCCATCAACTCGGGAGCATTTAGAGTCTACCTGGTCGTCGGCATCGGGACCTGAGCCGCGAAGCGCTCGATGAGGGCACGGACTGCAGAGCCTTCTCGGGTTCCGCGTTGAGCACTGGACCTTTTTCGGGGCTCCGCTACAGTGCGTCCCCCACTCTGAACCCCACGGAGCAATCCATGACTTACCGCGCGTTGAGTCTGCTGAGCGGCGCTTTGCTGTTCGCTGGATGCACTTCGAGCGAACGGGTGGGTGATGCCGCACAACGGTCGTCGGATGGCTCGGCAGCGGCACGTCAGAAGGCCCCGCAGAAACGTGCGCGGGGCTCAGGCAACGGCGGCCCTTCCTTCACGCTGTTTGAGACCGGCCAGGTGCGCCCCCTGGCTCTCTCCCCGAATGGAAACCTCTTATTCGCGGCGAACACCCCGGACAACCGCCTGGAAATCTTCTCCATCAGCGATTCGGCAAGGCGCCGCAGCGGCGCGCGCAGGCATCGCCAACTGGGCAGCGGCGAACTGACGCCAGTGGCCTCGATTGCGGTTGGCCTCGAGCCGATTGCGATTGCCGCGCGATCTCAAACCGAAGTCTGGGTGGTCAACCACCTTTCGGACAGCGTGAGCATCGTCGATATCAGCGACTTATCGACCGCGCGCGTCGTTCGCACGCTGCTCGTCGGCGATGAGCCGCGAGATATCGTTTTTGGT